>NZ_JBQFPT010000001.1:0-452182 GCF_056536505.1 Ruegeria sp. CL3 | reverse complement strand
ACCGCGCGCATCTCGTCAGCGTCATGACAAAACGCGCCGTCCAAGACTGCGCGTAAACACAGAAACAATAAACCCTAAAGCCCCGGGTAAAACCCCGGGGCTTTTGCTATGGTTTTCTAACCTTCGGTAGCTTTGCAGGTTGCCAATAGGCGCCGGTGTCTTCGCGTGTTTTCTCATAGGCTTCCACGCGGCGCAGGGCGTTTTCTCCGCCGGCTGCGAATAGGTGGCTGAGCAGGCATTCCAGAACGGCCATCGCTCCGGAGAAGCTAGAGAAGTGGTGCATCGACCGCGTACTGATCTGCAGGCTCTTGTCCGGGCGAATACCCGGTGCGATCATGTCGCTGTCCGAGATCAGGATGATCTTCAACCCTCGGTCCGCAGCGAAGCGCATGGTTCGGATCGTCTCGGACGAATAGGGACGAACGGTTATAGCCAGCAGGCAATCATCCGGCCCGGCATCCAGCAGATCGTCGGTTGCGGACCCCATATGGCGCGGGATCAGTTGCAAACCCGGATGGGCCATGCGGCCTGCATAGTGAAAGTAATGGGCGAGCGCGTAGCTTGCGCGCGTTGCTGTGATGAAGCAGCGATTGGCGTTTAAGATAAGCTGGATCACGGCATTTGTTTTCACCGGGTCCATCAAACGTAGGGATCTTGCCACGACGTTCATTTCATTGCGCGCAAACTCCGCCTGAGCGGTGTCGAACGAAGGGTCTGTTCGCTCCTCGCTCAACCAATCCTGATCCAAGTGGGTCTCGCCATCCGTTACCAGGGCTTGTCGAAACGGGCTGCGGAAGGCGTTGTAGCTATCAAAGCCCATCCGTTGGGCGAGGCGGACAAGAACGTTTGAGCTGACACCGATCTTCGTCGCGGTCGTGCGGATCGGGTCGAGGCCAAAGTCGCCCGGATGGTCTATCACATATTTGGCTGCCGCCTGTAATTGCGGCGGCATTTGGTCGATTGATTGCCGGAGAGCAGAGATCAGAGGGCTGAGCGCATCGGTCATAAAACAGAAGAAAACATATGTTTTGAAAATTGCCAATTGAAAACGATCTGGATGAGCGTAGATCGAACCCATACAGAACGGAGAGTTCAATGACGTCCACCGCCCCAAAGCCATATGTCCTTGTTGCCCCCAATGGGGCGCGGCGCGGGTATGCGGATCATCCTCAGCTACCGGTGAGCTTGCGGGAAACCCTTCAAACCGCGCATGACTGCCACGCAGCCGGAGCGGACGGGCTGCATTTGCATGTCCGTGATTCGGAGGGGCGGCACTCTTTAGATGCGGGGCTATATCGGGAAGCCCTGGGCGAGTTGCGCCAGCAGTTGCCCGGTCTGGAGGTGCAGATCACGACCGAAGCGGCAGGGGTCTATGACGTAGAGGCTCAATTCGAGTGCTTGCGGCAAGTGCGCCCCACTTGGGCCTCGATCTCTGTGCGCGAAGTCGCGGAGATGGCGGATCGGGTCTACGGCCTGTGCCATGATCAGGGGACGCGCGTTCAACATATCCTCTATGATGCTGAGGACGCGGCTTTGTTGGCGCGACTACAGGCTGAAGGCGTTGTGAGGGCCGGGCAGGTGGATCGCCTGTTTGTTTTGGGCCGGTATGCGACAGGGCAGGAATCTGTGCCTGACGATCTGGATCAGTTTCCGCTAGAGGGTGGTCCGTGGATGCTCTGCGCGTTTGGGGCAAAGGAACATGCGTGTTTGCTGAAGGCCGCGCGGCAGGGCGGGGATGTGCGTGTCGGGTTTGAGAACAGCCTGACGGATTCCTCGGGTCAAACCTGGGCGAACAACGCGGCATCGGTTGAAGCACTCGTGTCGTTGATCAAAGGAGAACAAGAATGAGCCATGTGTTTCCGCGCCATACCAAAGCCGAGTTGCCCATCGCGGCAGGCGGCGACGGATGTTACCTGATTGATGCCAAGGGCAAACGCTATCTGGATTGTGGCGATGCGGCCGTGTCTTGTTTGGGTCATTCTAGCCGTGCTGTGATTGAAGCTGTTCAGCAGCAGGTTGAGCAGATTGCCTTTGCCCATAGCGGTTTCATGACCTCGGAACCGGCGGAAGAGCTGGCCGATCTGCTGATTCAGCATGCTCCGGGTGATCTGGACCGGGTGTATTTCGTGTCCGGCGGCTCCGAGGCGACCGAGGCCGCGATCAAGCTGGCGCGACAGTATTTTCTTGAGATCGGTCAGCCTGAACGTCGCCATGTGATAGCGCGTCGTCAAAGCTATCACGGCAATACTCTGGGTGCGCTGTCTGCAGGCGGCAATGTTTGGCGGCGGGCACAGTTCGCGCCGATGTTGATCGAGATGACCCATATCTCGGCGTGTTATGAATACGCGGAAAAGCCCGAGGGTGAGAGCAGCTTTGACTACGGTCAACGCGTCGCGAATGAGTTGGAGCAGGAGATCCTACGTCTTGGGCCGGAGACAGTCATGGCGTTCATGGCGGAACCAGTAGTCGGGGCGACCCTCGGTGCTGTTACGGCGGTCGAGGGGTATTTCAAGCGCATTCGCGAGATTTGTGACCAATACGGGGTTCTGCTGATCCTCGATGAAGTGATGTGTGGGATGGGCCGAACCGGGCATCTGTTTGCTTGCGATCACGATGGCGTCGCACCGGATATTCTGTGCATCGCCAAAGGGTTGGGGGCCGGGTATCAACCGATTGGAGCGATGCTCTGCACGGATAAAATCTATCATGCGATCCAACAGGGCTCGGGCTTTTTCCAGCATGGCCATACCTATATTGGCCATCCGGTGGCGACGGCTGCGGCCTTGGCGGTGGTTCGTGAGTTGACCAGCCGAGACCTGCCCGCCCGGGCCGGTGTGATGGGGGGTAAACTTCAGTCAGCGCTGGAAGCGGCTTTTGGTCAGCACGCCAATGTGGGCGATATCCGGGGCCGTGGCCTGTTTCGTGGAATTGAACTGGTCGCGGATCGCGAAAGCAAAACTCCTTTCGATCCGACGTTGGGAGTGGCTGCAAAGATCAAAAAGGCTGCGATGGCCGAAGGGTTGATCTGCTATCCGATGTCGGGAACACGCGACGGCAAGGCCGGAGATCACATCCTGCTGGCTCCGCCCTTCATCATCGAAGAGGAGCAGATAGACGAGCTTGTCACCAAGCTTGGCCGGGCGATCGCCGCCGTGATCTGACAATCCGGTGACAGCCCTTTTCGCCCAACGCAAATTCGGTAAGTTTGACGCGAACTGAGAAGAGGGCGCGGTCGTGGTGCAGGATATTTGGCATAGTTTCCGAGGTTTACCCTTTTGGGTGCAAATCTGGGTGGCCGTGATTTTGGTTCCGGTCAACCTGATGCCGCTGTTCTTTCTAGACCAGCCGCAGGGGGAATTGATTGCCGCTCTTGCGATCACGGGAATGGCGTTGAACCTGCCGATCATGATGGCCGCGCGCGGGATGAGCGGGGCGATGGCCCTTCCGCATCTCCTGTGCTGGGTTCCGCTGGCGATTGTGGTTGCGGGGATGCTGAGCGCAGCAGACACGCTCAACCCCAACTATTTTCGGTTCCTGTGGCTGCTGATGATTGTCGATGTCATCTCGTTGGTATTCGACGTGCGGGATGCAGCCCATTGGATGCGCAACCGGAAAGCGGGATGAAAAAAGCCCCTTCGGAGATCGAAGGGGCTTGGGTATTTGCGGTGATAGGCCGAGTTACTTCTGCGGCAGCGGGCCGATCATCATGATCATCTGACGGCCTTCCATCTTGGGCATATTCTCAACCTTGCCCAGTTCCTTGATGTCTTCGGCGACACGCTCCAACAATTCGCGACCCAGGTTCTGGTGCGCCATCTCACGGCCACGGAAACGCAGGGTGACTTTGACCTTGTCGCCCTTTTCCAAGAACTTATAGACGTTCTTCATTTTGACTTCATAGTCATGCGTGTCAGTGTTGGGTCGGAATTTGACCTCTTTCACCTCGATGATCTTTTGTTTCTTGCGGGCTTCGCTTTCGCGTTTCTGCTGTTCGTACTTGAACTTGCCAAAATCCATGATCTTGCAGACCGGCGGGTTCGCATTGGGCGAGATCTCGACCAGATCAAGGCCGGCATCGGCGGCAAGTTGCATGGCTTTGGCGGGATGAACCACCCCGACATTTTCACCTTCGGCACCAATCAGGCGGATTTCGGGGGCACGTATCTTTTCATTGACGCGCGGGCCAGTGTCTCTCTGCGGCGGCGCGTTGTGGGGTCTGCGAGCTATGGGTTCATTCCTTTGATGATTGCAGAATTTCGAGGTGGGAATTTAGACGGGTGCGCGCAGTGTTTCAAGCAGCATAAAGGCTTAAAGACTGGAATTTCCCAAGATTGAACACAGGAAACAGCTGGCCGGGACCCGATGGACCCGGCCAAACAGGTTGATCAGCCTACAAATGCTTTTTCGATTACGAACTCTTTGGGCTCCGAGTTTGCACCTTCGCGCAGGCCGAATTCCTCGAGGATTTCCTTGATGTCCAGGTTGAACGCCAGCGAACCGCAGACCATCGCACGGTCGGTTTCCGGTTTGATGCCGCCTTCGATCCCCAGATCGGCAAACACGGTGCCGTCTTTCAGCAGGTTTGTGATGCGGCCCATCTTTGGGCTCTCTTCCCGGGTCGTTGTTGGGTAGTACCGGATCTTGTCGGCAAAGCCTTCACCCATCAGCTCGGCCAGCATTTCGTCCTGACGGATGTTTTCGATCAACTGGCGGCCATATTCCAGCTCGGCCACTTCGCGGCAGGTGTGGGTGATGATCACCTCATCGTAGTCCTCATAAGTTTGAGGCTCGCGCAGCAGCGAGGCAAAGGGGGCAAAGCCGGTGCCAGTGGCGAAGAACCACAGGCGTTTGCCTGGAAGCAGGGCGTCATGCACCAGTGTGCCCACGGGCTTGGGTCGCAGGATGATCTGATCGCCGGGCTGGATGTGCTGCAGCTTCGAGGTCAGCGGGCCGTCCTGTACCTTGATCGAGTAGAACTCCAGCTCTTCGTCCCAGGACGGAGACGCAATCGAATAGGCGCGCAGCAGCGGTTTCTGCCGACCGGTTTTGGGATCAGGATCGCCCATCAGGCCGATCATCACGAACTCACCCGAGCGGAAGCGCAGCGTCGCAGGGCGCGTCACCCGGAACGAGAACAGGCTGTCGGTCCAGTGTTTGACCTCGGTCACGGTCTGGGCGTCCGGCAGAACGGGGGCCTTTACGGCGGTTGCTTCACTCACGGGCTTCATCTCTGTCATCGTTTCGCTATCGGTCTGCTAAACCGACATCTCCGTTTAATCTTTGATCCAAGTCAGGAAAAGGGGCGAAATGCCCCTTTAATGTCACAAGCTGGCGATGGCGGGTCAGCCCCGCAGGCGGGCCTGATAGTTGTTTTCTTCCCAGTTGGCACGGGCCAACCACTGATCTTCGGGCTGGCGTGAGGCGAGGGCGTCGTCGATCTCGACTTCGTCAAAGCCGCTGCGGCGGGCCATGGCGTATTGATCGGCCAGAACGTGCCCTTTGGCGCGCAAACGGCCCGTATAGCCTTTCAGGCGCAGCACGCGGGCAATGGTGAAACCGCGACCATCCGCCGAGGACGGGAAGTCCACCCGAACCATCTGGGCGTTGCCGAGACGGTCGATCAGCTCGTCCGGGTCGGTGTCCGAGGCCACATCAAGCGCCACAACATCATTGGCCGCGTCCTCAAGCGTGACAAAGCCGTCGGTCCAGTCATCGGGGGAGAACCCCTCATCCGATACAATTACGTTCATGTTTTCTCTCCGGCGCGCACCATTTTGCCATCGACAAAATGGATGCCGCATTCTTCTTTTTTCTGGTCGCGCCAACGTCCGGCGCGGGGGTCTTCGCCTTCCTTGACCGGAGAGGTGCAGGGCGCACAACCGATCGAGGGGTAACCTTTGGCCACCAGCGGGTGGCGGGGCAGGTTGTTTTCATCCATATAGGCGCGCACGTCCTCGGGCGCCCAATGGGCCAGCGGGTTGACCTTGATCCGGCCAGTGCCGTCCTCGACCTCAAAGAACTCGAGCGCGGCGCGGGTGCCGGCCTGAAACCGCTTGCGACCGGTGATCCAACCGCAATAGCCGGCAAGGGCCTGTTGCAGCGGAAAGGTCTTGCGCAGGTTGCAGCACGCATCCGTATCCCGCAGACGCAGCGCGCCATAGGGGTCTTCACGCTGAATGTCCTCATCCTCGGCGTGGATGATCTTGACGTTCTTCAGGCCGAGGCGTTCGCTGACGTCTTGTTGATATTCAAGCGTTTCCGCAAACAACATCTGGGTGTCAACGAACAGAACCGGCGTCATCTGGTCGACAACGGCAGCCATGTGCAACAGAACAACCGACTCGGCCCCAAAGCTTGAGACCAGAGCCAGATCGTCAATTTCCTCAATCGCTCCGTGCATGACATCATGCGCCGAGTGATGGCGGAACCGGGCGTTCAACGCGTTGACCTTTTCGGTCAGTTCAGCGCGGTCTTTACCCAGTTCCGTCTGGATCAGGTCAAGCGGCATTGGCCTGTGCCTCGGGGTAGAGTGCAGCCTTGAAGGGCGCCATACCGACCCGGCGGTAGGTTTCCAGGAAGGTTTCTTCAGCGCTCTCCCGCTGGTTCAGATAGGTGTCGACGATGCGCTCGATGGCCGGAACGATCTCATCATAGGCGAAGCCCGGACCTGTACGGTCGCCAATAGCCGCGGTCTCGGTGCCGTCGCCGCCCAGAGTGATCTGGTAGTTTTCGACGCCAGCGCGATCCAGACCCAGGATACCGATATGGCCGACATGGTGGTGACCACAGGCGTTGATGCAGCCCGAGATCTTGATCTTCAGGTGGCCGATATCATGCTCCAACTTCAGCTCGTCAAAGCGGGTCGCGATCTGTTCCGCAACCGGGATCGAGCGGGCCGTGGCCAGTGCGCAATAATCCATGCCTGGGCAGGCGATGATGTCGCTGATCAGACCGATATTGGCTGTGGCTAACTCGTGCTCTTTCAGCTTCGCGTGGATCGCGGGCAGGTCCGATTTGTGGACATGCGGCAGGATCACGTTCTGCTCATGGCTGATGCGCAGCTCGTCATAGGCGAATTCTTCGGCCAGATCAGCCATGACGCGCATCTGCTCGGCGGTTGCATCGCCCGGCGTTTTGCCGTGCTTCTTGATTGAGATCGTGACGATCGCGTGGTCCGCGTTTTTATGAGGCGCGATGTTGGTGTCGACCCACGACCGGAAGACCGGATCGTTGGTGTAGGCCGACTCAAAGGAAGCAACCGAACCTCCGCGGAAGGCAGGAGCCGCAAAATGGCCCTTGATCTCTTCGAGCAGAGCCATGTCGGCGCCTTTGAACTGTGGGCGAACCTGCAGGAAGCGCTCGTTGACCTTGGCACGGATGGCGTCGATCCCATGTTCGTGCACGGTGATCTTTATACGTGCCTTGTACTTGTTGTCACGGCGGCCGATCTGGTTCCACACGGAGACAGTGGCTTCCAGATAGGCCAGCAGGTCGTCGAAAGCGACGAACTCGGACAGTTCCTTGCCGATCATCGGGGTCCGGCCCAGACCACCGCCTACGATCACGCGGGCGCCCAGAACGCCGTCACGCTCAACCAGTTGAAGGCCGATATCGTGCGCTTTGATCACGGCGCGGTCGTTTTCCGAGCCCGTGATGGCGATCTTGAACTTACGCGGCATGAACTGGAATTCCGGGTGGTCAGTCGACCACTGACGCAGCAGTTCGGCATAGGGGCGCGGGTCTGCGACTTCATCCGCGGCGGCACCGGCGAAATGGTCGGCGGTCACGTTGCGGATCGTGTTGCCCGAGGTCTGGATGGCGTGCATGCCAACCTCAGCCAGCGCGTCCAGCATATCCGGCACGTCTTTCAGTTTCGGCCAGTTGTACTGGATGTTCTGACGGGTGGTGAAATGGCCATAGCCCTTGTCCCACTTCTCGGCCAGCAGAGCCAGTTGGCGCATCTGCGCGCTGGACAGCGTGCCATAGGGAATAGCAACCCGCAGCATATAGGCGTGCAACTGCAGATACAGACCGTTCATCAGGCGCAGCGGCTTGAATTCATCTTCCGTCAGTGAGCCGTCGATGCGGCGTTCGACCTGTGCACGGAACTGACGGTTGCGCTCGGCCAGGAATGCTGTGTCAAACTCGGAGTAGCGATACATGTGTAGCTGTCCTTAAATGCAGCCCCGAAACCTTGGGGCCTAAATGGGGAGATAGGGGCCGGAGGTCAGGCCCGGGGCTGCGACTGTGTTTCCTGCTTGCCATGGGCATAGTTCGAGGGTCCGGTGCGGCGGAACTCCTCTCGGAAATGGGTGGGTTCGGGGCCGTTTTCACCAGCCGCGGCATCGGCCAGATACGCGCCGACGATCTTGTTCGCCTGACGTGCCGCATCCAGCAAACGGACCTGCGCATGTGCTTCGTCGGTGATCAGCTCGGCCTCGGACAGTTCACGCGACCAGCGGTCATCTTCGGTCTGATAGATCACGTCGCCTTCCAGCAGATCGTTAGCGGTGACAACTTTGGGCGTAAAAGCGCGGGCCATCAGGCATGCTCCTTTTTGAATTCGGTCAGGGCCAGGGCCGCTTGGCGCGGGGCGAGGCCATAAAACATAAGGGCTGGGCCTTCCATCTCGGCAGCAGCCAGATCTTTCGGCAAACGATCCAGATTGGTTTCCATAATGCGTTGGTCGAGGCGCGAGGCGTTCTCGATCAGCGTCACAGGCGTCTGGCGGTCGGCACCGTGCATGATCAGGCGGCCCTGAATGAACCGCGCTGATTTCTTGCCCATATAGACCGCCGCAACAGATCCTTCGCGCGCAAGGGCGGCCCAGTCGTGATCCGCGAACCCCTTCATATCGTGGCCGGTCAGAAATCGAACCGAGGAGTTGCGACCACGACGCGTCAGGCTTTGACCAATCCCGGCCACGGCGGCAGAGGCCGCAGTGATACCCGGCACAATCTGCCACGAGATACCTGCGGCCGCGACGGCCTCAATCTCTTCGTCCAGACGTCCGAAAACGGTCGGGTCGCCGGATTTCAACCGCACAACACGCTGGCCTTTGAGAGCATGTGAGACCAGCAGCGCGTCGATGTCGTCCTGTTTCCACGAAGGCCCGAAACCGGCCTTGCCCACATCGACCAGAACGGCGGACTGACCAGCCAGTTTCAGAACCTCTGCGCTGATCAGGCGATCATGAAGCACGACATCGGCCCGCTCAAAGGCTTTGACCGCCTTGAGCGTAAGCAAATCCGGATCACCGGGTCCTGCGCCGACAAAATCGACGTGGCCTAGGATATGTTGTGACTCCGACTGCGCCATCTTCTGTTCCAGTTGGTTTGACTTGTCCTGATATATAGGAAATATTCCCAGTATAGTGCCATATGTCGTGCCAAATAAGAACATTTGTTCTTTTGGATTTGAAATTTGGAACGCTGGTTTCGAAACGTAAGGAAAATTGGAATGTCGGTGCGAATAGACGACACAGATCGGAAAATTCTGGCTGAGCTGCAGCGCGATGCCAGCCAATCTCTGGACGAAATAGCGGCCCAGGTCGGCAGTTCCAAGACGCCTGTTTGGAATCGAATCCGCAAGTTGAAGGGTGCCGGTATCATCGGTCAACAGACCGTTTTGCTTGATGCCGAAGCGCTGGGTTTCGAGGCCACGTTCTTCGTCTTGATAAGGACCTCTGAGCATGAGGCCGAATGGCAGCGCAAATTCCTGAAGGCCCTGCGCGATCAACCCGAAGTCCAAGAGGCCCATCGGCTGGCAGGGGACATCGACTACATCCTGAAAGTGAGAGTCAAGAATGCCCGTGCCTATGATCAGTTCTACCAACAACTGATCTCAGAGGTGCGTGTTCACAACGTGACTGCCCTTTTGTCGATGGAAGAGATCAAGTCGACCACGATGCTGCCTCTCAACGCTTTAGTGGAAAGCTAGGAAGAGATTGGGGGGCGCTGCCCCCGCCGCCCCTCAAGGGGCGACTCCCCCGAGATATTTTTAGCCAGATGAAAAAGGATCTCATGCTTCATCTGGCCCTAAATATCCCCGCCGGAGGCATCGCGCGCCCGCGCGATTTTCCTGAATCTTTCGCCCGCCCGGAGGCAGATTTGTATCGCCTTCGCGATGGGTTGCAGTCTGGCGCAAAGCTTTTTGGAAGTTGTGCAGGCTTGCCATAAGACGCCGCCAATGCAAGACCTTAGGACATGCAACGCATTTTGGTCATTGCCGGATTTCTAATGATGGTCGGAGTTTTGTCTTCGGCTGTATGGTTCTACGGCTACCGGCAGGCTGTGTTTCAACTCAGCGAAAAGGCCGAGGCGGATTTGGATCTGGCGGCGGATCGGTTGACGACACAGTTGCAAGTCTATCAGGAACTGGCGGTGCTGATGGCCAGCCACCCCGTGCTTGAAGATCTCAATACGCTATCCGGTCGGGCCACCGCACAGGCTTTGCTATTGGAGGTCGCGGATAAAACGGCGGCGGTCGATGTAATTTATGCCGACCGGTCCGGGACGGTTCTGGCTTCTGCGCATGAAGGTGTCGCAAGCTCGGTCCAAGACAATCCAGCTTTCATACGCGCTATGCAAGGCGCATTGGGTAGCGCACATGGTATTCTGCCGGGACCCGGCAATCGCATATTCACCTATGCTGCACCCGATTTCGATGAGAGCGGTGCGGTGATCGGGGCTTTGATCGTGATTGCTGACGTTGAGGATATCGAACAAACTTGGCGTGGCAGCACCGAAGCGGTGTTCTTTGTCGACTACTCCGGCGTGGTCTTTATCTCGAACCGGCTGGAGTTGCTGTTTTGGCAACGCGTGGGCGCAGAGATTGGCTTGACCCCTCCGGATGGTGAGACGGTTTCTTTTCAGGCGCGGAGCTTGGGGCCGTATGAACTCTGGACGCTGGATTGGAGTCCATATCTGCCGCGCAGAGCTTTGCATCTTGTCAAGGAATTGCCGGTCATCGGCATGACTGGTGAGGTCTTGATGGATGTTGCTCCGGCCCGGCGACTGGCGGGTTTGCAGGCCGCGACAGTCGCAGCCCTCTGTTTGGCTTTTGGCGCGTTGTTATTTCTGGCGACCGAACGGCGGCGTACGCTGACAGAGGCAAACGCAGTGCTGGAGACCCGTGTGGCAAAACGCACCAAAGATCTGACGAAAGCAAACGCTGCGCTGCGCCGCGAGATTGCAGAGCGGCAGGAGGCCGAAGCCGCCCTAAAACGCGCGCAAGCCGATCTTGTTCAGGCTGGTAAGCTGAGCGCTTTGGGACAGATGTCCGCTGGGATCAGCCATGAATTGAACCAGCCTTTGATGGCCATCCAGCAGTTTGCCGACAATGGCTCAGCCTTTATGGAGCGGGGTAAATCCGAGAAAGCCGCAGAAAATCTGGGTCGAATTTCCCAGATGGCGACGCGCATGGCGCGGATCATCAAGAACCTGCGCGCATTTGCTCGCAATGAAAGCGAACCGATGGGGCGCGTGGATCTGGTGCAGGTTATGAACGCTGCTGTTGAGTTGACCGAGGCTCGGCTTCGTTCCGAAAACGTCTCGCTGGACTGGACCGCGCCCGAACATCCTGTCTTTGCCTGGGGTGGCGAGGTCCGTTTAGTGCAAGTTTTTGTGAACCTGATCAACAACGCAGCCGATGCAATGAGCCAGCAGGAAGATCGCCGTATTCAGATCGAGATTCATCCCGGCGAAAGGCTTTTAGTTACCGTGCGGGACATCGGACCGGGGATTGAGAACACGGAAAAGCTGTTCGAGCCATTTTATTCCACCAAGGCCGTTGGCTCTTCAGAAGGAATGGGGCTTGGGCTTTCGATCTCCTACGGTCTGGTCCAGAGCTTCGGGGGCAACATCCGTGGGATCAACACGGAAGAAGGGGCAGAGTTCACGGTCGAGTTGGAGCCTTGTGAGAAGGAAAAGGCGGCATGACTCGGGTCGTTTTGCTGGTGGACGACGACGCTGCTGTGCGTGAGGCATTGGCCCAGACCCTCGAACTGGCGGAGTATCAACCGATTGCGGCGGGATCTTTTGTGGCGGCCAAAGACCACATTCGATCTGATTTCCCGGGTGTAATCCTGTCAGATATCCGGATGCCCGGGCGGGATGGCTTTCATCTGCTTAGTTACGCACAAAAGATCGACCCGGAGTTGCCGGTGGTTTTGCTGACGGGTGAGGGTGACATTCCGATGGCGGTTCAGGCCATGGGGCAGGGGGCGTTCGACTTTTTGGAGAAACCCTGTGCTGCGGCGGACCTTCTGGCGGTGCTGGACCGGGCGTTTGATGCCCGAGCGCATATCATCCAACAACGCGCGCTTAAATCAGAGCTGGAACGCGGAGACCCTGCGGCGCGGCTTTTGTTCGGCCTCTCCCCTCAGGCCGAGACCTTGCGTGAGCGGGTGCGCAGTGTTGCTCCGACGGGCGCCGAGGTGCTGGTCACCGGCCCGGCGGGCAGCGGGATTTCCAAAGTCGCCGAGGTCGTGCATCTGATGTCGCCCGTTGGGCAGGGACCTTTCGTCAAACGCGCGGCGGCTGGGTTGAGTGTTCAGGACTTCACCCAAGCCTGCGAAGATGCAAAGGGCGGGTCCCTGTTTCTGGACGAGATATCGGCCATGCCGCAATCGACTCAGTATGAAGCGCTGGACGTGATTGAGCGCGGTGCAGGGGCGCGGATTATTGCGGGCACGACCTCGGACCTGTCTGCGATCTCTGCCGAGGGCCGATTCAACGCCGATCTCTACTACCGTTTGGATGTGATGCGGGTGCGCATACCGTCTCTGGCGGAGCGCCCCGAGGATATCCCGACCCTCTTTCGTCACTATGTTGCCCAGGCCGCCGAGCAGGCGGGGATCGCTGAGCCGGACGTGTCACCTGAGCTTCTTGCAGCGTTGATGGCCAGCGATTGGCCGGGCAATGCGCGCTCTTTGATGTCGTCGGCCATGCGGTTTGTTTTAGGGATGCCCGAGGAGGTTACCGAGACGACGGATCTGGGCTTGAACGAGCAGATGGCACGGGTAGAGCGTTCGTTGCTGATCGCTGCGTTGGGGCGGCACAACGGAAAGGCCTCGGACGCGGCGAAGGCGCTGAAGCTGCCGCGCAAGACGTTCTACGACAAACTGGCGCGCTATCAGATTCGGCCCGAGGACTACCGGCGATAGGGGGTACTCCCGCCAGCTTTGCCCGCATTTGCATTCGGTTAAAGCCGTTGGGCCGAGCAGTCCGCCAAGGCGTACTGCGGGTGGTGCCAGAGCGATTCGGGGGTGATTCGAAAAACTGTGCGGGATTCCGCACAGCGCCGTCGAGAGATGTGCGGGATTTCGCACATGTGCGCTAGAGGCCGAACTTCGTGTTTTAGACTTAGGTTGTAATGCTTTGTTGTAAAACGATAAATCTTGACACCGCAAAGTCTGTTACAAATTGTTGTTTCGTCGTGAAGCAGTCGGTTCACTGCCGTCCATACGGTGCCGAGATGGGGCCGATGAGACAATTCGAGGAAGTCTGGGAGGAAAACAGATGAAATTCCTAACAACAGCAGCCACAGCGCTGGCTTTGACGGTAACGGCGACGGCGGGCATGGCTGCGTGTGACGACGGTGAGATCGTTGTGAAGTTCGCGCATGTGACGAACACCGACAAGCACCCAAAGGGCATCGCAGCGTCGCTGCTGGAACAGCGCGTCAATGACGAGATGCAGGGCGTTATGTGCGTTGAAGTTTATCCGAACTCGACGCTTTACAATGATGACAAGGTTCTTGAGGCGATGCTTCAGGGCGACGTTCAGCTGGCCGCACCCTCGCTGTCCAAATTCGAAAAGTTCACCAAGCAGTTCCGCCTGTTCGACCTGCCTTTCATGTTCAAGAACATTGACGCAGTGGATGCCTTCCAGGCCTCGGATGCCGGTCAGGCAATGAAAGACAGCATGCAACGCCGCGGTCTGCAGGGGCTGGCGTTCTGGCACAATGGCATGAAGCAGATGTCGGCGAACAAGCCGCTGGAAACTCCGGCTGATGCAGATGGTCTGAAGTTCCGCGTTCAGTCCTCGGACGTGCTGGTTGCGCAGATGGAAGCTATCGGTGGCAGCCCGCAGAAAATGGCGTTCTCGGAAGTTTATGGCGCGCTGCAACAGGGCGTTGTCGACGGGCAGGAGAACACCTGGTCCAACATCTACGGCAAGAAGTTCTTTGAGGTGCAGGACGGTATCACCGAGACCAACCACGGTATCATCGACTATCTGGTCGTGACCTCGGTGGATTGGCTGGACAGCCTCGACCCCGAAGTACGTGACCAGTTCCTGACCATCCTGGCTGAAGTCACCGAGACCCGCAACAAAGAGGCCTTTGCCGTGAACGAAGCCGCCAAAGCCTCGATCACCGAAGCGGGTGGCATCATTCGTCAGCTGACGCCCGAGCAGCGTCAGGCCTGGGTCGACACAATGAAGCCGGTTTGGGACCAGTTCGCGGATGACGTAGGTCAGGACAAGATCGACGCCGCTCAGGCCATAAACGCTGGGTTCTGATCCCGGTTCAGGCCGCGCGCTGGGGACTGGGGAGTAATCTGCGCGCAGGCCGGGCGGGCCAAACAAAGGCCCGCCCCAACACTCTCATCATCATAAAAAATGTGGGGACAGATAGATGTCTGGTGCGAAATCCGGCCCGGCTGGGCTGGTCGACCATATCGAAGAAACCCTGATCGCGGTGCTGCTTGGCCTGATGACGGCCGTGACCTTTGCCAACGTGATCGCGCGGTTCTTCTTCAACTCGAATATCCTGTGGGCGCTTGAGCTTACGGTCTTCCTGTTTGGATGGCTGGTGCTTTTGGGGGCGTCCTACGCCGTCAAGAAACACGCCCATCTGGGCGTTGATGCCATCCTGAACATGCTGGCCCCTGCGCCGCGTCGGATTCTAGCGCTGATCTCTGTGGCCTGTTGTCTGGCGTTTTCGTTGCTGTTGCTGAAGGGGTCCTATGATTATTGGGCTGTCTTCGCGGATCTGCCGCCAACCTCGGGACGCTGGTTTCCCACGGGTCTGAACTTCGACGCGCGCAGTCAGAGCTTTTACGAGGTTGACGATATCCCGATGATCGCGCCGTTCCGCTTTCTGGAGGACTTAATCAACTACGGCGAATATTACGAAAAGCTGCCCAAAGTTGTTCCTTACTTCATCCTACCGCTGTCGATGTTGCTGCTGGTGATCCGCTTTGCGC
Organism: Ruegeria sp. CL3; assembly: GCF_056536505.1. NCBI lineage: Bacteria > Pseudomonadati > Pseudomonadota > Alphaproteobacteria > Rhodobacterales > Roseobacteraceae > Ruegeria > Ruegeria sp. CL3. The sequence goes on along the minus strand of NZ_JBQFPT010000001.1, from coordinate 436,974 downwards.
AGGTCGCTGTGCAGATCTGGCGTGGTGAAGCGGACCGTCTGGTCGCCAGTCACGAGGTTGAGGACGAGATCGAAGAGGTTCGTGCGCAGCAAGGAGAGCATGACTAATGGACGTTGTACTTCTATTTTCCATGGTCATCGGCCTGCTGCTGATCGGGGTTCCGATTGCGGTGGCACTTGGCCTCAGCTCGACCCTGTTCCTGCTGATATACTCAGACAGCTCACTAGCTTCGGTTGCAGGCACGCTGTTTGAGGCGTTCGAGGGGCACTTCACCTTGCTGGCGATCCCGTTCTTCATCCTCGCGTCGTCCTTCATGACGACCGGTGGGGTGGCACGGCGGATCATCCGGTTTTCGATTGCCTGTGTGGGACACCTTCCGGGCGGTCTGGCGATTGCGGGCGTGTTTGCCTGTATGTTGTTCGCAGCGCTTTCGGGGTCTTCTCCTGCAACAGTGGTGGCCATCGGCTCGATTGTCATCGCGGGAATGCGTCAGGTTGGCTATTCCAAGGAGTTCGCCGCTGGTGTTATCTGTAACGCCGGTACGCTGGGTATCCTGATCCCGCCGTCGATTGTGATGGTTGTCTATGCGGCCGCCGTTGAGGTCTCGGTCGGGCGTATGTTCCTTGCAGGGGTCATCCCTGGCCTGATGGCGGGTTTGATGCTGATGATCACCATCTACGTCATGGCCAAGGTCAAGAACCTGCCCAAGGGCGATTGGAAGGGTTGGGGTGAAATCTTTGTCTCTGCCCGCGAGGCCGGTTGGGGCCTGTTCCTGATCGTGATCATCCTCGGCGGTATCTACGGGGGCATCTTTACCCCAACTGAGGCTGCTGCGGTGGCTGCTGTCTATGCCTTCTTCATCGCGAGTTTTGTCTACAAGGATATGGGCCCGCTTAGCACCGAAGAAGGTACGCAGAACCTGTCGCTGCTGAAAAAACCCTATGCGTTGCTCACGGCTTTTTTCCACCCTGATACCAAGCACACGCTGTTCGAGGCCGGCAAGCTGACCGTCACGCTGTTGTTCGTGATCGCCAACGCGCTGATCCTCAAGCACGTGCTGACGGATGAGCAGGTGCCGCAACATATCGCCAGCGCCATGCTGTCGGCCGGGCTGGGTCCGGTGACCTTCCTGATCGTGGTGAACGTGATCCTGCTGATCGGTGGTCAGTTCATGGAGCCCTCGGGCTTGCTGGTGATCGTGGCACCGCTGGTGTTCCCGATCGCGATCGAGTTGGGTATCGATCCGATCCATCTGGGGATCATTATGGTGGTCAACATGGAGATCGGGATGATCACGCCTCCGGTCGGACTGAACCTGTTCGTGACCTCGGGCGTTGCCGGGATGCCGATGATGGGCGTTGTGAAGGCCGCGCTGCCGTTCCTGGCTGTGCTGTTCGTCTTCCTGATCATGGTGACGTATATCCCGTGGATATCGACCTTCCTGCCCAACACCTTCATGGGACCGGAAATCATAACGAACTAGAAATGGCTATCGAGTGCGAACCGGGCGAGTTTTCTCGCCCGGTTTTTTCGTGCCTTGAAGAAGGGTGCAGAGTACCTAACTAGAGCGTCAGAGGACGACCTCCCCACAAAGGGTGATCATTCGGGACGACCCGAAAATCTAAAAGGGGTCCTCGATGTCCTGGATTTTTCTTTTACTTGCCGGCCTGTTGGAAATTGTCTGGGCCGTTGCCATGAAGCAATCGGCCGGTTTCACGCGGATTTGGCCCACGGCTGTGATGGGCGTTTCAATGATCGGGTCCTTCGCGTTACTGGCGCTTGCGATGCGAACCCTGCCACTGGGGACGGCCTATGTAATCTGGACAGGTATTGGCGCGGTAGGCGCGTTTCTGGTTGGCATCATGTTTCTGGGCGAGGCCGTCACCGCCACGCGTATCTTCGCAGCAGTTTTGATTGTTGCGGGCCTGATCACGATGAAACTGGCCTGAGGGTCCTTAGGCCGTTTCCAGCGCTTCAACGATGCCCGAGAAATCGGCTGCTTTCAGGCTGGCCCCACCGACCAACGCGCCATCCACATTGGACACGCCAAAAATCTCGGCTGCGTTGGACGGTTTGACCGAACCACCATAGAGCAGACGCACCGAGCGCCCGACGCCCTCGCCAAAACGGCGCTCAAGTCGGGCGCGGATGAAGTCATGGACCTCTCCGATCTCGTCCAATGTCGGAACCTTGCCGGTGCCGATGGCCCAGATCGGTTCGTAGGCGACAATCAGGTTCTCACCGGTGGAGCGGTCCGGGATCGACCCCGACATCTGACCTCCGATGATGTCCAGCGTATTGGCGGCCTCGCGCTGTTCAAGGCTTTCGCCGACGCAGATGATCGCCTGGAGGCCAGCCTCCATCACGGCGTTGGCCTTGGACCGCACATCTTCGTTCTGTTCGCCATGGTCCTCGCGCCGTTCGGAATGCCCTAGAATCACGGCAGTGGCCCCGGCGTCTTTCAGCATCTCGGCGCTGGTGTCGCCGGTATGCGCACCCGAGGGTGCGGCGTGGCAATCCTGTCCACCGACGGCAACGCCCGTGCCTCGGGTGCGTTCCGCGGCCCGGTGCAGCAGCGTGGCGGGGGGGCAGATCAGAACATCAACGCTGGGCGAGGGGTGTTTCAGGGCCAATGCGTCCAACTCGCTCAGCGCAGCGCTGGTTCCGTTCATTTTCCAGTTTCCAGCCGCCAGTTTGCGCCGCATCTCCGCGTCTCCCTTGTCGCTATCTTGAGGTTTTTCCATGCGATATCACCCTTGGCCCGGCCTTACAATTCCGGTTGCAGTTCTGATACTGGAAAGGCAGGGTCCGCGCAGCGATTCCGAGGGTCCCATGATCGACAAACTTAACCTTGAAAAATTGGACAATCAGGACATTGATGAGCTTGCCAGATTGCTGCGGGCCGTCGGACAGGTGGGGTTTCTGACCGTCGGCAACACCGGGCTGAGCGCCGAGCGGGTTCAGGACGTGATTGAGGCCTACAACGCCTTTTTCCATTTGCCTGAGCAGGAGAAGAAGTCGGTCGATATGGCTTCAACCGGGTCGAACCGGGGCTGGGGCGCGCCGAAATCCGAACAGGTCGATCCAAACGCAAATCCCGATTTCAAGGAAGTGTTCGATTGCGGTTTTGAACTGCCTCTGGAAAACCCATATCGCGTTGAGAATCTCAGCGTCTATGCCCCTAACCTTTGGCCCACGAAGCCCGAGGGGTTCCGAGAAGCTATTCAGTCCTACTACACCGACGCCTGCGATGTCGCGATGCGTGTTCTGCGCGCAATTGCGGTTGCTCTGGGGCGCGGCTCGGACAGTTTTGACGACGCTTTTGACACGCCCATGGCTTTGCTGCGCGGCAACTACTACCCGCAGCGCCCAGATTGGGCCGGAGAGAAGGATTTCGGAATCGGCGCGCATACCGACTATGGCTGCGTGACCCTTTTGGCGACCGATGGCACGGCGGGGCTTGAGGTGCGGATGCCCGATGGCAGCTGGGAAAAAGTCGAAGCCGAACCGGGCGTGTTCATCATCAACTTTGGTGAAATGCTGGAATTCTGGACCGCTGGGCGCGTCAAAGCGACCGAGCATCGGGTGGTTGGCGGCACGAAGGAGAGGATCTCGGTCCCGCTGTTCTTCAACCCGTCCTACCACACGAATGTGGCCCCTCCGACGTCAGATCAGGTGATCACTGCCGGAGAGCACCTGACCCGGCGGTACAACGAGACCTACGTTCACTTGAATGCAAGTTAGGATTGCTGGGCGAGGGTTTCGTCGAATTTGATGGATTCGCCACACCCGCAGGCGTCGACCACATTGGGGTTCTTGAACTTGAACCCGGATTCCAACAGCGAGACTTCGTAGTCGATCTCGGTGCCGAACAGGAACATCTGCGCCATTGGGGCAATCATCACGCGCGCACTGTCTTGCTCCACGACCTCGTCATGGGGATCGGCTTCATCCACGTAGTCCATGGTATATTCCATGCCCGCGCAGCCACCTTTCTTCACGCCGATGCGCAGACCGGCATGGCCGCCGGATTTCATCAGGCGGGTGATCTGCTCTGCCGCTTTGGGCGTCATGGTCACGGCTTGTTTGCCGGGGATGCCGAACATCTGAGTCTCCGTCGTCGCGCGATAGATGTAATTTAGGGTCGTCTTTCAGTAGGCTCAAGTCAGAGCGCCCTTAGAAAATGAAATTTGATACTGAAAGGACAGCCGTGTCAGTGTTGCTTTCGCATTGAGGATAGGCATAGCCTGTTTCTGGGTGATCGCAGCCACGCGCTTGAGATCAGAGATCTTTTTTGGGGATAATATATTAAAATGAATAGGGTAGAAGGTAAAGTGAAGGTGAGTTTAAGGGCTTTTTTGGTTGGTGGGAGTCTTGTGGCCCTGTCGGTTCCAGCTACAGCCGATGAAACTCTGAAACGACATCCTATCAACTGCGCAACCGCCGAAGGCGATCTGCGTGCGATTGCAGCTGAGAAGAAACACGCTGAGGACAAGCAATTGGAAAGCGTTGCCGCTATCACTCCTGCAGGCGCTTTGCTGGGTTTGGTGACCGGGACCGAGGGCAAGCGGTTGCAGATGCTGTCGGGCGACTACGTCAAGCAGCTCGATGCGCGATCGGACGAAATCAAGACCAAGTGCGGGGTAAGTTAGGTCTTAAAAAAAAGACCGCCCTCGGGCAAGGGCGGTCCAATTTCGGGGCCGATATCATGGGGGGCGGTGTCTTCCAGTCAGGCCCGTTTGCGAGAGCGTTTGGGAATACAAACACTTGCGCCGCATGTGTCCCGCAGTACTGTGACAGTAGCTCTACACTTTGGTAACAGAAGGGTTAACCTTTTGTGACAAAGGCTTAGCTAGGTGCTGATGCTACATAAAGCCTAGCTCAAGCCGCGCTTCGTCTGACATCATCTCCATTCCCCAAGGCGGTTCCCAGGTCAGTTCGACGTCAACTTCCTTCACGCCAGCGACGGGTTCGATGGCGTCCATGATCCAGCCCGGCATGTCTCCGGCGACGGGGCAGCCCGGCGCGGTCAGGGTCATGATCACCTTAACGGCGTTGTCGTCCTTGATGTCGATCGTGTAGATCAGGCCCAAGTCGTAGATATTGACCGGGATTTCCGGATCAAAGACCGTCCGGCACGCTTCGACCACCGGATCGTACAGGGGGTGTTCAATGCTCGATGGCGCAATCAAGGGTGTGCCTTCTAACTGTTCACTCGGGTGAGTCATCTTTGCCTCGGGTCAGTTGCCTGAGTGTTTATATAGGGAACAGGTCTAGCAGCGTCCAGTCGTGCAGTGACTCTTGGGCGCTGCCTGTGCTTAGTCGTTGATATCACGTTCAAACGTTTTCACCTGCCCATGCGGGTGCGCGAAGGTCTTGCGCAGGGCCAGCCATGCAACCAGCGACAGAACCGCGAAGATCAGCATCAGAATCGGCAGAGAGAGTGCAAGACCCGGGATCAATAGCAGCAGGCCAGTGCCCGCCGCCCCGATGGCGAATCCGAGAAAGATGAACCCGGGCAGGACGATCTCCAGAATGCCGAGCGCCAGAGCGCCCGCCATCCAGATCCACCACGTCATCCAAAACGGGTCAGCCATCATTTAACCCCTTTAAGCATTTTGAACGCATCGCCAAACGCCTCAAGCGCATTGGCCGGCACAACAATCGTCTGTTTACCTGTACCATTGCCCAGAGCGTTCAGAGATTCCACCTGTTTCAGAGCGACCTGGTACTGAGCGGCCTCGATACCGTTGTCCTGAATGGCCTTGGCAACAACGCCGGTTGCATAGGCTTCGGCTTCGGCTTCAATGCGGCGGGCTTTTGCGGTTTGCTCGGCCGCGTAGAGTTCAGCGTCCGCCTGCAGCTCAACCGCGCGTTTCTGACCTTCTGCCTCAGTGACCTGAGCGCGACGCGCGCGTTCAGCATTCAACTGCTGCAGCATCGCATCGCGAGTGGCCTGATCCAGGTTCACGTCCAAAATCTCGGCCCGGGTCACTTCGATACCCCAGTCATCGACAGCGGTTTCGACGCTTGCCTGAATTTGCGCAATCAACTGCGCGCGGTTTGATTGGACCTCATCCAGGTCCATCTTGCCGATTTCGGCCCGTACGATACCTGCGACCGTGGTCGCAATCGCGCCGTCCACATCGCGGATACGGTAGACGGTCTTTTCCGGCTCCAGAATGCGGTAGAAGACCGAGGTGTCGATTTGCACCAGCACGTTGTCCTTGGTGATCGCGTCCTGCGTTGCATTGGGCAGCTGACGCTCAAGAATGGATATTTTGTGACGTGCAACATCGAGAAACGGAACGATAAAGTTAATCCCCGGCCCAAGGACCGAGTGCAGGCGTCCGAACCGCTCCACCACGTATTTCTCAGATTGGGGAACGATTTTGATACCTTTGAAAATAACGACCACCACCAGAATGGCGGCCAACAGGTAAATGATATTCGACGAAAGCAATCCGATGATCTGCTCTTCTGTCATAACTGTCCTCTTTTATTGTGTACTATAGTATACATTTGGGGATTGAGTCGCCCGATTTCAACTCTGGTATGGCGGGAACCGGGGTTGTTGCAAATCCAGAATACCCGAAATTTACGGCTGAACCTAAAGACAGTGGCCGCTTTGCATCTGTGAATGCTTGCGCTATCGGGTGAGGATGAAACTGATAATCGACACAGACCCCGGCATCGACGATGCAATGGCGATCGCCTACGCTGCGGCCGCGCCCGAGATTGACTTGATCGGGCTAACCACCGTTTTCGGAAACACTCATGTTCATCAATCCAGCCGCAACGCGCGTTATCTGGTTGATAAGCTTGGATTAGCTGTCCCCGTGGCGCAGGGTGCCCCCTTTGCTCATGGCGAGGACGACCATCGCCCATCCGAGCATGTGCATGGGCCGGAAGGCTTTGGTGATCTGACCGAAATCCCTGAGATTGGGCAGAACCACAACCTGAGCGCGGCCGCTTTTCTGGTCGATATGGCACGCCAACATCCCGGAGAGCTTGTCGTGTGCGCGGTCGGCCCGTTGACCAATATCGCGGATGCCATGGCATTGGATCCCGAATTCGCCTCGAACCTTAGGCGCCTGGTGATTATGGGCGGCGCAGTCTATTGCCCCGGCAACATCACGGAACATGCCGAAGCGAATATTTTCCACGACGCCAAAGCTGCCGATGCGGTGTTTTCGGCACCGCCTGAGACTGTTCTGGTCGGTTTGGATGTGACGCTGAAAACACTCTACAAGAGCGCGGATTTTGAGGATCTAGCCCTGAAATCGCCCGATATGGGAGCGTTTCTGCGCGATATCTCTCGATTCTACCTGAAATTCTACAAAGAGATCGGAGGGTTGGAGGGCTGCGGCTTGCACGACTCGACCGCTGTCATCGCCTGTACCCATGATCATATGTTTGACTCCGTTCAGACCGGATTGAAGGTGGCAACTGAAGGCGAGGCAATCGGAGCCACAGTGCCGGAAGAAGGGCGCCCCCCGGTTTGGGTTTGCCGGGACGTTGACGGGGCAGGGGTTGTTGATCTCTTTACGGCCCGCGTGGCCTCTCTGCCCTGACGGGTTGCAAAGACCCGGCGGATCGGGCAAAGCCTGCCCGGTTCCGCGATCCGAGATGATGACATGACCCAGCAGTTTTCCTTTGACCTCAAAGCAACCGACGGCAAAGCCCGCACCGGCGTGATCAACACGCCACGTGGCGAGGTTCGTACGCCTGCCTTCATGCCGGTTGGCACCGCAGCGACGGTCAAGGCGATGATGCCGGAAAGCGTACGTGCGACCGGGGCCGATATCCTGCTGGGCAATACCTACCACCTGATGCTACGCCCCACGGCCGAACGGATCGACCGTTTGGGAGGGCTGCACAAGTTCATGAATTGGGAACGTCCCATCCTGACCGACTCGGGCGGTTTTCAGGTCATGTCTCTGGCAGGGTTGCGCAAACTGACCGAAAAGGGCGTGACCTTCAAATCCCATATCGACGGCTCCAAGCATGAGCTGACACCGGAACGGTCAATGGAGATTCAACGCCTTCTGGGGTCGGACGTCGTGATGTGTTTCGATGAATGCCCTTCACTGCCTGCGGACCGGAAACGTATTGCCGAGTCGATGCAGCTGTCGATGCGTTGGGCGCAGCGGTCCCGCGATGCGTTCGGGGATCGCCCGGGCCACGCTCTGTTCGGGATCATGCAGGGCGGGCTGGAACAAGACCTGCGCGAAGAAAGCGCCGAGGCGTTGAAAGCGATCGGCTTTGAGGGCTACGCTATCGGCGGTCTGGCCGTGGGTGAGGGGCAGGAGGCGATGTTTGACTGCCTCGATTTTGCCCCCGATTTCCTGCCCACCGACAAGCCGCGTTACCTGATGGGTGTAGGGAAACCGGATGATATCGTAGGCGCTGTGGCGCGCGGTGTGGACATGATGGATTGCGTTTTGCCGTCCCGGTCCGGTCGCACCGGTCAGGTGTTCACGCGTCACGGCGTGGTGAACATCAAGAACGCGCGCCATGCCGATGATCCACGCCCGCTGGACGAAGAGTGCACATGCCCGGCCTGTTCGCACTACTCGCGCGCCTATCTGCACCATGTTTTCCGCTCGAACGAGATGATCTCGGGCATGCTGCTGACCTGGCATAACCTGCACTACTTCCAGGAAATCATGCAGGGTATGCGTGACGCGATTGCGGCAGGAACGTTTGAGGCCTGGCGGGCCAATTTCCATGCGCAGCGCACGCAGGGCGATATTGAGCCGATTTAGCAGGCACCGGCACAATTTCGGTGGATATCTTCCTAGCGCGCCTTGCGGTCCGCAGAACCTTTGGTCATGCTGCGAATTGAGACACGGTGGTGAGGTTGAAATAGGGCGGTAACAGCCCCACCTTAAACCATCCAAGACAGGAGACGGCCAGTGGTTGCCTCAAGCAGGGACCAGAGCTGTCTTGCCAATGATAAGGATAGAGCATGCAAGAGCCTCTGAATTCCTCATACCCCGTCCTGCCGCTGCGCGATATTGTGGTGTTTCCACACATGATCGTGCCGCTCTTTGTGGGCCGAGACAAATCGGTCCGCGCGCTGGAAGAGGTGATGCAGGATGATAAGCAAATTCTGTTATCCAGCCAGATCGACCCGAGTGTCGATGATCCGGATGTAGATGGTATCTATCAAGCCGGTGTTCTGGCCAATGTGCTGCAACTGCTGAAATTGCCCGACGGCACCGTCAAGGTGCTGGTCGAAGGGCAGGCGCGCGTGCAGATCACGGAGTTCCTTGAAAACGAACAGTTTTTCGAGGCCCGTGCCGAGTATCTGACTGAAATTCCGGGCGATGTCACAACGACTGAAGCGCTGCTGCGCACTGTCGCGGATGAGTTTGAGCGCTACGCCAAGGTTCGCAAAAACATCCCCGAAGAAGCTTTGGCTGCCGTGGGTGAGACCACCGAGCCCGCCAAACTGGCCGACCTCGTGTCGGGTCATCTGGGCATTGAGGTCGAGCAAAAGCAGGAACTGCTTGAAACGCTCTCGGTCAGCGAGCGGCTCGAGAAGGTCTATGGCCTGATGCAGGGCGAAATGTCGGTTCTGCAGGTCGAGAAAAAGATCAAGACCCGCGTCAAATCCCAGATGGAGAAGACGCAGCGCGAGTATTATCTGAATGAGCAGATGAAGGCCATTCAGAAGGAGCTTGGCGATGGCGAAGACGGCAGTAACGAAGTCGCCGAACTGGAAGAGAAGATCAATGAGACCAAGCTGTCAAAAGAGGCCCGTGAAAAGGCTGAAGGCGAGCTGAAGAAGCTGCGCAACATGAGCCCGATGTCGGCTGAGGCCACCGTCGTGCGTAACTATCTGGACTGGATCTTGTCCTTGCCGTGGGGCACCAAGTCCCGCGTCAAAAAGGACTTGGGCCGCGCGCAGGACATTCTGGACGCCGATCACTATGGGCTTGAGAAAGTCAAAGAGCGGATCGTTGAATATCTGGCGGTTCAGCAGCGTTCGAAAAAGCTGAAAGGCCCGATCCTATGCCTTGTTGGCCCTCCGGGCGTGGGTAAAACCTCACTTGGCAAATCGGTTGCCAAAGCCACGGGGCGCGAGTTCATTCGCATCTCGCTGGGTGGTGTGCGCGACGAATCCGAGATTCGGGGTCACCGTCGGACTTACATTGGCTCGATGCCCGGTAAGATCATTCAGGCGCTGAAAAAGGCGAAAACCACGAACCCGCTGATCTTGCTCGATGAGATCGACAAGATGGGGCAGGATTTCCGTGGTGATCCGGCCTCGGCAATGTTGGAAGTATTGGACCCGGAACAGAACAGCACGTTCATGGATCACTACCTTGAGGTCGAATATGACCTGTCCAACGTGATGTTTCTGACCACCTCGAACAGCTACAACATGCCTGGGCCTCTGCTGGACCGGATGGAGATCATCCCGCTGGCCGGTTATACCGAAGAGGAAAAATCCGAGATCGCCAAGCAGCACCTGATCAGCAAGCAGGTCAAAAACCATGGCCTAAAAGCTAAGGAATTTGAACTGACCGATGAGGCGCTGCAGTCGATCATCCGCACCTACACCCGTGAGGCGGGCGTGCGGAACCTCGAACGGGAAATCGCAAAAGTGGCGCGGAAGTCGCTGACCAAGATCATCAAGAAAGAGGCTGACTCGGTTACCGTGACGCCTGAGAATCTGGATGATTTCCTCGGCGTGCCCAAGTTCCGCTATGGTCTGGCTGAACAGGACGATCAAGTTGGCGTCGTGACCGGTCTGGCGTGGACGTCGGTTGGTGGAGACCTTCTGCATATCGAGGCGCTGAAATTGCCCGGCAAGGGGCGGATGAAGACCACCGGTAAACTGGGCGATGTGATGAAGGAATCCATCGACGCAGCCTCGTCCTATGTGCGCTCAATTTCGCCTCAGATCGGGGTGAAGCCGCCTCAGTTTGACAAGATCGATATCCACGTGCACGTGCCGGATGGCGCGACGCCTAAGGATGGCCCTTCGGCTGGTTTGGCGATGGTGACTTCGATTGTGTCCGTGCTGACTGGCATTCCAGTGCGCAAGGATATCGCCATGACGGGTGAGGTCTCACTGCGCGGGAATGCGATGCCGATCGGTGGTTTGAAGGAAAAACTGCTGGCGGCTCTGCGCGGTGGCATCAAGACGGTTCTGATCCCGGAAGAAAACGAAAAGGATCTGGCCGACATTCCGGACAACGTGAAGGAAGGGTTGGAGATCATCCCGGTCAAACACGTCTCGGAAGTGCTGAAACAGGCGTTGGTCGAGGAGCCCGAGCCCATCGAATGGGACGAAGCCGCAGAAGAGGCGGCGGCTGCGGCAGCAAAAGCGGCTGAAAGCTCTGGGCCGTCTGCAACGGCGCACTAAGACACGAAGAAAAAGGCGAGGCTGGTCCCCGCCTTTTTTCTATAGCCCGACAACTGGTTGTTTCGGTTCCAAAATTTCCTCTTCTTCGATGTATTTCTGAAACTTTTCGTCGGCCAAGGACGACCGGACAGCGATCATGAATATCCCCGTCGAGAACAGAATGCAGACCAGAATATCCCAGCCGAACGGGATGAATTTTAGAGCACCCTCTCCGAACTGGCCAAATATTGAAATTACACCGATGCCGACGAAATAGGGCATCAGCCAACGCGCTTCGGCCACGTCCATTTCATCCAGACGATTGTGAAAGCGGATCAGCAACAAGATCATTCCGATGATCAACGCGACGCCCAAGCGCCAGACGGTGTCCCATCCGCTCCAATAAACGATCAGTGTCGCTATGGCGAAGGCCAGTGCGCCTACGAAACGGACAGCGGGGATTCGGATTGAGCGTGGGTGATCTGGCATCAGCTTTCTAAGGCATACGACAGCGATCGGCCCTACCGCGAAAGACAAGACAATTGCCGCCCCGTTCAATGCGATGACCGTGGTAAACGGGACCGAAAGCAGGAACAAAACTCCGATCCCGAAATTCAGCACAAGCGCCCAGAAGGGTATTCCAAAAGAAGACAACTGCATGATGCGTTGGGGAAGAAAACCATTCTTCGACAGGGCCATAGCGATCCGGGCATTCGAACCTGTTGCAACAAGCCCGTTGCCGAATGGCCCTATGACTGAACCGACATTCAATACGCTTAGGAACCAGACAATGCCCACGGACACTATCACGGCATCCAGCGGACCTTCTCCGCCGAAGTTGAGACTGGACCAGCCTTGTGCCAGCGAGGTTGGGTCGAGGGCGCCGATGAATGCGATCTGTAGGGCTAAATAGAGTGCCGCACACATCAAAACTGAAAGAACCAGCGCGGCTGGGATTGCGAATTTCGGGTTGCGGACCTCGCCGGCCATATCGACGATGTGACGAAATCCGATGAAGGAAAAGATCACGCCCCCAGTCGACACCGCAGCCATGATGCCCTGCAGCCCATATGGGGCGAACCCGTCGGGTCGGCTGAAGTTTTGAACCTCAAACCTGCTCACGATCAAGAGTACTGAGAGAATAACCGGAATCGCTATCTTCGCCCAAGTTAATGTGGCGTTGACACGTGTGAAGAATTTGACGCCCAAGGCGTTGACGGCAACGAACAGAAGCATGAAGGAGAGAGCAACCAGCACACCTGCGCTCGTTAGATCTCCGCTCTCGGAATTGTGCAGCCAGGGCGCGTAAGGGGCTAAGTACTTCAACATCGCTTCAACCTCTATTGGCGCAGTGGTGTTGTAGCCGATCCAGGCCGTCCAACCCATTGCCATCGCGACGATGTTGCCATGCGAGAATTGGGGAACCCGGGCGATACCGCCCGGAATTGGCAGCATGGCCGAGATTTCAGCGAATGTGATGGCCAGAACAAACATGGCCACCGCGCCAATGATCCACGACAGAACCGCAGCTGGTCCTGCGTGTTGCACAGCCAAGAGCGGGCCGAACAACCATCCAGAGCCTATAATGCCGCCAACGGAAATGAAGGTCAGACCCAGTAGGCCAATGTCACGCTTCAATTTGGCCATCCGCGTCAACCCTTTACACTGCGTATGTCAAAGATACGCCGGCGGATTCTGGCCTGACAAGCGTTGTCTGGAGGTGTAAAAAATAGGAGGTGGTGGGTGATAAGAGATTTGAACTCCTGACATCTTCGATGTGAACGAAGCGCTCTACCACTGAGCTAATCACCCATTGCCCGGCGTTTTATCGCAGCTCATTCCCGGCTGCAAGACTTATAGGGGCAGGACCCCGGCCAGTCTGTAAGCCGGGGTCTGATGTTTTTTAGAGGCCGGGCAGCTTGTCCAGAACGCCACGGCGACCGAAGGTTGTGCCGCGCTCGTTGCCCAGATTGATACGGACACCTGCGCCTAGGAACGGTTCGGTGCTGCTGGCGCTGCCGATAGATAGGTGGGCCGCGCCGAATTCGCCGTAAACCTGTGCGTTGGTGCCAACATTATAGGTCGCGCCAATCGAAAATGCGCTGACGTCCAAAGCACCTTCAATGTCGTTCAGGTAGTCGTACTTACCGATCACAGTCCATTTGTCATTGACGGCCCCTCCGGCTGAGAAGCCCAGAATTACGCCATCCGCGCCCGAGGCTTCCTTCAGGTCTTGAAAGCCCAGGTACCCTTCGATCTGTGCAGGGCCTGCGCCGAAGCCGGCCTCAACGCCATAGAATTGGAACGTCTCGTCTTCGATATGGTCCTGCCCATAGAAAGCACCGAACGAAGCGGTTTGCGTGTGCAGGTTGGCGTGCAGGGTGACGTTTGTGCCGTTATAGTCCTCGTCCTCGAACCGGTAGCCGCCCGCATCCAGTTGCAGGCTGAAAGCGCGGGAAAACGCCAACTCGCCCGCGCCGTTAAGGTTGTAGACGTCGCCAAGATCGCTGTCTGTGAAGGTAGAATAGCCCAGGTCCACATATCCGCCAGTTACCTCGACGGCATATGCCACGCCGGTCAGTAGAAGGCTGCTCAATGCACTGGTAGCAATGATTTTTTTCACGTTTCTGCTCCGAATTGTGTTTTTGTTGGCGCGGGTCAAAATGAGACTAACGCGCATGAATATCTGGTTAGTTTTTATCGTTAAGGATGAGTAGAGGTTTGGCGCGATTTCAATATGCTGTTGCAGGTGGAGCACAAATGCGCGGACGCACGGGCCGCGCCTCGAAGGATGGCCGAGGAGCGGCCGCAAACAAAAATCAGGCTTCAGGCAAAAAACTTCAAAACGCCGCTTGACGATGCCCGAGCGTAGCCATAATACACCCCAACGTTCAGCAACGAACGGGCAGCGGGCGGTTGTAGCTCAGTTGGTTAGAGTACCGGCCTGTCACGCCGGGGGTCGCGGGTTCGAGCCCCGTCAACCGCGCCATCGCTGCCAGACTTGGTCCAGTTTAAAGGCCACGAAAATAGATGCGCGGTTGTAGCTCAGTTGGTTAGAGTACCGGCCTGTCACGCCGGGGGTCGCGGGTTCGAGCCCCGTCAACCGCGCCATTTTCCCTCGAATGTTTCGAAAATCATAGGTATTTGGCGCGAGGCTGGCGTTGTTTCGGGCTGATGTCAGGATGTGTCGGCAATAATCTGTTCGTTCTCAGTTTGTTCTAACTTTTCTGTTGGAGACTCAGCGCCGCTCGCCTATCTCTGAGGGACGTGTTTGTTGGGGGCCAGAATGGCTGAGTTGAAGAATATCGAGGTGCGCGGCGCGCGCGAGCATAACCTCAAGAGCATTGACGTGGATATCCCGCGTGACCAGCTGGTGGTGATCACCGGTCTGTCTGGCTCCGGTAAATCCTCGCTGGCTTTTGACACGATCTACGCCGAGGGTCAGCGCCGTTATGTCGAAAGCCTCTCGGCCTATGCGCGGCAATTCCTCGATATGATGGAAAAGCCGGATGTGGACCATATCAGCGGTCTGTCTCCGGCGATTTCGATCGAACAGAAGACCACGTCAAAGAACCCGCGCTCGACCGTTGGGACGGTGACCGAAATCTATGACTACCTGCGCCTGCTGTTTGCACGTGCGGGGACACCTTACAGTCCTGCAACTGGTCTGCCGATCGAAGCACAGCAAGTACAGGACATGGTCGACCGGATTATGACGATGGAAGAGGGCACGCGCGGCTACCTGTTGGCCCCCATCGTGCGCGACCGGAAGGGCGAATATAGGAAAGAGTTCCTCGAACTGCGGAAGCAGGGCTTCCAGCGCGTCAAGGTGGATGGTGAGTTCTATGAACTGGATGAACCGCCGACGCTGGACAAGAAATTCCGCCACGATATCGATGTGGTTGTGGATCGTCTCGTCGTTCGCGAGGGGATGGAGACGCGTCTAGCCGACAGCCTGCGCACCGCTCTGGATCTGGCTGATGGCATCGCAATTCTGGAAACAGCTCCGCGCGAAGGGGATCCTGAACGGATTACTTTCAGTGAAAACTTTGCCTGCCCGGTAAGCGGGTTTACGATTCCCGAAATTGAACCGCGCCTCTTTTCATTCAACGCCCCGTTCGGGGCCTGCCCGGATTGTGATGGACTTGGCGTTGAGCTGTTCTTTGACGAACGCCTTGTGGTGCCGGATCAGACACTGAAACTATATGACGGGGCCCTGGCACCGTGGCGAAAGGGGAAATCTCCGTATTTCCTGCAAACCATCGAAGCCATCGCGCGCCACTATGAGTTCGACAAGAACACGCCGTGGAAAGACCTGCCCAAGAAGGTGCAGCAGGTGTTTCTGCGCGGCTCTGGGGATGAGGAAATCCAGTTCCGCTATGATGAGGGTGGGCGTGTCTATCAGGTAACGCGCAACTTCGAGGGCGTGATTCCGAATATGGAGCGCCGCTACCGCGAGACCGACAGCGCCTGGATTCGGGAAGAGTTTGAGCGCTACCAGAACAACCGTCCGTGCGGCACCTGCGAAGGCTACCGCCTGCGCGCGGAAGCCTTGGCCGTGAAGATCGCTGACCTCCACGTGGGGCAGGTAGTCGAGATGTCGATCCGTGAGGCTCTGGCCTGGGTCGAGGACGCGCCGAACCATCTGAGCGTTCAGAAAAATGAGATCGCGCGGGCGATTTTGAAGGAGATTCGCGAACGCCTCGGATTCCTGAATAATGTGGGATTGGAATACCTTACACTGTCACGTTCAAGTGGTACTCTTTCTGGTGGTGAAAGCCAGCGTATCCGGCTTGCCAGCCAGATCGGATCGGGCCTGACTGGCGTTCTCTATGTTCTGGACGAGCCGTCAATCGGCTTGCACCAACGGGACAATGATCGCCTGTTGGGCACGCTGAAAAACCTGCGAGATCAGGGCAATACGGTGATCGTCGTCGAACACGATGAGGAAGCGATCCGTGAGGCCGACTATGTGTTCGACATCGGTCCCGGAGCGGGTGTCCACGGTGGGCAGGTCGTCAGCAAGGGAACGCCAGCCGAGATCACGGCAGATGCGGCCTCCGTTACGGGGCAATATTTGGCCGGTACGCGAGAGATTGCGGTGCCCGCGGAGCGGCGCAAGGGCAACAAGAAAAAGCTGACCGTGGTGAAGGCGACGGGCAACAACCTTAAGAACGTAACGGCCGAGTTTCCTCTGGGCAAATTCGTCTGTGTCACGGGCGTGTCGGGTGGGGGCAAGTCGACGCTGACGATTGAGACGCTGTTCAAAACGGCCTCGATGCGATTGAACGGTGCGCGCCAGACGCCTGCGCCCTGCGAAACTATCAAAGGGTTGGAGCATCTGGACAAGGTCATCGACATCGACCAGCGTCCCATCGGGCGTACTCCGCGTTCGAATCCAGCGACTTACACCGGGGCGTTCACGCCGATCCGTGACTGGTTTGCGGGATTGCCCGAGGCCAAAGCGCGCGGCTACAAGCCCGGGCGGTTCAGTTTCAACGTCAAGGGCGGTCGATGTGAGGCGTGTCAGGGCGACGGCGTCATCAAGATTGAGATGCACTTTCTACCGGATGTCTACGTCACCTGCGAGACTTGCAAGGGCGCGCGGTACAATCGCGAGACGCTGGAGATCAAATTCAAAGGCAAGTCCATCGCCGATGTGCTTGATATGACGGTCGAAGACGCGCAGGAGTTCTTCAAGGCCGTGCCGTCGATCCGCGACAAGATGGATGCTCTGGCGCGGGTTGGGTTGGGCTATATAAAAGTGGGACAACAGGCGACCACGCTGTCCGGAGGTGAAGCGCAGCGAGTCAAACTGTCGAAGGAGCTTTCGAAACGCTCAACCGGGCGGACTTTGTATATTCTGGACGAGCCGACCACGGGTCTGCATTTCGAAGACGTACGTAAGTTGTTGGAAGTGCTCCATGAACTGGTCGATCAAGGGAACACGGTTGTCGTGATCGAACACAATCTGGACGTCGTGAAAACCGCGGACCACATCATTGATATCGGCCCGGAAGGTGGCGATGGCGGTGGCGAGATCGTTGCCACCGGAACACCGGAAGAAGTGGCTGAAGTCGAGCGGAGCCACACCGGGCGTTACCTCAAGCCGATGCTTTCAGGCACACGTGTCGCGGCTGAATAGGCTGCGACACGGTTTTTTGCGAGGCTCTGCCTCGCGCTCCGGGAAATTTTTTGGCCAGATGAATGAAGGATCCTTGTGCCTTATTCTCGGCGGCGTTTTTCAAATCTGGTCAGCATGGCTGAGAAGTCCTGGCCCAAACCACCTTCGGCTTCAACGAACTGCTGATAGAGCGCAGTTGCGGCTTGGCCCATCGGGGTGTCGGCATCGGCGCTTTCGGCAGCTTGCTGGCTGAGGCGCAGGTCTTTCAACATCAATTCGGCGGCGAAGCCCGGCTGATAGTCATTATCCGCAGGGCTGGTGGGACCAACTCCGGGGGCGGGGCAATAGGCGTTCATGGTCCAGCTGTAGCCGGAGGACGTGCTTACCACGTCGAACATCTTTTGCCGATCCAGACCCAGTTTGTCGGCCAAGGCGAAGGCTTCACAGGTTGCGATCATGGTGACGCCGAGGATCATGTTGTTGCAGATTTTTGCCGCTTGTCCAGCACCGGCCTCACCGCAATGCACGGCTTTTTGACCCATGATGTCGAAGAGCGGGGCGGCTTTGGCGAAGGCGTCGGATGTTCCGCCAGCCATGAAGGTCAGGGTGCCGGCCGAGGCCCCTCCGATTCCGCCGGAAACTGGCGCGTCCACGGACAGAAGATGCGCAGCGATGGCTTGCTCTGCCACGGCTCGGGCGCTGTCTACGTCAACGGTCGAACAGTCTATCAACACCGCGCCCTGTTGCATGGTCGGGATGATCTGGTTTGCGACCGCGCGCAGGATGTCACCGTTCGGCAGCATGGTGATGACGGCATCAGCGCCCGAGACGACCTCCGTTGCGAATTGCGCTTGCTTCACGCCATCAACGCTAACGCCCGCCGTGTCGAAACCTGTCACCTGATGCCCGGCCTTCGCAAGGTTGGCCGCCATCGGCGCGCCCATATTGCCCAAGCCGATAAAACCGATTTGCATCTCTTAATCCTCCTGAAAAGTCAGTGCGTTCGCGCCAAGCGGTTGCAGCATTTTCGAGACCGCAACAGCGGGTACTTTCATATCCGGGTACTGCCAACTTGGGTTACGATCCCTATCTATGATCAGCGCGCGAATACCTTCGATGAGATCTCCGTGTTCCTGCGCGCGATAGGTGAAGCGATACTCCATATCCAATGCACGATGCATGGTCAGGGACGGGCCGCGGAGACGGTGGATCATCTCAACCGTGCAGGCCATGGAGAGCGGGGCATGCTGGCCCATCATGTCCAGCGTTTTCGATGTGAAATCAGTATCTTCTGAGCGAAGGGTTATGAGGATATCCTCGAGTGTCTCGCCTGCAAAATACTGGTCAATCTCGGGTTGCATCTGCTGCAGTTTCCCGTCGGGTGCGGGTTGGGCGTGATCGTTGACAAGCTCGGCATTGCCCGACGCCTCTAGCAGTTCGATTAGGTCCGGCCACGTGGCCGGAGGGATGAAGTGATCGGCGAAACCGGCGTAAATGGCATCCGCCGGTCCCATTCTGAAGGCGGTGAGGCCCAGATATTCGCCCAGCCGCCCTGGTGCCAAGGCCAACATCAACGAGCCGCCGACATCCGGAACCAGTCCGATCGCGCATTCCGGCATCGAGATTTTCGACGTCTCTCCGACCACGCGATGGGTTCCGTGGCAGCCGATGCCGACACCGCCGCCCATGGTGAAGCCCTGCAGAAAGCTGATGATGGGTTTGGGGTATGCGAAGATCAGCGCATTCAATCGGTATTCATCGCGCCAAAAGGTTTGCCCGTGTGAGAAATCCCCTGCGAGTCCAGTTTCATACAGTTTGGCAATGTCGCCGCCTGCGCAAAAGGCTTTGTCGCCCTCGGCGTCGATGATGATCAGGTCGACATCGTCGTCTTCGCGCCAGTTGCGCAGGGCGGTGTCGATGGCTATGCACATCTCATAGCTCAGGGCGTTCAATGCCTTTGGGCGGGTCAGGGTGATGCGCCCGGCGCGACCGGTAGTGCGAATGTCGATGTCAGGCATGATCCCCTCAGGTTCCGGCCAGCAGGTGGCGCGCCACGATCACGCGCATGATTTCGTTTGTGCCTTCGAGTATCTGATGCACCCGCAGGTCGCGCACAAGCTTTTCGATGCCATAATCGGCAAGATAGCCATAGCCGCCATGCAGTTGCAGGCATTGATCCACAACATTTGAGCCGGTCTCGGTCACGAATTTCTTGGCCATTGCGCAGAATTTCGACGCATCCGGTGCGCCTTGATCCAGTTTCCAGGCGGCCTGTCGCAGGAAGGTGCGCGCGGCCTGCAATTCGATCTCCATGTCGGCCAGGCGGAATTGCAGAGCCTGGAACTGGTCAATGGATTGCCCGAACGCCTTCCGTTCAGACATATATTGCAGGGTCATGTTCAATCCGGCCTGCGCAGCCCCAAGCGAGCAGGAGGCGATGTTCAGACGCCCTCCATCAAGGCCCATCATCGCGTATTTGAAACCGTCCCCTTCGGTACCGACCAGATTGCCCGCTGGGATGTTGCAATCGTCGAACTGGACCTGCGCAGTGGGTTGGCTTTTCCAGCCCATCTTCTGTTCCAACGCTCCAAAGCTCAGACCCGGTGTGCCGTCTTCGACATAGACCGTCGAGATTCCCTTAGGGCCGTCCGCGCCCGTGCGGACCATGCAGACGTAAGCATCCGAGTACCCGCCGCCCGAGATAAAGGCCTTGGTGCCGTTCAGAGTGTAGCCCTCGTTCGTACGCTCGGCTCGCGTCTTCAACGCGGCGGCGTCCGAACCGGAGCCTGGTTCGGTCAGGCAGTAGCTCAGCACTGTTTTCAGGCTCAGAACGTCGGGCATAACCCGCGTTTTCAGCTCATCACTGGCGAAACTGTCCAGCATCTTGGCGCACATATTGTGGATCGACAGGAACGCCGCGACCGAGGGGCAGGCCATGGACAGCGCCTCAAACACGAGGGTGGCGTCAAGTCGGCTGAGGTCGGCTCCGCCGCTGACTTCCGAGACGTAGAGCGCGCCAAAGCCAAGCTCTCCGATACGGGGCCAAAGCTCTTTGGGGATTGTGCCTTCGGCCTCCCACTGGCGGGCGAAGGGGGCGATGTTGTCCTGCCCAAATCCATAGGCCATATCGAAAATGGCTGTTTGTTCCTCGGTCAGCCCGAAATCCATTGCGCACCCTCCCACAGGCAAAGAATTGAACGATTGTTTATTTCGCAATCGTTACAGAACTATTTCAGGAGGGGCAATCCTGAGAGCTTTTTGAGTGTAGGGTTCGCTAGAGGTCCGCGTGAAACTCTTCGATCAGATGGCGGACAACGGCCTGGCCAGGGTCTTCGCCTTTGGCGACAGCCTCGGCATGAACGCGCCGTTGGCGGGTGGCAGAGGTGCCTGTCTCGGCGATCTGACGCAGGCGGGCCAGTTCGGTCATGGTCCCCAATGCCTCGGCATCTTCTGCCAGCATCCCCATGAGTTCGCCGATCAGCTCGGCCATGGGTTTGATCGACCGATCCCCAAAATCAATCAAACCTTCGCCGACCCCATAGCGTTGCGCACGCCAGCGGTTTTCACCGATCAGGAAGCGGTCATACTGTCGCCAGCGCAGATTACGGGCCTTGAGGCGACACAGCATACGGGTCAGCGCCTGCACGAGGGCGGCCAGCGATAAAGTGTGCTCAAGCCGCGGCTGCACGTCCATAATCCGGGTTTCCAGCGTCGGGAACCGATGTGAGGGGCGCAGATCCCACCATATTTTCGAGGTGTCTTCGATCACGCCCAGTTCGACCAACACGCCGGTTGTGCGTTCGTATTCGCTCCAACTGTTGTAGACCGGCGGCAATCCCGTACGCGGTAGATTGTCGAACACGGTCAGGCGATAGGAGGAAAGCCCCGTATCCTCGCCATTCCAAAACGGGGAGGACGCCGAAAGAGCCAGCAGATGGGGTAGGAAGTAACTGAGTTGCGGCATCAGGTCTGCGCGTAGGGCAGGGTCCTCGACCCCCACATGCACATGCATCCCGCAAATCAGCATCCGCCGTGCAACGCCGCCCAATGCGTGTTGCAGCGCGTCGTAACGCTCTTTCCGTGTGTGGTGCTGCTTTTTCCAATCGGCAAACGGATGGCAGGACACTGCGATCGGGCTGAGGTTATACTCGGCGGCCCGTTTCGAGACACAGGAGCGCAGACGCCTGAGATCTTCGCGCGCGCTTTTGACGGTCGTGTGGGGGCGGGTTCCAACTTCGATCTGGCACTGCAGGAATTCGGGGCTGACCTGTCCTTCGAAATCAGCCTGGCAGGCCTCCATCATTGCGGCCGGGGCCTCGGCCAGATGCAAGCTGTCGCGGTCGACCAGCAGGTATTCTTCTTCAATGCCGATCGTGAAATCTTGTTGCATGGGCCTTCCTGCCGTCTTCCAATGCAATCAGTGAATACGTAAATCAACGTTTTGCCAAGGGTTTGACAGTGGTTTGTCGTGGGGCCGCTTGCAGAGCGACCACCAGCAGCGCTAAGGAACGGGCAGAAATGCGATAACGGAGCCGGCCTCGTGAAACCCAGAAAATTCCCGCAGATCAACGCAGCCCTTGATGAGCTAGGGGTGAAGCTGGTCGACAAGGTGACCGAACAGGACGAACGCGCCCGGCTGGAGGCGTTCGAGCGGGCAGGCGGGCTGGAGCGCCCCGCTTACACGCTGTCACCGGGCATGGAAAGCTTCGACATCGCGCAATTGGTCGCTGAATACGACCAGCACAAGGAGGCGCTGGAAGCGCTGAAGGACCCGGCCCGGAACCAGACCGGTTACCGGCTGGGCAATGGCTACTATGACAGCCCGGATGCTGACGCTCTGTATCTGATGATCCGCAGGTTCAAACCGAAACGCGTGATCGAGGTCGGCTGCGGCAATTCAACCCGCGTGACGCGGCAAGCCATCCTTGACGGAGCGTTGGACACGCAGATCACAGCAATCGACCCTTACCCGCGCGCAGATATCGCTCATGTGGTCGATGCGTTCGAACAAAAAAGGCTGGAGGAGGTCGATCCGGCGCTGTTCGAACAGCTTGAGGCCGGGGACGTTCTGTTCATCGATTCCAGCCATGTTGTTCGGATGAGCAATGACGTCGCGCATCTGTTCTGCCGCATCATCCCGACGCTGAAACCGGGCGTTGTTGTCCACGTGCATGATGTTTTTTTACCTTATGAGTATCCTAAGCGTTTCTTTTATGATTGCCCCGGTTGGGGTGAGCAATACATGCTGCACGCTTTGCTGCAATCCGGCGCGTTTTCAATGCTTTGGCCGGGGTATTACCTGCAACAAGACCGCCCTGATGCCTGTGAGGCGCTGCCGTTTCTGAATGATGGTCGGGCGCAGAGTATCTGGGTTCAGATCAAAGAACAGTGATCCTAAAGTGATCCGGTGCGAAACATGCGCCGTAAACCTTTCCATAACAAGCTGGAGAGGAGAAGACAGCCATGTTTCGTCGCACATTGATGGGCGCTGCCGCCGCCGTTGCACTTGCCATGCCGATCAAGGCTCAAGCTGCTGACATCGTTGACACCGCAGTATCTGCGGGATCGTTCACCACACTGGTCGCAGCCGTCCAGGCCGCCGGTCTGGTCGACACGCTGAAAGGCAGTGGCCCGTTCACCGTTTTTGCACCGACGGATGAGGCGTTTGCTGCTCTGCCTGAAGGCACGGTGGAAAGCCTGCTGCTGCCTGAAAACAAGGACAAACTGGTTGAGATTCTGACCTACCACGTTGTGCCTGCCAAAGTGATGTCCGGCGATATCGCTGGCAAGCGCGCGAAGGTTCTGACCGTTCAAGGCGATCGTCTGAGCGTCAATGCCAAAAACGGCGTCCGTGTGAATGGCGCTGATGTGGTGCAGGCCGACATCGAAGCCAGCAATGGCGTTATCCATGTGGTCGATGAGGTTATTCTGCCCGAATAACCTTGGCGCCCCGCTAAACAAAAAGCCCCGGTCCTGATGGCCGGGGCTTTGCTGTTCCTGGGTTTTGAACCTCAGACCAAACGTACCTGCGTTCCGATTTGGACCAGCGGGTACAGTTCTTCCACATGTTGGTTGTAAAGGCCGATGCAGCCCGACGAACTCTGCCGTCCGATCTTGCGGGTGTCGTGGGTTCCATGGACCAGATAAGCTGGCCAGCCCAGATACATCGCGCGCGTGCCCAGCGGGTTGCCGGGGTCACCACCCTCCATTCGAACGGGCAGAGACGGATCGCGTTCCCGCATTGAGGCGGTCGGCGTCCATGTCGGGTATTCGGCCTTGCGGACAACCTTGGTATAACCGCGCCTAGTCAGCTCTTCACTCATCGGAACCGAACTGGGGTATAGTTTATACGTCCCGTCCGGCCCCCAATAGTGAACCGCGCGGCTGGTGATGTCGGCCAGCAGGCAGCCCGCACCCAGCTGATCAAAATGGTCTTGCCAGTTCTGCTGCGAGAACGACGAGACATTTCGGCGTACCGGCAGTTGCGTGCTGATCGCATCTTCGCTTTGCGGGAAGGCGTCAGAACTTTGCGCGCGCACGAGGGCAGGCGTGGCCAGAACGGATGCAGCCCCCAAAAGGGCCGAACGGCGAGTCATGTTGGATTTGGACAAGGCGACCTCCGGAGGTTCTATCTGCTCGAATATATAGTTGCGCCGAAAATATTTGCCAGGCTCGCAAATAGCCAGCCTCCACAGTTTGAATTTATCGTGAGATTCCAGATTTTGGAGGGCTCTGGCGGAACCCCGCCAATGAAAAACCCGGCCAAAGCGGCCGGGGTTTAGTAGATTTGGCTTTGGATCAGTCCATAGCTTTGAAGTTGAACTCACCACCTTCCTTGATGCCCGACGGCCAGCGGGCCGTGACAGTCTTGGTGCGGGTGTAGAACTTGAAGCTGTCCGGGCCGTGCTGATTAAGGTCACCGAACATGGATTTCTTCCAGCCACCAAAGGTGTGGTAGGCCAGCGGAACCGGGATCGGGACGTTGATGCCAACCATGCCGATGTTGATCCGGCTGGCGAAGTCACGTGCAGTGTCGCCATCGCGCGTGAAGATCGCGGTGCCGTTGCCGTATTCGTGGTCCATCGCCAAGCCAATCGCCTCTTCGTAGGAGCCTGCGCGAACGGTCGACAGGACCGGGCCGAAGATTTCCTGCTTGTAGATATCCATGTCAGGCGTCACGTGGTCGAACAGGTGCGGGCCGACAAAGAAACCGTCCTCATAGCCCTGCAAGCTGAAATCGCGGTTGTCGACGACCAGCTTCGCGCCTTGCTCAACGCCCGAGTTGATCAGGCCGAGGATGCGCTCTTTTGCAGCTCCGGTCACAACGGGGCCCATGTCCACGTCGTCTCCGGCTGTGTAGGGGCCGACTTTTAGCTTTTCGACGCGCGGGATCAGTTTCTCGATCAGACGGTCCGCGGTTTCTTCACCCACAGGAACGGCGACCGAGATCGCCATGCAGCGTTCGCCCGCCGCGCCAAAGCCCGCACCGACCAGCGCGTCTGCGGCTTGGTCCAGATCCGCGTCTGGCATGACGATCATGTGGTTCTTGGCACCACCAAAGCACTGCGCGCGTTTGCCGTTGGCCGTTGCGCGGCTGTAGATGTATTGCGCGATCGGAGTCGAGCCAACAAAGCTGACGCCCTGAATGATTTCGCTGTCGAGGATGGTGTCTACGGCCTCTTTGTCGCCATTGACGACCTGGAAGACGCCCTTGGGCAGGCCTGCCTCGATGAACAACTCGGCAAGCATCAGCGGAACCGAGGGGTCACGCTCGGACGGTTTCAGAACCACGGCGTTGCCGCAGGCCAGCGCCGGGCCAACGTGCCACAGAGGCATCATCGCCGGGAAGTTGAACGGCATGATCGAACCGACAACGCCCAGAGGCTGGCGCATCGAGTACATGTCGATACCGGGGCCTGCGCTGTCGGTGAACTCACCCTTCAGCATTTGTGGTGCGCCGATGCAGTATTCGATCACTTCCAGTCCGCGCTGCAGGTCGCCCTTGGCGTCAGGGATGGTCTTGCCATGCTCACGGCTGAGCGCTTCGGCCAGTTTGTCCATGTCGCGGTTCATCAGGCCGACCATGGCCATCATGACGCGCGCGCGCTTCTGCGGGTTGGTCGCGCCCCAAGCGGGCTGAGCGGCTGCGGCGGCTTCAATCGCCGCGGTGGTTTCGGCCGCGCTTGCCATTGGGCATTTGTACTGAACTTCACCCGTTGCCGGGTTGAAAACGTCATCAAAGCGACCCGAGGTTCCGGCCACGTTCTCGCCATTGATGAAATGAGTCAGATCTTGCATTGCAAACTCCTCCAATATGTTTGCGCGCAGAATAGGCTTGCAGAAATAACCTGAACAGAGGCAATGTCTCAAAAGAGCTTTGCAAAAATGCAAGGGGGGCGGGATGACGCCAAATTGGGATGATATGCGCGTTTTTCTTGCCGTCGCGCGTGAGGAAAGCCTGTCGTCAGCGGGGCGGATTCTCAAGATTGACCCCGCTACCGTTGGCCGGAGGATCGCCCGGTTAGAAGGCAGTCTGGACGCGCAGCTGTTCACTAAGTCGCAACAAGGCTACATTTTAACAACCGCCGGAGAACGCCTGCTGGATCACGGTCTGCAAGCCGAAGAGGCGATGCGCGCCGCCGCTGGCGCCGTGGTTGGATCGACCGAGTCGCTGAGTGGTCAGATTCGGATTGGTGCTCCGGATGGTTCGGCAAACTACCTTTTGCCTCAGGTCTGCGCGAAGATCAGCGATGCCAATCCGGATTTGGATATTCAAATCCTGGCGCTGCCGAGGATCATTAACCTGTCGCGGCGTGAGGCGGATATGGCTATCACGGTCAGCTCTCCGACCGCAGGCAAACTGCTGGTGCAAAAGGTCAGCGACTACAAACTGCATTTGGTTGCGGCGCAGGACTATCTGGACCGACACGCCCCGATCCAGACGGTCGAGGATCTAAAAGCCCACCGTTTGATCGGCTATATCCCGGATATGATTTTTGATCGCGAGCTGGACTACCTCAACGATCTGGGGATTGACCGGGTGGCGCTTGCATCGAACTCGGTACCTGTTCAATTGCGTCAGGCGGCGCTTGGGGCGGGGATCTGTGTTGCGCATGACTTCACGCTTCCGTTTCATCCGAACCTGCGCAGGTTGTTGACTGATCAGGTCAGTCTGACCCGCAGCTTTCATCTGGTTCGGCATCAAGGCGATCAGCGAAACGAACGCCTCAACCGCTTTGCGCAGGCATTGACCCGTGGGATTCGCGACGAAGTTGCACGGCTTGAGGCGGAAGCAGGAACTTGACACACATGACCATTCCGGCAACGCTTTGGAAAACAGTACGTTATTGCCGGAGGTTTTTTTATGCTCGTTCAAGCCATTCTGACATCCAAAGCCACCGATGAGGTGGTGACCGTCGCTCCATCCGCGACTGTGTCCGAGGCGGCGAAGATACTGGCGGAAAGACGCATCGGTACAGTTGTTGTCTCAGAGGACGGAGGCAGCACGGCCGTCGGTATCTTGTCCGAGCGCGACATTGTCCGAGAGCTGGCGGCCAGCGGCAGCGGGTGCCTGAACCAATCGGTCGACAGCTATATGACCAAGGACCTGATCACTGCGACACGACAGGAATCGGTCGAAGATATTCTGGCCCGCATGACCGAAGGCCGGTTCCGCCACATGCCGATTGTCGAGGATGGCAAGCTTGTCGGAATCGTCACCCTTGGGGACGTGGTCAAGGCGCAACTGACCGAGCTTGCAATGGAAAAAGACGCCCTGCAGGGCATGATCATGGGGCATTGAGGGGGCAGGGCATAACGCCCTCTTGCACCTGCAGCATGATTGTGTTTGCTGTCGCCGAGTTTTTTGAACGCAGGAGAGCGTGATGCGGGTTGGCCTTTATCCCGGAACTTTTGACCCGATCACCTTGGGGCATATCGACATAATCCGTCGGGCTTCGGCGCTGGTGGACAAGCTGGTAATCGGCGTGGCCATCAACCGCGATAAGGGACCATTGTTTTCGCTGGAAGAACGTGTTGCCATGATCGAAGCGGAATGCGCGCATCTGTCAGAACAGACGGGGACCCAGATCGTGGCGCATCCGTTCGAGAACCTGCTGATCGACTGCGCGCGGGATGTGGGCGCGCAGGTTATCGTGCGTGGGCTGCGGGCCGTCGCGGATTTTGAGTATGAATTCCAAATGGTTGGAATGAACCGGGCTCTGGACGATTCCATCGAGACCGTGTTCCTGATGGCCGAAGCGCGGCATCAGGCTATTGCTTCGAAACTGGTGAAAGAGATCGCGCGGCTGAACGGGGACGTGTCGAAATTCGTCACGCCCCGCGTGAACGTGGCCCTTAAAGAGCGGTTAGGATAACGCGCCCATCGCGGCGGCTGTGTCCAGCATCCGGTTCGAGAAGCCCCATTCGTTGTCATACCACGCCAGAACACGGACCAGCGTGCCATCCGTGACCTTGGTCTCCGCCAGCGACACAGTCGAGCTATGGGCATCGTGGTTGAAATCGATCGAGATCAGCGGACGGTTTTCGGCTGCCAGAACGCCAGGGATTTTGGCAGCGGCCTCAACAAACAGGGCGTTGACCTCCTCCTCGGACGTCGGGCGCGAGACCTCGGCCACCAGATCAACCACCGAAACATTTGGGGTCGGCACGCGGATCGCCTGACCGGTCAGTTTGCCCGCCAGCTGAGGAAGAACCAGCCCCACGGCTGCAGCAGCACCAGTGGTTGTCGGAATCATCGACAGAGCTGCCGCGCGCGACAAGTAGGGGTCTTTACCTGCGGTGTCATGCACCGGCTGGCTTGCGGTATAGGCGTGAACGGTGGTCATGTTTCCATGCACGATCCCCAACCCAGCATCCAGCGCCGCAGCAACAGGCGACAGGCAGTTGGTTGTGCATGAGGCATTCGACACAATCGTGTCCTCGGCAGTCAGTTCGGAATCGTTGACCCCAAATACGATCGTCTTGACGCCGCCGTCTCCACGGGCAGGGGCCGAGATCAGAACCTTCTTGGAGCCGTTCTTCAGGTGACGCTCAGCCGCTTCTCGGGTCCGGAATACGCCGGTGCATTCCAGCACGACATCGACATCCGACCAGTCCAACGCTTCGGGATCGCGTTCGCTGGTCAGTCGGATCGGACCCGCGCCAACGTCGAGACCGGCCTCGGACAATGTGACGGGCTTTGAGTAGCGGCCATGAACACTGTCAAACTCGAACAGATGGGCGTTCATTTCCAGCTTGGCCAGATCGTTGATCGCAACGATTTCAACGTCGGTCCGTCCCGACTCCATAACCGCGCGCAAAACGCCGCGCCCGATACGTCCAAATCCGTTAATGGCCAGTTTAAGTGTCATGTCCTGCTCCGTCAGAGTCTCTGCTCAAAATGAGTTAGCGCTAACAAAGCGAGATCGGCGAGAAAGTCAAGTAAAACCTTGCTCAGCGCCAGAAGGCGAGCCAGTCGAGAAAGTCGTAAAGTTTCTTGCCGAGGAACAGAAAATGCTCGGTCCCGAACAGGGCATAGTCCAGCATGATTGCGCCAAGGATCAGCAGCGCCAGCCAGATGGCGATTTGATTTGTCATGAGGGCCCCGAACAAAAACGCCCGCCCAGATAACCTGAGCGGGCGAAGCTGTTCAAGCGATCATGGGGAAATCAGTTAAGGCGCCCCATGGCGACGGCGACATCGGCCATACGAACCGAGAAGCCCCATTCATTGTCATACCACGCCAACACGCGGACCATGCGGTTGTCCACCACGCGGGTCTGGTCCGGGGCGAAGATCGAGCTTTCCTCAGTGTGGTTGAAATCGGTCGAGACCAGCGGCGCAGGCTCATAGCCCAGAACGCGCTGCATCGGGCCTTTGGCGGCCTTTTCAACGATCGCGTTGACCTCTTCGACTGTCACATCGCGCGAAGCGCGGAAGCTCAGGTCTACTGCCGATACGTTCGGAGTAGGGACGCGGATCGCCGAGCCGTCCAGACGACCTTTCAAGTTGGGCAGAACCTCGCCCAAGGCAGCCGCTGCACCAGTCGAGGTCGGGATCATCGACATCGCCGCCGCGCGGGCGCGGTACAGGTCGCTATGGCGACGGTCCAGTGTCGGCTGGTCGCCAGTATAGGCGTGGATGGTGGTCATGATTCCGTGCTCAATGCCAACACCTTCGTCCAGAACCTTGGCAAGCGGAGCAAGGCAGTTCGTGGTGCAAGAGCCGTTCGAGACCATGTTGTCATTTGCGGTCAGCGTGTTGTGGTTCACGCCAAACACGATGGTCTTGTCGACATTTTTGCCGGGGGCCGACAGCAGAACCTTCTGCGCGCCGCGATCCAGGTGGGTTTTTGCCTTGGTGCCGTCGTTGAACTTGCCGGTGCATTCCAGAACGACGTCGCAGCCTTCCCAATCCAATTCGTTCATGTCGTAGGTCGAGAACATCTGCATCGGGCCTCGGCCCAGATCCATGGTGTCGCCTTCGATCGACACTTCGCGCGGGAAACGGCCGTGAATGCTGTCATATTTCAGCAGATGCGCCGATGTTTCGAGCGGGCCGGTGGCGTTGACTTTGATCACTTCGATGTCGTTGCGGCCCGAGGCGGCAATGTGCGACAGGGTACAGCGGCCAATGCGGCCAAAACCATTGATACCGACCTTGATGGTCATGTGACGTCTCCAAATGCGCTTGCGTTTGAGGCCATATAGCCTTGAAACCGGAATCTCAAAAGGGCAAAAACGGCATATTTTTAAGGTGTTAGCGCAAACCTGGGCAGATTGCGCTAACGCTTGCGCTAGCTGTTGGATCGGGTAGGGTCCGTTTGCGGCAGGTGACAGGAAAGGACACGCGATGAGCGGACTGTTGGCCCTTTTGGATGATGTGGCGGGGATTGCCAAGGTGGCTGCGGCCTCGGTGGATGATGTCGTGGCGGCTGCTGGCAAGGCAGGGGCCAAAACGGCCGGGGTGATTATCGACGACGCTGCGGTTACGCCGAAATACGTACAGGGCTTCGCGCCCGCGCGTGAGTTGCCGATCATTTGGCGCATTGCCCGTGGGTCGGTTTTCAACAAACTCATTCTGCTACTACCAGTCGCCTTGTTGCTTGCGAATTTTGCGCCGTGGCTGATCACACCTTTGCTGATGCTGGGTGGGTCATATCTGTGTTTTGAAGGGGCCGAGAAAATTTTCCATGTTCTGTTCCCGCATGGTAGCCACGCCATCGAAAAGGACATGGATGTGCGTGATCCGGGCCATCTTGAAGAACAGAAGGTCAAGGGCGCAATCAAGACGGATTTCATCCTGTCGGCTGAGATCATGACCATTGCGCTGGCCGCGATTGAGGCCCCGAATGTGTGGATGCAAGCGGCGACTTTGGCCGTTGTCGGGCTTGGGGTGACTGTGGCCGTTTATGGCTCGGTCGCCTTGATCGTGAAAATGGACGATGTCGGGTTGTATCTGGCCGGAAACGCTCCGACGCCGGTGGGCCGAGGGTTGGGGCGCGGATTGGTCAAGGCCATGCCCACGGTGATGAAAACCCTTTCGATCGTCGGAACGGCGGCCATGCTGTGGGTGGGCGGATCAATCGTCATCCACGGGATGGAGGTTCTGGGCTTTGGCTGGCTGGGGCATCATATCCATGACTGGGCCTATGCGGTTGGTCATTCGGTCTCGGCGCAGTGGGAGGCCGCGGCGGAGTGGATCGCCAAGGCGACGATGGACGGCATCTTTGGTCTGGCCTGGGGGATGGTCTTGATCCCCCTGGCAACCAAGGTCATCGGGCCCGTGATGGGGGCGTTTTCAGGTTCATCCAAAGAACACTAGGCGATGACGTTAGGTCCTGCTGGCCTCCCCTTGCGGTCAGATTATCCTCGACGTGCCAATAGCTAAGTGGAATTCCCATGTCCGAGCCATCCCTTTTCGATGTCCTCAGCGCCGCTGAGGCGCAAGGCGATTGCCTCTGCTACCCGGTGCCGCAGAACTGGAAGCAAGGCCGCACAACATTCGGTGGATTTTCGTCGGCCCTAATGCTGTCAACGGTTTACAATCGGCACGAAGATTTACCGCCCCTCAGATCGGCTCTGGTCAATTTCACGGCGCCGATCAGTGATCCGCCGCAAATCAGAACGGAAGTCTTGCGCGAGGGGCGCAATGTGACGACCATCAACGCTCGTGCCGAAATCGGTGGCAATGTTGCGGCGCAAGCGACATTTTCTTTTGGCTGTGCGCAAGACAGCCATGTCGCGTTCGATTGCCCGGCCAAGCCCGTAGATGCGCCCGAGATGACGGAGTATTATTTCCCTCCAGATTTGCCGCGACCGCCGATACCTTTCCTTACAAACTTTGACGTCAGAAAGGTCGAGGGTGAATTGCCTTTCATGGGGGCAGATCGCGGGTATCTGCGCCTTTGGGCCCGACACAACGATCCTCGGATGTGGAACAGGACGGAGGGGTTGATTGCAATCGCTGACCTGCCACCGCCAGCTATCTACCCCGCACTGAAGAAACCCGGACCAAATTCGTCAATGAACTGGATTTTCAACGTGTTGTCCGAAGATATTCAAACACGCGACGGTTGGTTCTTACTGGAGCACCAACTTACCGCAGGCCGCGACGGCTATAGTTCGCAGGTCATGCGCGTTTGGAACACAGAAGGCGATTTGATCGTGGATGGAATGCAGTCTGTGATCATCTTTGTCTAAGAAAAAAGCCCCGGTGTGGACCGGGGCTTTTCATTTTGTGGCAGGCTGGTTTAGCCCAGAAGTTCCTTGACCTTGGCAACGGTCGCTTCGGCGGTTATGCCGAAATGCTTATACAGCTCACCTGCCGGGGCAGAGGCACCAAAGCTCGACATGCCGATGAAACCTGCCTTGGCTTCACGACCACGCTCACCCAGCAACCAGCGGTCCCATCCACCGGCGCGCACGGCGGCCTCGATTCCGACGCGCACGGCACCGGCGGGCAGCACGCGCTTGCGGTAGGCTTCGTCCTGCTCGGCGAACAGTTCCATGCAGGGCATGGAGACGACGCGGGTGCCGATGCCTTCGGCTTCAAGCATCGCTTTGGCTTCCATCGCCAAGGAAACCTCAGAGCCGGTAGCGATCAGGATCGCCTGACGTTTGCTCTCGGCTTCGGCCAGAACATAAGCGCCCTGAGCGGTCAGGTTCTTGGCCTTGTGATCCTTGCGCACGGTCGGCACGCCCTGACGGGTCAGCGACAGGACTGAGGGGCTGTCCTTGAAGGTCAGCGCCAGTTCCCAGGCTTCAGCGGTCTCGACGGTGTCGGCGGGGCGGAACACATAGGTGTTCGGCGTCGCGCGGCTGATCGCCAGATGCTCGACGGGCTGGTGGGTCGGGCCGTCTTCACCCAGACCGATCGAGTCATGGGTCATCACGAAAACCGACGGGATTTTCATCAGCGCGGCCAGACGCATGGACGGGCGGGCATAGTCGGTGAAGGCCATGAAGGTACCGCCATAGGGGCGGATGCCACCGTGTAGCGCCATACCGTTCATCGCGGCGGCCATGCCGTGCTCACGGATACCGTAGTGGATGTAGCGACCCTTGCGGTTTTCCGGCAGGAACACACCCATATCAGCCGATTTGGTGTTGTTCGAACCGGTCAGGTCAGCCGAGCCGCCCACGGTCTCGGTCATGATCGGGTTCACAACGTTCAGAACCTTTTCGGACGAGGCGCGGGTGGCCAGCTTGGGCTGATCCTCCGACATCTGTTTCTTGAAGGAACGGATCGCACCGGCCAGTTTCTTGGGTGCTTCAAACGCGTAGGCTCGGTTGAACTCGGCCTGTTTGCGTTCCGAGATTTGCGCGAAACGCTCTTCCCATTCTGCGCGCTCGGCGGCACCACGGGCGCCGATGGCTTCCCAAGCCGATTTTACATTGGCAGGGATTTCGAATGCGTCATGCGGCCAGCCATAGCCTTCTTTGGCGGCTTTCAACTGCTCCTGATCCGTCAGTGCGCCGTGACCTTTCGAGGTGTCCTGTGCGGCGTGACCCAGAGCGATGTGGCTTTTGCAGGCAATCATCGAAGGTTTTTTCGATTTTTTCGCCTGCGTGATCGCCGCGTCGATGGCCTGAGGATCATGGCCGTCGATCTCGACCACGTGCCAGCCCGAGGCTGAAAAACGACGAACCTGGTCAGTGCGGTCGGCGATATCCACGGTGCCGTCGATGGTGATGTTGTTGTCGTCCCAGAAGACGATCAGTTTGCCCAGCTCATGGCGGCCGGCCAGAGTGATCGCTTCTTGGCTGACGCCTTCCATCAGGCAGCCGTCGCCTGCGATCACATAGGTGTAGTGATCAACGATCTTCTTGCCGTAATGCGCGCGTTGGATTTCCTCGGCCATGGCAAAGCCCACAGCGTTTGAGATGCCCTGACCAAGCGGGCCGGTGGTGGTTTCAATCCCGTCGACCAGGAAGTTCTCTGGGTGACCCGCAGTTTTCGCACCCAGCTGACGGAAGTTCTTGATCTCGTCCAGCGTCACATCCGCGTGGCCGGTGAGATACAGCAGCGAATAGATCAGCATCGAGCCGTGGCCCGCCGACAGAATGAAGCGGTCGCGGTCCGGCCAGTTCGGGGCAGAGGCGTCGAATTTCAGATGCTTTTCGAACAAGACGGTCGCAACATCGGCCATGCCCATCGGCATACCGGAATGGCCGGAATTGGCGGCGGCGACGGCGTCAAGGGTCAGGGTGCGGATGGCCGCAGCTTTGTCCCAGTGTTCGGGGTTTGCATTGCGCAGCGCAGTCAGGTCCACGGGCGTTGTTCCTTTGGGTTTGAAGCAGATTGCGCGCTCAATAGCATTCAGCCCTCAAAGTGCAAGCAGAACCGGGCGAAACAAGGTCGCACCGCTTGAAGAGAGCTGTCCAAGCCTTTGAAACCAAACAGTGGGTATTTTCTGTCACATTCCGCTAGACTGGGGTCAAGCGGGACCGATTCTTGATTCGGGCGGTTCGGCAACAGAATGAACCTTGGTT
The DNA here is from genome assembly GCF_056536505.1 of Ruegeria sp. CL3. NCBI lineage: Bacteria > Pseudomonadati > Pseudomonadota > Alphaproteobacteria > Rhodobacterales > Roseobacteraceae > Ruegeria > Ruegeria sp. CL3. The sequence continues at coordinate 402,497 of NZ_JBQFPT010000001.1, read as the reverse complement.
AAGAGGTGACAGGGGCATGAGCCAGATTGAAGAGTTACAGCAACGCATTCTTGCCGCGATGGAGCGAATTGGCACGGGCGTGACAGCCCTGCAAAATGCGCCGGCGGGCGATGCAGATGAAGGGTTGCAAGCAGCGCTGGACGATGAACGTGTTGCCAACGCACAGCTGCAAGAGCGCCTGACTTCGTTGAAGGAACGCCACGAGCAGGAAGTTGACGGTATGCGCGCCGATATGGAGGCGCTGCGTGCTGCGCCAGAGCCTACGGCCGATGTGGACGCGCTGCGGGCTGAGTTGGCCGAAGCCGCAACTAAGCTTTCTGCAGTCGAGGCTGCGCGGGCCGAACTGGCTGAGGCAAAGGCGGCACTGGAAAACACCGAGGAATTGGACGCTCTGAAAGCCGAGAACGCGCAATTGCGGGCTGATCTGGAAGGTCAGGAAGACCCGGCCGCGCTGCGGGCCGAGATTGAAGAGATGAGGGCTGCTATTTTGCGGGCTGGAGACATCGAGGCCGAAAATAGCCGTTTGCGGGCCGAATTGGCTGATAGCGAAAGGGTGGCCGAACTGAACGCGGAGCTGGAGATGCTGAGGGCCGAGCGTGCAAGCCACGGGGCTGCCATGTCACGTCTTGATGATGATCTGCAGAGGATGCGGCAGGCGAATGAGCAACTACGCAACTCGGTTGATGCCCTGCGCGCTGCGGCGCAAGAGGGAGTTCAGGACGCGGAGCTGTTGAATCAAGCGACTGTGGCGGAGTTGGAAGCAACGCGCGCGGCGCAAGCGACCGATGCGGCCGAGGCGCGGGCTGTTCTGGCTCGCCTTGAGCCTCTGCTATCGCAGGCGAAACTGGCAGAAGGTGAGGTTGAGTAATGCCCGAAGTGACCATTCATATCGGCGGGCGCGGGTTTGACGTGTCCTGTCAGGACGGGGAAGAAAGCTTTCTGCAGGCTGCCGCTAAAATGCTGGATGACGAAGCGCAGGTGCTTTCGGATCAGATCGGGCGTATGCCGGAATCCCGCATGTTGTTGATGGCCGGTCTGATGCTGGCGGACAAAACAGCCGCAACTGACGACAAGGTCAAAGCGCTTGAGGCGAAACTGGCGGAAACCGAGGCCGAGCTTCAAACGCTACGCAGCGCGCCTGCACCTGAACCCGAACGGATCGAGGTCGCTGTTGTGCCGCCTTCGGTTACAGATACACTGGCCGAATTGGCCGCACGGGCCGAAGCCCTGGCATCAGATATCGAGGAAAAAGCGAAATGAAACGAGCATGCGGCTTGATCTGTGGGGCCGTGGCCCTTGTGTGTACATCCAAGGCGATGGCCGAGATCGACATACTGACGGTGACGTTCAACTGCGAGAACGGTATTCCGCTGCCAGTGACGTATTTCAACGCATCCGATGGCTCGGGCGCCGCGGCGACGATGGTCGACAATTCACTGGTCGCAATGCGTCAGGTCGAGAGCGGCTCGGGCATTCGGTACGAATCCGTGGATACGAACGGAACCTATATCCTGCGGTCAAAAGGGTGGAATGCCACAGTGAGCTTCCTGGCGACAAACGCCGCCAGTGAGCAGGTCATTTTTCAGGATTGCTCCAGCCGTTAATGCCGGGTCAGGCGTTAGCCTCACGGATTTTGTCGGCTGCTTCCTTGTTGTAGCCGACATTGTTTTCGTCAAACAACGTGTCCAATTCACCCGAAAGGGTCATTTCGGTGATGATATCGCAGCCACCGACAAACTCGCCTTTTACATAAAGCTGCGGCACGGTCGGCCAGTCCGAATAGTCCTTGATGCCTTGACGGACTGCTTCGTCGGCCAAAACATTCACATCAGCGTAGTCGACGCCCATGTAGTTCAGCACACCTGCCACACGGGATGAGAAACCGCACTGAGGCATCTCTTTGGTGCCTTTCATATACAGCACTACGTCGTTGGCTTTGACGGTTTCGTCGATCTGGGTCTTCACGTCGGTCATTTCGCGTTTCCTTTGCTCTTCGGCATCATAGCTTTGGCGTAATCTTGCGTATCCTTGGGGATATAGGCTCTGCCGAGCTGATTGCACTGTCATGTGATTTATAGGAGGACTGCAGTAGGTGTTTTCTCTGTCACGGCGGCGATCCTCGCCTAGTCTTGCGCCCAGTCTTTGATTTGTTCCGCGCCAACAGCGTGATGAGCAGAACAAAGACGGAAACCGCAATTGAGATTACAATCGCATGTTCCATTCTACTCCGGCACTTTGGTGGTCAGCGCCAGCGCGTGCAGGTCACCGTCCGGGCCGTCCATTTTACCTTTCAAGGCCGCATAAACAGCGCGCTGTTGCTGGACGCGGTTCTTGCCGCGAAAGCTCTCATCCACGACCATGGCGGACATGTGAACGCCATCGCTGCCGCCAACCTGAATTTCCGCGTTGGGAAAGCTCTCGCGCAGCAGGGTTTCAATCTCGTGGGCGCTCATTGGCATCTAGGCTTACTCCTGAAGGTCTTTCCCAAGATGTAGAGCGATGGGAAGGCGCGTGCAAGATGTGGAAGGTCTTTCAGATATGCAAATCCCGCACCGATCAGGGCGCGGGACTATTCGTTTGTAGAAAGAGTAGTGTGATCAGGCGACCGCGGTGGCAAAGCTTTGGCGGAAAACCTCAGTCAATTCGGCCAGAGGGGCTTCGGAACTGCCGATCTTGACCGTCTCGCCCGTAAAGCGACCAACCGAGGTCAATGGGACGCCAGCCTGACCAGCTGCGATCATCAATGCCTCGGCCTGATCAAAGTTGCAGGCCACCAGATAACGGGCTTGATCTTCGCCGAACAGCACCTCGGTCGAGGCATCGTCGAGGTGAACGCCAACGCCCGCCGCTTCGGCCAGTTCAAACGCGGCCAGTGCCAGGCCACCGTCGCTCAGGTCGGTGCAGGCCTTGATCATCTCGCGGTTGGCGCGGATGAAGTCGCCGTTGCGCTTCTCGGCCTCAAGATCCACGTGGGGCGCATCGCCTTCTTCGCGGTTGAACACCTCGGCCAGAAGGGCGGATTGGCCCAGATGGCCTTTGGTTTCCCCGATCACGAGGGCCACGTGACCTTCACGCACCTCGTTTCCAATGATCTCATTGGTGTGGTTGAGCAGGCCAACGGCGCCAATGGTCGGGGTCGGCAGGATCGCCTGACCGTCGGTCTCGTTGTAGAGCGAGACGTTGCCGGACACGATGGGCACATCGAGCGCGCCAACGGCGGCTCCGATGCCTTGAATCGCGCCAACGAACTGGCCCATGATCTCGGGCTTTTCAGGGTTGCCGAAATTCAGGTTGTCGGTTGTGGCCAGCGGTTTGGCCCCGACAGCGGTCAGGTTGCGATAAGCCTCTGCCACCGCTTGCTTACCACCTTCAACCGGGTTGGCGCGGACATAGCGCGGCGTCACGTCTGAGGTAAAGGCTAGAACCTTGTCGGTGCCGTGAACACGCACCATACCGGCACCCAGACCCGGCGTGCGGGCGCTGTCAGCCATAACCATGGTGTCATACTGCTCATAGACCCACTGCTTGCCCGCATAGTTGGGCGAAGAGAGCAGGGCGCGCAGACCATCAATCGGGTCGATCTGCGGGACGTCGGCCAATTCCTCAGCCTCGGGTGTCGCGACCCATGGGCGGTCATATTCCGGCGCGGTCGACGAGAGTTTCGACAGGACCAAGTCAGCTTTCACCTCGCCATTGTGCATAATCAGAAAACGGTCTTCGGCGATAGTTTCGCCGACGATGGCAAAGTCGAGGTCCCACTTTTCGAACACGGCCCGAGCTTCAGCCTCAAGCTCGGGTTTCAGAACCATCAACATGCGTTCCTGAGACTCGGACAGCATCATCTCATAGGCTGTCATGTTCTCTTCGCGCTGCGGTACGTTTTCGAGGTCCAGACGGACACCCAGACCACCTTTGTCGCCCATCTCAACTGCCGAGCAGGTCAGGCCTGCCGCGCCCATGTCCTGGATCGAAATCACGGCGCCGGTTTTCATCAACTCCAGCGTCGCCTCCATGAGGCGCTTTTCAGTAAAGGGGTCGCCGACCTGAACGGTGGGACGTTTCTCTTCGATGGTATCGTCGAACTCGGCCGAGGCCATGGTCGCACCGCCAACACCGTCACGTCCAGTTTTGGCACCGAGGTACACGACGGGCATTCCGACGCCAGAGGCCGCCGAGTAGAAGATTTTATCGCTGTCTGCCAAACCTGCCGCGAAGGCGTTCACAAGACAGTTGCCGTTGTAGGCCGGGTGGAAGCGGACCTCGCCACCGACGCAGGGCACGCCGAAGCAGTTGCCGTAGCCGCCGATACCTTCGACCACGCCGTTGACCAACTGGCGGGTCTTGTGGTGGCCGGGCTCACCAAAGGACAGGGCGTTCATCGAGGCGATCGGGCGCGCGCCCATGGTGAAGACGTCGCGCAGAATGCCGCCAACGCCGGTTGCCGCACCCTGATAGGGTTCGATGTAAGACGGGTGGTTGTGGCTTTCCATCTTGAAAACAACTGCTTGCCCGTCGCCGATATCGACCACGCCTGCATTCTCACCCGGGCCGCAGATCACCTGAGGGCCGGATGTAGGCAGGGTGCGCAGCCATTTCTTGGAGGATTTATAAGAGCAATGCTCGTTCCACATAGCCGAGAAAATGCCAAGCTCGGTGAATGTCGGCTCACGCCCGATGATCTCGAGGATCATGTCGTATTCCTCGGGCTTCAACCCGTGGGCGGCAATCAGATCAGGTGTGATGGCTGGCTCTTGCATCCTGTTTCGGTCCCCGAGATGGCAATGTTTGGCGCCTTTTAGGGGAAGGGACCGCCGGGGGGAAGAGAAAAGGCACTTTCCAAGCGTTGTCCTGTTGCAAACCGGACAAAGGTGCAATTAGCGCGGATCGGACAGAGCTTCAAATGAGGTACCGGCACGCGACAGAGACAGCGGCGTGCCGGGTTGAGTTTACTTCTGCTGGTCTTGTTGCTGCGCCTGCTGAGCAACAGCCCCGGCGGCGGCCCCAACGGCTGCTTTCTGGTCGTCACTCAGGTGTTCCGCATCATCCAGACCGGGGATGGCGACACGCACTTCGCGGCGTGCGAAGTCAATGCCGTTTTCCTTGAAGGCCGCCTTCACGCGGTTGAAGATCTCTTTGCGCAGTGTGAACTGCTTTCCGGGTTTGGCCATGAACTTGCCCCGGATGATCATGCCGACATCGTCAAAGTCGAACACACCCTGAGACTTGAACGGCTGCAGGAAGCCATCCTTGTGGGTCTCGTCCTCCATCATCTCGGCGCCGATCTTCTTGAAGATCTTCTTCACCTTGTTGGGATCAGTATCGAAAGGCACGGTAAACTTCAGCTTCATGATGACCCAGTCGCGGCTGTAATTGGTCAGCTTCTGAATCTCACCATAGGGGATGGTGTGGACCGGACCGCGATGGTGACGCAGCTGCATGGAGCGGATCGAGATCTTCTCGACCGTTCCGGTGGTGCCTCCCACATCGACATACTCACCAACGCGGAAGGCATCATCGATCAGGAAGAAAATCCCGCCAACGATGTCGGATACCAGCTTTTGCGCGCCGAAACCGATGGCCAGACCCAGGATACCGGCACCAGCCAGAAGTGGCGTGATGTCGAGCCCAAGGGCGCCCAATGCTAGCAAAACGAAGATGACGGCAATCGCCACCTGAGCCGTTACCCGCAGCAGCGGCAGAACCGTTGCTAGACGCGAGCCACCAGCACCGCCGCCTTCGCCGGCTTCTTCGTCTGGGCTTTGCGCGGCCGTCATCTCTTTTGCCAGTCGGCGGTTGATCCAGAGCGAGACGACCTCATTGAGGATGTAGCCGACGGCGATGATGATGAAGAACTGCACCAGTTTGCTGCCGGAATCCGCGTCTCCGCCAGCAATTTCCTGCAGATCGAGATCCCAGGCATTGGCGATCATCAAGATGACCAGAATACCGGCCAGAACCCGACCGATACGGATGTAGCTGCGCTTGGTTGATTTATAGGCGCGTTCGGCCACCGAACCTTCGCCCTGCATCGGCGGCTGCAAATGCCGGACAAGCCCTCGGATCAAGGTGTCGAGCGCCGGGGCGATTAACAGCCAGAACATGGTGGTGAAATGCGCCCCCTGCACCAGCAGAGCCAGCGATGCCGGGTTGCGTTGAGCCACCAGAAACTCGACCAGCAGCCATGTCGCGGCCGAGACCGCAATGGCGAAGTAGGGGTAATAGTGTGCCACTTCCTCGTCGAATTTGGTGTGGTCAGGGTCAGTTCCCAGCATCATCTGCGACAGACCTTCGCGCGCTTTCCATGCGATCAGGCCGATATAGATGTGAATGCCTGCGTTCAGCCAGAATCCGATACGCGTATCATCTCCCGTGATGCCGTTCAGGCTGTTGAAGTGTAGCAGGAACAGGGTGAAACCGATCAGGATCAGCAACCCGATCAGGTTGCGATGCAGGTATTTGGCCCAATGATCGTCGATATTTACCAGACGGTAATGGGGTTTGTTCGGCGCCAGCACAAAGCGCGAGGCGGCGGCACCCAGCCGTGGTATCCAGATCAGGTAGAACACAAACGGCCCGGCATAGGTGATTTGCTCGGGCGTCAGCAGTCCACGCCCAACCGCGCGGATGACCACGTAAAAAACTACAAGCCCCGCGATTTCCCGACAGAAACGACCGAAAAGATAGCGGGCAGCGCCCCAGAGATCGCCTTCGGCTTCGGCCTCGGTCTGGACATGCCAGCGGCGGGTCAGAATCTCGAACAGTTTTTCGGCGATGAAGCCCACAACCAGAACACTTGCAACCAGCCCCATCAGAACCAACGCGCCATATGAGGTAAACGTGGTCGCAAAGTTCTTGATGGCGGTGGCTTGCGCGCTGAAGAGATTGGGGACGGTCGTTATGACATGCGTCCACGAGGCGACCATTTCGCTCCAGACTTCATTCAACTCGGTAATCGGATCCTCGCGATCCTCTGCAGCGGCTGCGTTTTTCTCTGCCACCGCGTCCAGACGCTCCAACAGGATAGAGCGGACCTGATCATCCGACATACGGGCGACCAGATCGTCCACTTGTTCGGGTGTCAGGTCCTCGGGGATATCGACGGTGGCAGGCGCGCTAGAGGTCGACGTGCCCGCAACTTGGGCATGCAGGGGGCCGACCAGTAAAAATAGTGAAAAAATCGCCGCCAGAAGGCGGAGGGGGCTTATCATGGTTCTGTCCTCGAACACGAATTTTTAAACGTTTTTTCGGATCATAGGCAGGTGTCGGAGAATTTCCCAGAAATTTCATCGCTCTGGGCGGTGAGATTGGGGAAAACTAAAAAATGATTTTTGAAGAAGCTAAAAAAAAAGGCCGAGCACTAAGCTCGGCCATAGTCCAACAGGGAGGTATGAAGATGATGAGCGTTTCAGCATCACCGCCTTCGAGTGCTCATTTAGGGGTCGGTTTGTGAACGTTCAAGAAGTTTTAATCTGATCGTTCAGCATTGCTGCTATGCTGCGAGTGCATAGCTAGAGTTTACCCATCATTTTCAGTTGTTTGCGTTGCGCGATGATCTCGTCCTGAACGAAGTCTCGGAACGCTCCGACCCGCTTGGAATGGCGCAATTCTTCCGGATAAGCGAGGTATACGGGAACGTCCGCGTTTTCGATTTCCGACAGGATCGGAACGAGGTGCGGGAAGTCCTGCGTCACGTAGTCGGGCAGGACGCCAATTCCCAAATTGTGCAACACGCCCTGAAGAACGCCGAAATAGTTGTTCACTGTCAGCAGGGACCCCGGATTGAAGGTCATCAGATGACGCACCATCGCTGCGCTTGCACCCACCTGCGGGGCAGAAGGGGTCTGGCAGATCAGGCGGTGTTCCTTGATCTCTTCCAGCGATTTCAGCATCCCGCCATGGGATTCTAGATACTCCTGCGTGGCATAGAGCTTCATTTGGACGGTCATCAGGCGTTTGCGGATCAGATCGGCCTGGCTGGGCTCTTTCATCCGGATGGCAACATCGGCCTCACGCATGGGCAGGTCCAGAACACGTTCCTCGAGCATTAGGTCGATGTTCAGATCAGGGTACTGTTCGTAAAGTTTGGGCAGGCGCGGGGCGAGCCACAGGGTGCCGAAGCCGAATGTGGTGGTCACGCGCAGGACGCCGAACACTTCCTCTTCGCTGTCGCGGATGCGGGCGGCGGCGGCGTCCAAACGTTTGGACATGGCCGAGGTGGCATCAAACAGCAACTCACCCTGTTCGGTGAGAATCAGACCGCGGGCGTGGCGGTGGAAAAGGGTTGCGTCGAGCGATTCTTCAAGCGCGCGGATCTGACGGCTCACGGCGGATTGAGATAAATTGAGCCTGTCCCCTGCATGGGTCAGGCTGCCGGCATCTGCCACCGCGTGAAATATTCTAAGCTTGTCCCAATCCATCGCCGCAACTTTCGTTATCCTCGTGAAGCCCTATATGAAATAGGTAACAAGTTCCACAATCAAACCATGAAATCCTTGGGATTCAGGGGATAATGGCTATACAGGTCAATAATTATGACCTAAAATGCGTGAATATAAAGCACACTGATCTGACGAGGGGAGACGTCTGATGAGTCAGCCACACATAACGCTGAACGACCGCTTCGATCTTGAGAAATCACCCGTTCTGTTGAACGGAACACAGGCGCTTGTGCGCTTGATGCTGATGCAGAAGGCCCGCGATCAACAGGCCGGGTTGAACACCGCCGGACTGGTGACCGGTTATCGTGGCTCACCTCTGGGTGCCGTGGATCAGCAGATGATGCGCGCCCAGCGCTATCTGACCGAAAGCGATGTGACCTTTCAATACGGCTTGAACGAGGATCTGGCCGCCACTGCGCTTTGGGGCAGCCAGCAGGCGGGCCTGCGCGGCGATGGCCGGTATGACGGCGTGTTTGGTCTTTGGTACGGCAAGGGGCCGGGGGTTGACCGGTCGGGTGATGTGATGCGTCACGCCAATATGGCGGGCACCGCGCAATATGGCGGTGTGCTGATGGCGATGGGGGATGACCACACTGGCGAAAGCTCGACCGTGTTGCACCAATCGGAATGGTCTTTGGTCGATATGTATATGCCCGTGGTCAGCCCTGCAGGCGTGCAGGAGATTCTGGACTACGGCATTTACGGCTTTGCGCTCAGCCGGTTCGCGGGTGTCTGGGTTGGTCTTAAAACGATGAAGGACACGATCGAGGTGACCTCGGTCGTCGATGGCAGGCCCGACCGGATGGGCGTCGTGATCCCCGAGTTCGACATGCCCGAGGGTGGGTTGAACATCCGCCTTGGTGATACGCCGCATCTGCAAGAGGCCCGCGTAATCGACTACAAGCGTTTCGCGGCCGAGACGTTCTCGCATGCCAACAAGCTGGACAAACGTGTCTGGGGCAAGCCGGGGGCCAAGATCGGGTTCGTTGCGGCGGGTAAAAACTGGCTGGACCTGACCCACGCGCTGTCTTTGCTGAACATTGATGAGGCCGAGGCGGAACGGCTGGGCATCACGACTTACAAGATCGGGCAGACGTTCCCGCTGGATATGGCCGGGTTCCATGATTGGGCTGAAGGACTGGACCTGATTGTGATCGTTGAAGAAAAACGCAAGCTGATTGAGGTGCAGGTCAAAGAGGCAATTTTTGACGACCGCCGGGGTCGCCGCGTTTATGGCTGGTACAAGGGCGGCGCCGGAACGCTGCATCGTGAGGAGTTGTTCCCCACACGCGGCGCATTGGACCCTATCATGATTGCCGAAAAGCTGGGTGACATCCTGATTGAAGAGGGGCGCGAAACGGATGGCGTCCGCGCAGGTCTCGCCAAACTGTCAGAGGCGCGGCGTGCAGACAACGCGCAAGAAATCGCGACGCGGTTGCCCTATTTCTGCTCGGGCTGTCCGCACAACAGTTCAACCAAAGTGCCAGAGGGTAGCCGCGCCTATGCAGGCATCGGATGCCACTACATGGTGCAGTGGATGGATCGGGAGACGACCGGCTTCACTCAGATGGGCGGCGAGGGTGCGAACTGGATTGGTGAGGCTCCGTTTTCGACCACCAAACACGTGTTTCAGAACTTGGGTGACGGTACGTATAACCACTCCGGCGTGCAGGCGATACGCGCGGCGCTGTCGGCGGGCACCAACATCACCTTCAAAATCCTGTTCAACGATGCGGTTGCGATGACTGGCGGGCAGGGGAACGAAGGTGATTTGACCGCTGAACGGATCGTGGACGAGGTGAAGGCCATGGGCGTGCAGCATGTGGCTCTGGTCTATGATGAAAAGGAAGACGTTAACCTTGGGGCTCTGCCGTCGGGTGTAGAGAGCTTTGAACGCGCCGAGTTGATGAAGGTGCAGGACCGCTTCCGCGAGATCGAGGGCGTCTCAGTCATCGTCTATGTCCAGACCTGCGCGGCTGAGAAACGCCGTCGCCGCAAGCGTGGTGAGTTCCCAGACCCGGACAAGCGCGTCTTCATCAATACCGATATTTGTGAAGGCTGTGGTGATTGCGGGGTTCAGTCGAACTGCGTCTCGATTGTGCCCAAGGAGACCGAACTGGGCCGCAAACGCGCGATTGATCAATCCAGCTGCAACAAGGATTTCTCGTGCCTGAACGGGTTCTGTCCGTCCTTTGTCACTCTGGAAGGGGCAAAGATCCGGAAAGAGGCGACCAAACAGCTTGATCTGCCCGATCTGCCCATGCCCGATCTGCCGCAGATCAATGGTACGCATAACGTGGTTATCACCGGAATTGGTGGCACAGGTGTCGTGACCCTCGGAGCGATTCTGGCGCAAGCGGCGCAAATCGACGGCAAAGGCGCGGGTATGATGGAGATGGCCGGCCTCGCCCAAAAAGGAGGTGCGGTTCACATCCATTGCCGTCTGGCGAACAAGCCGGAGGATATCAGCGCCATTCGTGTCGCAACGGGCGAGGCGCATGCGCTGATCGGCGGCGACCTCGTGGTCTCGGCCGGGGCAAAAACCCTGGGGCTGACTCGGGCCGGACAGACCGGCGCGGTGGTCAATAACCACAGCACAGTGACCGGCGATTTTACCCGCGATACCGAATTCCGCATTCCGAGCGACCAGTTGGAGCTGGCACTGCAAGCGCGGCTGAAAGACGGGGTGAGCCTGTTCGATGCGACCGATCTGGCCAAGATCGTGATGGGCGATTCGATCTACTCCAACATGATGGTCTTTGGCGCGGCATGGCAGCGCGGCACTTTGCCTGTCAGTCATGAGGCGATCATGACCGCGATAGAGCTGAACGGAACCGCAGTCGAGCGCAACAAGCGGGCCTTTGACGTGGGTCGCTGGGCGGTTCTGCACCCGGAGGAGGCGCAGGCGATGCTGGCCCCTTCGGTCTCGGAATTGCCGAAAACACTGGATCAAATGATCGACTTCCGGGCGCAGCACCTGACCGATTATCAGTCGGCCCGACTGGCGAAACGCTACCGCAAGCTGGTGGACGGTATTGCAGATGAAGCGCTGCGCGAGGCTGTGGCAAAAGGCTACCACAAGCTGTTGTCCTACAAGGATGAATACGAAGTTGCGCGCCTGCTGCTGACCAGCCGGGAAAAGGCTGCTGCCAAGTTCGACGGCGATTTCAACATGACCTTCCATTTGGCCCCGCCGATTTTTGGTGGGAAGGGTAGCAATGGCAGACCGCGTAAGCGCGCCTTTGGGGAATGGATGCTTGGTCCTCTGAAGCTGTTGACCAAGTTGAAGAGTTTACGCGGCACGCCTTTGGATATCTTCGGCTACTCGGCCGAGCGGCGGATGGAACGCGCGCTGATCAAACAGTACGAACAGGACCTGACAGAGGTACTGCCTCTGGCAACGGAAGACACGCGGGATGCGATCGTTGCACTGGCCCGTTTGCCACTGGATATCCGCGGTTTCGGCCCAGTTTTGATGCAAAACGAAGCCAAAGCGGCCAAACGGCGCGAAGAGCTGCTGTCGACGATCCGCAGCGGAGGACCCGAGATGCGCGCTGCGGCGGAATGAGGCGTCACAAACCTGTCACCTTCGCTAGGCAAAATCTCCGCTTAACGTATAATGCAGGCAGTTAGTTCCGGAGTCCTCAGATGCCCTCGCGCCGTCATGTCGTTCGAGACATTTCTTATGCCCATTCCGCCGAAACCAAGGGCGGTCGGATGGTCATCAAGCTGATGGAAAACACCACAGGCCGCATGCGACTGATCAAGCGTGCGGACGGGTACGAACAAGACGTCGCCAAGGGGCGCGATTTCTGGGATGTCATGGTCGAACGCTACGGTTTGACGCTGGATGTTGTAGGTGGGGCGCTGTCTAATATCCCGAAGGACGGCCCTCTGATCCTGATTGCCAATCACCCTTACGGCATTCTGGACGGATTGATGATGGGGCATATCCTGTCTGAAACGCGCGGCGATTTCCGGATTCTGGCCCATCGCGTGTTCCGCAAAGCAGAAGATCTGAACCGCATCATCCTGCCGATCTCTTTTGATGAGACGAAAGAGGCGATGAAGCTGAACCTTGAAACCCGCAAGACCGCCTTGAACTATCTCGGCGACGGTGGGGCGATCGGGATTTTTCCGGGTGGAACCGTCAGCACTGCCCTCACGCCGTTCGACCACCCAATGGACCCCGGTTGGCGGGGCTTTACCGCTCGGATGGTTGCCAAATCGAACGCGACCGTGGTGCCGGTTTTCTTTGACGGCCACACCTCGCGTTTATTCCAGATCGCAAGCCATTTGCACAACACCCTGCGGATGGGTTTGCTGATCAAGGAGTTCAAGAAACGCGTCGATACACCTGTGAGAGTGGTGATCGGCGAGCCGATTACCCGTGATGTTCTGGACCCACTCAGCAAGGATACGCGCAAGATGATGGATTTCCTGCGCAAAGCCACGTATGAGCTGTCTCCGACACCGCTGAAGTCCTATGACTACGGCTATGAATTTGAGGAACGGCATCGCGCCTGAAGGGCTAATGGCAGTAGGTATCTTTGATTCCGGTTTGGGCGGTCTGACCGTCCTGAACGCCGCGCAGCAACGGCTGCCCGACGTGGATTTCCTGTATTACGCGGACAGTGCGCATGCGCCTTATGGCGTGCGCGATGCCGAGGATATCTATCAGCTGACCCGCAAGGCGGTCTACGACCTGTGGGATCGCGGCTGCAATCTGGTGATTCTGGCCTGCAATACTGCCAGCGCCGCAGCCCTGCGGCGAATGCAGGAAGAAGGCGTGCCCGAAGGCAAACGGGTTCTGGGAGTCTTTGTCCCCTTGATCGAGGCGCTGACCGAGCGGCAATGGGGTGACAACTCGCCTCCACGGGAAGTGGCGGTCAAGCATGTGGCCTTGTTTGCAACGCCCGCCACAGTCTCCAGCCGCGCCTTCCAGCGGGAACTGGCGTTCCGGGCGATTGGTGTGGATGTCGAGGCACAGGCCTGTGGCGGCGTGGTCGATGCCATTGAAGACGGCGATTTGATTCTGGCCGAGGCACTGGTGCGCAGCCATGTGGACGCGTTGAAGCGCAAGATGCCCGAACCTCAGGCGGCGATTCTGGGCTGCACGCATTACCCCTTGATGGCCGAGACGTTTCAGGCTGCTCTGGGCGCGGATGTTCAGGTGTTCAGCCAGGGCGATCTGGTGGCTGAAAGCCTGGCCGACTATCTGCAACGCCACCCGACCATGCTGGGTGAGGGAGAAGGTGGCTATCTGACCACCGGCAAGCCCGGTTTTGTCAGCGATCGGGCGACGCAGTTCCTCCGACGACAAATCTCGTTTGAGGCGGCCTGATTTAGGTCAAGGACGCCACCCCTCCGATTTTCTAAATCCAAGACCGTCACAGTGGCGGTCATGATATGTGACACATGCAAAGAAGAGGTCTGACATGACCCATAAAATCGCAATTCTGGGCGCCTCGGGCTATACTGGCGCTGAACTGGTGCGGCTGATCGCCGAGCACCCAAACTTGGAGATCGTGGCTCTGGCGGCGGAACGTAAGGCGGGCCTGTCGATGGCTCAGGTCTTCCCGCATCTGCGCCATATGGACCTGCCAGATCTGTGCAAGATTTCTGAGATCGACTTTTCGCAGATCGACCTGTGTTTCTGCGCGTTACCGCATAAAACCAGTCAGGAAGTGATCCGCGACCTGCCGAAGAACCTGAAAATCATCGACCTTTCTGCCGATTTCCGGCTGGAGGACGCCGATGAGTACGAAAAATGGTACGGCAACCCGCATAGCGCATTGGAGCAGCAGGAAGAGGCGGTTTATGGCCTTACCGAGTTCTATCGTGACGACATCCGGACCGCACGGCTTGTGGCCGGTACAGGCTGCAACGCGGCGACCGGACAGTATGTGTTGCGGCCGTTGATTTCAACCGGTGTGATTGATCTGGATGACATCATCCTCGATCTGAAATGCGCCGTGTCGGGCGCTGGCCGGTCGTTGAAAGAAAACCTGCTGCATGCCGAGCTGAGCGAAGGCGCGAATGCCTATGCCATAGGTGGTACGCACCGCCATTTGGGTGAGTTCGATCAGGAGTTCTCTAAACTGGCTGGGCGCACGGTGCATATCCAATTCACACCGCACTTGATCCCGGCGAACAGGGGTATTCTGGCAACCTCCTACGTGAAGGGCGACCCGCAGAGCGTTTACGAAACGCTGGCGAAAGCCTATGCGGACGAGCCTTTCATTGAGATTCTGCCGATGGGCGAAGCGCCCTCGACTCACCATGTGCGGGGATCGAATTTCTGCCATATCGGTGTTGTTGCGGATCGGATTGAACGGCGTGCTATTGTGATCGCCGCTTTGGATAACCTGACAAAAGGTAGCAGCGGGCAGGCCTTGCAGAATGCCAACCTGATGTTAGGTGAGGATGAAACGCGAGGGCTGATGATGGCCCCCTTGTTCCCGTGAGGACGGTATGAAAACGCTCAAGAAACGTCGTCGAGTTCAGATCATTCTGGTGGCCGTAGCGGCCCTGGCGGTGTCGACGGCGTTGATTGGGTATGCGATGCGCGATGGCATCAACTTCTTCCGCTCGCCCAGCCAGGTGATCGCTGAGCCGCCTGCGCCGACCGAGGTGTTTCGCATTGGTGGTCTGGTCGAAGAGGGCTCGATCGTCCGGGGGCAGGGTGAAACGGTGCGCTTTGTGATCACCGATGGCGGAGAAAGTGTTCCGGTGGCGTTTACCGGGGTTCTGCCGGATCTGTTTTCGGAAAATGAGGGTATGGTTGGGACGGGTCGCTATGTGAACGGTGTGTTTGAAGCGACTGAAATTCTTGCAAAACACGATGAGACCTATATGCCGAAAGAGGTCATGGATGCCTTGAAGGAACAGGGCGTTTACAAGGATCCTGGCGAAAGCTGAACGCAGCTGCGCTGCGTGCCTCCGGCGGAGGTATTTTTGAACAAAAGAAGCAGGGGCGTTGCGCGCGGATGGCAGGCGGCGCTCTGTTTCGTTTGGGGTTGTTAAGGAGTTTGCAGGATCGTGCCCTCGACTGATGCAGGTGGGGGTCGTGATGCAGACGGTTCGACAGATTGCCGAAGAGATCGTGCAGCGGGAAGGCGGGTTTGTAGATGATCCGGATGACCTGGGTGGAGCCACCAATTTCGGCGTGACCATTCACACGATGCGGCGCCTGGGGTTGGATTTGACGCGGGACGGGGTGGTCAATGCCGCCGACGTGCGGGCGCTCAGTCGAGCGCAGGCGGTTGATATCTTTGTGCAGCATTATTTCGAGAAACCGAGAATCGCCGCTTTGCCCGAGGCGCTGCAGGCTAGCGTGTTCGACATGTATGTAAATGCGGGCGCGCAGGCAGTGCGCATTTTGCAATCGCTGTTGGTGAAGATGGGTTTTAACGTTGTAGTAGACGGGGTTATCGGCTCTCAGACCATAGGCACCAGTCAGGACGCGGCGCGCCCGAATCCGGTTCAGTTGCGGGACGCCTATGGGGTGGCGCGGCGGAATTATTACTTTCGGCTCGCAGATCGGCGGCCCGCTTCGCGAAAGTATGCGCGCACCCGTGCGGGCGGAAAAGGCGGTTGGATCCGACGGGCGGAAGAGTTCCTGTCTGATCGCTATCACCTGAGCGATGAGGCGTTTCAGAGGAGGGTTGCGGGATGGGATTGATCTCGGGCGTTTTGGGTTTCTTGTTCGGTGGCGGGCGCAACGTGGTGCGCGAAACCGTAGAGGTCTTTCGGGAAAACGTCGATGCGGGTGCCCAGCGCCGAATGGTGGCGCAGACTCAGGCCATGACCCAGTTCGGAGCTGAGTTTCAAAGACCGCCCAAAGGCATGTTCGACCGGTTTATGGACGGGTTGAACCGGCTTCCGCGTCCGGCCTTGGCGCTGGGAACACTGGGTCTGTTCGCTGCCGCCATGATCGATCCGATCTGGTTTTCGGCGCGAATGCAGGGGATCGCGCTCGTGCCCGAGCCTTTGTGGTGGTTGCTGGGTGTGATTGTCTCGTTCTATTTCGGGGCTCGGCACCAGGCGAAATCGCAGGATTTGCAACGCGAGATCTCGGCCGTGATGGCGCGGACTCCGACGGTTCTAGCTAACCTTGATGCGCTTGGAAATATGCGCAGCGACCGACCCGGTGTGGCAGATACGGGGCCGGATGCGCGCTTGGCGCAAGAGAGCCTGCTGGCTGATGCGAACCCGGCGTTAGAGGATTGGCGACGCGAAAGGGGCTGAGTTGCGACACTATGTGCCCCGAAATCAAACGAAAGTGGTTGGCGATTGCCGTACCTCCGGCATATATCCTGCCCTATGGTTACAGAGCTAGGTCACTTCGCGCTAATCCTCGCCTTCTTCGTCGCTATCGTGCAAAGCGTGGTGCCCCTGATCGGGGCATCGAAACGCTGGGCTGGATGGATGGCGTTTGCGGAACCGGCGGCAATCTCACAATTCCTGCTGACGGCATTTTCCTTTGGAGCGCTGGTTTGGGCGTTCACTACATCTGATTTCTCGCTGAGGATCGTGGTTGAGAACAGCCATTCGGCGAAACCGATGATCTACAAGATCAGTGGGACTTGGGGGAACCACGAAGGCTCGATGCTGTTGTGGGTGCTGATCGTGACCCTGTTCGGCGCAATGGCCGCGTTTTTTGGCGCAGGCCTGCCGCCCACGTTGAAAGCGCGCGTGTTGGCTGTGCAGTCGGCTGTGGCCGTAGCGTTCTTCGCTTTTATCCTGTTTACCTCGAACCCGTTTGATCGGCTGGCGATTGCTCCGTTCGATGGGCGCGATCTGAACCCGCTGCTGCAAGACCCGGGCTTGGCGTTCCACCCGCCGTTTCTGTATTTGGGCTATGTCGGCCTGAGCATGGCGTTCAGCTTTGCCGTGGCCGCATTGATCGAGGGCCGTATTGATGCGGCCTGGGGCCGGTGGGTACGGCCGTGGACGCTTGCCGCCTGGGTGTTTCTGACCATTGGGATCGCTCTGGGGTCGTGGTGGGCCTATTATGAGTTGGGCTGGGGCGGTTTCTGGTTCTGGGATCCGGTCGAGAATGCCTCGTTCATGCCATGGTTGTTGGCGGCGGCGCTATTGCACTCGGCCATTGTCGTGGAGAAGCGCGAGGCGCTGAAGAGCTGGACAATCCTGCTGGCGATCATTGCCTTCGGGTTCTCGCTGATTGGGACATTTATTGTGCGCTCGGGGCTTCTGACCTCGGTACATGCCTTCGCGACAGATCCAGAGCGGGGCGTGTTCATTCTGTTGATCCTTGTGTTCTTTATCGGCGGTGCGCTGACGCTGTTTGCGGCGCGGGCGCAGGCGATGGAGGCGAAAGGCGTCTTTGGCATGGTCAGCCGTGAGAGCGCGCTGGTCGTGAATAACGTTCTGCTGGCCGTTAGCTGTTTCGTGGTGTTCGTAGGCACCATGTGGCCGATGGTTGCCGAGATGATGTTTGACCGGAAGCTCTCGGTCGGACCGCCGTTCTTTAACTCGGCCTTCACGCCATTCATGGTGCTGTTGGGGCTGGTCCTGCCAATTGGCGCGATGTTGCCGTGGAAGCGCGGAAAGCTGGGCAAGACAGCGTGGTCTCTGCGTTATGCGTTTGTGTTGGCTGTCGCCCTTGGCGTGCTGATCTGGGCGATGCAAACGGGACGCAGTGCTTTAGGACCTGTGGGTCTGTTTCTGGGCGCGTGGATCACCTTCGGCGCCGTTCTAGATTTGTGGAGCCGGACGGGACGCAACGGTAGTCTGAAACGCCTGTTCCGCCTGCCAGGGGCCGATTGGGGCAAAGCGGTTGCCCATACGGGGTTGGGTGTGACCATCTTCGCCATCGCCGGTCTGACCGCGTGGGAGGTTGAGGATATCCGCGTCGCCCAACCGGGGCAGCCTTTTGAGGTTGGTCAATTCACCCTGACGCTTGAGGATGTCAATCGCGTGCAAGGGCCGAATTATTTCTCGACCATGGCGGATGTGAAGGTGGAGACCAACGGGCGCATGATCGGGACGCTGCATCCCGAAAAACGTGACTATCCGGTTGCGCGTATGCCCACCACCGAGGCGGCGATTGACTACCGGGTGATGCGCGATCTCTATGTGGTGATCGGGGATCAACAGGCGGATGGGGGCTGGGTCTTGCGGACCTATATCAAACCCTTCGCCAACTGGATCTGGGCCGGATGTCTCATGATGGCGTTGGGCGGCGTCCTCAGCCTCTGCGACCGACGTTTCCGAGTTGCGGCTGGCGCACGCAAAGCCCCCTCTGCCGGAGTACCCGCAGAATGAAACGTCTGATCCTGATCCTTATGCTTTTGGCGGCACCGGGATTTGCTGTGCAACCGGATGAAGTGCTGGACGATCCGGTGCTGGAACAACGGGCCCGCGACCTCAGCACCGGGTTGCGCTGTCTTGTATGTCGAAACGAGAGTATCGATGAAAGCAACGCCGATCTAGCGCGCGACCTGCGCTTGCTGGTACGCGAAAGGCTGGTGGCCGGGGATACGGATGAAGAGGCGATCGCCTTCATCGTCGACCGCTATGGTGAATATGTGCTGCTGAAGCCGACGGTTACGGGCTCGAACCTGATGCTGTGGCTGGCCGGGCCGATCATGTTGCTGATTGCGGCCGGTGTCGGCTTGGTCTTTCTGCGCAACCGGGCCAAGGCGCAAGCATTGGGCGAAAGCGACGGGCTGAGCGACGCCGAAAAAGAACGCCTGCGCCAAATTCTGAAAGACTGACGCGTGGTTCCGCTTTTCCTCGGCCTGTGAATACGGCAGTGTCCGCTCACGCACAGGCGCGAGGGAGAGCTTTAATGGACTACGAAACGATCCTGCTGGACATCACGGACGGGCTGGCGGTGCTGACGCTGAACCGCCCCGACAAGATGAACGCGCTGACCACGCAGATGCGGGCTGAGATCACCCATGCGATGAAGCACGCAGCCCGAAATGCGCGGTGCATCGTGTTGACCGGGGCCGGACCGGCCTTTTGTTCCGGGCAGGATCTTGGTGATGCGTCCTCAACCGGAAAGATCGATCTGGAACGCTCTTTGCGCGATGAATACGAGCCGATGCTCGAGACCATCCATGACAGCCCGGTACCTACCATTGCCGCCGTCAATGGACCGGCAGCCGGGGCAGGGGCCAACCTTGCGCTCTGTGCAGATGTGGTGATCGCGACCGAGAGCGCCTATTTCCTGCAGGCCTTTTCCCGCATCGGCTTACTGCCAGATGCTGGTGGCACATGGTTCATGCCGCGCCAAATGGGGCTGGCCAAGGCCATGGGTGCCGCGTTGTTTGCCGACAAGATTACCGCGCGTCAGGCCGATGATTGGGGGCTGATCTGGGAAGCGGTCGCCGATGATGCGTTTGATGGCCATTGGCGCAGCCGAGCCGCGCATCTGGCCCAAGGTCCGACGGCGGCCTATGGCGCGATCAAACAGGCGCTCCGCGGTACCTACGAAAAGACCTTGCCGCAGCAATTGGCGACCGAGGCGCATTTGCAGGGTGAATGTGGACGCTCGCGCGATTTTGCCGAAGGCGTGGTGGCCTTCATGGAAAAACGCCCCCCGAAATTCGAGGGGCGCTAACTCAGGCGCGGCGGCGGCGTCGGGTGCGCCGCTCGGGCGCGGCGTCGTCGCCGGTGCCATCCGAGGCGGATGAGAACGGTCCAAGCGCATCGGTGATCTGATCAAGAGTCGGGCGCGCGCCACGTTCTGTGCTGTCCAGCGCTGCACGCATTTTCTCAAGATGTGCAGGCATGGTGCCACAGCAACCACCGATGATCTTTGCGCCAGCATCGCGGGCCATCACGGCATAGTCGGCCATCAGATCGGGCGTGCCGTCATAGTGGATGTGACCGTCGACATATTTGGGGATCCCCGCATTGCCTTTCGAGATCAAGGGCCGCTCGGTTCCTTGCGCGGTGAACCCAAGTACAGTGCGTAAGATATCCGACGCTCCGGTGCCGCAATTCGCGCCAAACGCAATCGGAGGGTTGGGCAGTGTTTCGACCAACAGAGCCAGATCAGCCGAGGTGACGCCCATCATGGTGCGCCCGGCAGTGTCAAAGCTCATGGTGCCGCACCAAGGCATATCGGCCAGAGCGAAGGCCTCGGCCGCGGCGCGGAACTCTTCGGGGGCGCTGATCGTCTCGACCCACAGAACATCGACGCCGCCCACTTTGAGGGCTTCGGCCTGTTCGTGGAACATCTCGACCGCCTCGGAATGCGACAGGCTGCCGACCGGCTCCATGATCTCACCGGTTGGACCAACCGAGCCAGCAACCACGATGGTGCGTCCGGATTTGTCCGCGACCTCACGCCCGAGTTCAGCGCCAATGCGGTTCAGCTCACCCACGCGGTTTTGCGCGTCATGCAGCTTGAGCCGGGCCGAGGTGCCGCCGAAGGTGTTGGTTAGAAACAGATCGCTGCCCGCATCGACCGAGCCCTGATAAAGCGCGCGGATCTTATCTGGCGCATCCACATTCCAAAGCTCAGGCGCATCGCCGGATTGTAGACCCATGTTGAACAGATTGGTTCCGGTCGCACCATCGGCTAGAATGGCCTCTTTGGTCTCTAGAAGCTGAGTCAACGCGTTTGTCATGGGCTTGGTCCGACGTGTTTGGCGCAAAGCGCCAGTATGAATATGAGACGCCCCGTGTCTCATGACCGGGGCGTCAAATCAAATTCATATTACTCATGAAGATCATGAGGTGACCGGTGGCTTAGTCAGTCTCGCTCATGACCTGAGCTTTGGCTTCGGGCAGAAGCTCGGCCATTTTGGCGCGAATTTCGTCATCCGAGGACAGACCGCCCAGATCGGCAGAAACCTTGCGCACGACATCTTCGTGGCCTGCCTCTTCCATATCGGCGATCACGACGGTTTTGGCGTAGTCGTCCGCGTCAGAGCCGGTTTTCCCAAGCTTTGCCGCCGCCCAAAGGCCCAGCAGTTTGTTGCAGCGGGCCTGGGCCTTGAACTGCATTTCTTCGTCATGGGCAAACTTGGCTTCAAAGGCGTTTTCGCGTTCGTCGAACGTGGTCATTTTATTGGGACCTCATAGCGTGGACATTCCTCATCTAGATAAGAAACGAATTTCGGAATGTATAGCGAAAATGGGCTTTGCGCGACCAAATGCGCTGTGTTGCTGCACGCAGGCTGTTCGGACAGGTTCTGAGGGGGCGCAATACAGTGTGGGGAGCTATTCAAAAGCGCAGGCTCTAATGGAAAGCAACCAGACAACTTGCGGGTTGAGGCGGGCTGCTCTATGAGGGCCGCAGCCGCGCGATCTGCGCGTGTTGCCGATATGGAAGGGGCCCCGATGGCGCGTCGCAAGAAAATCTACGAAGGCAAAGCCAAGATTCTGTATGAAGGCCCCGAACCGGGCACAATCGTGCAGTACTTCAAGGATGACGCAACCGCGTTCAACGCGGAAAAGAAAGACGTGATCGACGGCAAAGGCGTTCTGAACAACCGCCTGTCCGAGTTTTTCATGAACGGCCTGACCCAGATCGGTGTTCCAAACCACTTCATCCGCCGCCTGAACATGCGCGAGCAGCTGGTGCGGAATTGCGAGATTGTCCCTCTGGAAGTGATCGTGCGCAACTATGCCGCCGGTACGATGTCCAAGCGTCTGGGCATTGCCGAGGGCACGCAGTTGCCGCGTCCGATTGTCGAATACTGCTACAAAGACGACTCTCTGGGTGATCCGCTGGTCACCGAAGAGCATATCGCAGCCTTTGGCTGGGCCAGTCAGCAGGATATGGATGATATCCTGAGCCTCGCACTGCGGGTGAATGACTTTATGAGCGGCGTGATGCTGGCCGTGGGCATTCGACTGGTTGATTTCAAAATCGAGATCGGCCGCGTATTCGACGGTGACTACCAGCGTCTGATCGTGGCTGATGAGATCAGTCCCGACAGCTGCCGCCTGTGGGATATCGAAACCGGTCAGAAGCTGGATAAGGATGTCTTTCGCCGCGATCTGGGCAACCTGACCGACGCTTACTCCGAGGTCGCGCGCCGCTTGGGCGTTCTGCCGCAAAGCAATGTGACCAAGCCGACGCTGATCAACTGATCTCGGCGTCTGCCTGATAGAATTGCAAAGCGCCGCCCCCATCTGGGCGGCGTTTTTCGCACGAGGGCAGGGTATGTCGTTCGACCCGCAACACCCGCCCGGTCCGATTTGAGACACGCCCCTTCACACCTTTTCAATCTTCGCCTCAAACAGGGTTGTCCCAAAGGCACAACCGCGCTATCCCCCGCGCAACGAAATGGGCCTGCGATTGTGGCCCTCAGGTGGAGTTGCGAAGATGAAGGCACGGGTGCATGTGATGCTCAAGAACGGGGTGCTGGACCCTCAGGGTGAGGCGGTCCGCCACGCATTGGGTGCCATGGGCTTTGATCAGGTCGAAGGTGTGCGCCAGGGCAAGGTCATTGATCTGGAACTCGCCGAAGGCGCGACCGAGGCAGACGTGACCGAGATGTGCGAAAAGCTGTTGGCCAACACCGTCATCGAACGCTACGAGATCGAACTGGTCTGATTGGATGCGGGCAGCGCGTCTGATCACCTATCGCCAGCCGCTGGAGCTGACCACCATTCCCGACCCTGAACCGGCCGAGGATGGCGTCGTCGTCCGGGTGCTGGCCTGCGGCGTCTGCCGGTCAGATTGGCACGCTTGGTCGGGTTCGGACCCGGATGTGATCCTTCCGATGACTCCCGGTCACGAATATTGCGGCGAGGTGGTTGCGGTGGGCAGCCGCGTCCACCGCTGGAAAATCGGTGATCGGGTGATTGCGCCTTTCATTCTGGCCTGTGGTCATTGCCAGGACTGCGCCCAAGGCAATCAAACCACCTGCGCCGACCAGGTCGTGCCGGGGTTTACCTGTGATGGTGCGTTCGCCGAGTACATCGCGGTTGCGCATGCGGATGCCAATCTGACGGAACTGCCCGAGACACTCGCGCCCGAGATCGCGGCGGCGCTGGGATGTCGGGTTACGACCGCGTGGCAGGCGCTGGTTGGTCGCGCTCAACTGCAGGGCGGAGAATGGCTTGCCGTGTTCGGTGGGGGCGGAGTAGGGATCTCGACCCTGTTGTTGGGCAAAGCGCTTGGCGCACGGGTGGTGGTCGTCGATATTTCGGACGACAAATTGAGTTACGCCAAATCTCTGGGCGCGGATGCGGTTGTGAACGCTGCAACATGTGACGCGTCTGAGGCGGTGAAAGATATCACCGGCGGTGGTGCCCATGTGGCGATCGAGGCGCTGGGGATTGAATCCACGACCGTAGCGTCGATGCGGTCCCTGCGCAAACTGGGCCGGATGGTTCAGATCGGCATGCCTGCGGGCGATCATGCGGCTATGACGCTGCCGATGGATGTGCTCTATTCCGGCCAGCTTTCTGTATATGGAACACGAGGGATGCCCAGTTGGCGCTATCCATCGCTTCTGTCGTTGATCACGGGATCGGATCTTGATCTCAGCCCGCTTGTGACACGACACGTATCTTTGAACCAGGTGAGTGAAGAACTTGCCGCTTTCGACGCTCCTGCACCTCCCGGTGTGGCGGTGGTCACTGATTTTACTTGCTAGGAGGGTCCGCCATGCGCGCAGCCGTCATCGTATTCCCCGGATCGAACTGCGACCGGGACCTTGCCGTAGCCTTTGAACAGGCCGGCTTCGCCGTTGACATGGTCTGGCACAAGGATGCCGCGCTGCCCGAGGGTATCGACATTGTCGGCGTTCCCGGTGGCTTCTCTTATGGCGACTACCTGCGCTGTGGGGCCATCGCGGCGCAATCTCCGATCTGCAAGGCCGTGGTCGATCATACCGAGCGTGGCGGCTATGCCGTTGGTATCTGTAACGGTTTCCAGATCCTGACTGAGACCGGGATTCTGCCCGGCGCGCTGCTGCGCAATGCCGGTCTGAAATACATCTGCAAGACGGTTGGCCTGAAGGTCGAAACCAGCGACAGCGCGTTTACTCAGGGCTACAATGCAGGCGACGTGATCGGCATTCCGATTGCCCACCATGACGGAAACTATTTCGCCGATGACGCCACCTTGTCCGCACTGAAGGATCAGGACCGGATCGCGTTCACCTATACCGAGAATCCAAATGGCTCGGTCGGGAATATCGCAGGCATCTTGTCGGAAAACCGTCGCGTTCTTGGCATGATGCCGCACCCCGAACGCGCAGCGGATGAGGGGCATGGCGGCACCGACGGGACGGCATTGTTCCGCGCATTGTCCGGCGTTCTGGCCCCGGCGTGACTTGAGGTCGCCGCTCAGCCCGCGTAACTTTCGGGAATGAGTTCAGGCCTTCACTCGATCAAGGACAAGATGACCCGTCCATTTCGCGGCGCCCCCTTGGGGTGGCGTCTGCGTGTGGCTGTTATTCTGGTCCTTCTGACCGCCGTTGCGACGATCTGGGTGACCAACCGGTTACTGACTGACCGGTTCACCGAGTCGACCCGCAACCGCGCCGAGCTGCGCCTTGCCTTGTATTCCGGCAACCTCCTTAGCGAATTGCGGCGTAACGCGATTGTGCCGCAGCTTCTGTCGCGCGACCCGACGCTGATCTCGGCGCTGCAATCCAGCGACTACCTGTTGTCTAGCCAGCGTCTGATCTCTTTCGTTGAAGAGATCGGGGCCGCGTCCTTGATGCTGATGGACGGCGATGGCGTGACGGTGGCGGCTACTGATCGTAACCGCCTTCTCGAAGGGCATCGCAATGCGCCCTATTTTGTGGACGCAATCCGCTCGAACGCGACGATTTTTACGGTCAGCCCGCGCGAAACCGGCGACTACAGCTTTATCTACTCGCGCAGGATTGAAGCGAATTCCGAGATTCTCGGCGTGATCGTGGTTGAGGTCGACCTGCAGAAATTCGAACGCGCTTGGGCCGGAATTTCCGACGCCGTGCTGGTGCGAGACAGCACCGGCAACATCATCCTTTCGACCGAGCCGCAATGGCGTGGGCTGGACGAAAGCTCGGCCATGCTTCGGCAGACGCCGGAAAGCGCGATCCAGCGCGCGCTGCGGGCGACGGCCGATTGGTCCGCGTTGCCGCCGGATGGCTATCTGGAAGGTGAGGCCGTCATACGGCTTGAGACTCGCATACCGTTCCGCGGCTGGCAAATGGCCTCGTTCACCACCTATGACTCCATCCGCGAAAAGGTGAACAGCGTACTGGCGCTGGAAATCATGGGCTTTGCGATTCTCCTGGCGGCGGCGTTCTATCTGCTGAGCCGTCGTGCGGCCTCGCGCGTGGTTCTGTTCCAGCGCGAGTCGGCAGAGCTTCGCGCATTGAACGCAAGGCTGCAGCGAGAAATCGCTGAGCGCGAACGGGTTGAAAAGACGTTGGATTTGGCGGAACAGACGCTTGCGCAAAGCTCGAAACTGGCGGCCTTGGGTGAGATGTCGGCGGCGGTAAGCCACGAGCTTAATCAACCTCTGGCTGCAATGAAAACCTACCTTGCCGGGGCGCGTCTGCTGCTGCGCAGAAACCGACCGGAAGAGGCCCTTGCCAGCTTTGGTCGTATTGATGGTCTGATCGAGCGGATGGGCGCGATTACCCGGCAGCTAAAGTCTTACGCGCGTAAGGGGGCGGATGCGTTTTCGCCAGTAAACCTTGGCGAAGCGCTGGCCTCGTCGCTGTCGATGATGGAGCCTCAGTTGCGGCAGCGCCATGTTAAGATCACGCAGATCCTCCCCGAAGACCCTGTCATTGTTATGGGCGACCGGATGCGGATCGAGCAGGTGATGGTCAACCTCTTGCGCAATGCGCTGGACGCCACCAAATCTGTAGCAGAGCCAGATGTCGAGATCATCCTGGCGGCGGGCGATATGGCGGTGCTGACCGTGCGCGACAACGGGTATGGTATCAAGGATATCGAAAGCCTGTTTGAGCCCTTCTACACCACCAAGCAGCCCGGTGACGGGGTCGGGCTGGGGCTTGCTATATCGTCGGGGATCGTAAACGACCATGGTGGACGGCTCACCGCACGCAACGGCCAGAAGGGTGGCGCGGTCTTCGAGATGCAACTGCCACTGGGAAGCGACGGCCTCCAGGCCGCTGAATAACACGAGGGAATACTATGGCACAGGCCATGAAAATCGCCATTGTCGATGACGAACAGGACATGCGCCAGTCGATCAGCCAATGGCTGGCACTGTCGGGATATGACACCGAGACCTTTGCCAGCGCCGAAGACGCGCTCAAGGTTCTGGGGCCGGATTATCCGGGGATCGTGATCTCGGATATCAAGATGCCGGGTATGGACGGCATTCAATTGCTGAAAAAACTGATGGGGGCGGATAGCACGCTGCCCGTTATCATGATCACCGGCCACGGCGATGTGCCGATGGCGGTTGAGGCGATGCGCGTTGGCGCGTTTGATTTCCTCGAAAAACCCTTCAACCCCGACCGCATGTCAGAACTGGCCAAACGCGCCAGCAACGCACGGCGGCTGACGCTGGACAACCGCGCCCTGCGGCGCGAGCTGTCGGGTGGTACTCAGATCATGAACAAGCTGATTGGCGCCAGCCCGGTGATGGAGCGTCTGCGCGAAGATATCCTCGATCTGGGGCAGGCGGACGGCCATGTGCTGATCGACGGAGAAACGGGCACCGGCAAGACGCTTGTCGCACATGCTCTGCACGCGGTGGGCAGCCGAGCGGGTAAGAAATTCGTTCTGGTGTCCTGCGCGGCGTTGGAAGAAGAAGTGCTGTCGAAACGCCTGTTCGGCCCGATGATGCCCGAGGATGCGCAGCTTCCCGCGATTGAAGAGGCGCGTGGCGGGACCCTGGTTTTGGAAGACGTTGAAGCGTTGAGCGACACGTTGCAGGCCCGGTTGCTAAGCGTGATGAACGAGCAGGGCACCCCTGCGGAAACGCGGATTGTCGCGATCTCGAACTTGCAAGAGGCTGGTAAGACCTCCGAGGACGTGCTGCGCCCGGACCTGTTCTATCGTCTCGCTGCCCTGCGGATCACCATGCCACCGCTGCGACAGCGAGGAGAAGATATCCTGACGCTGTTCACGCGTCTCAGTGAGCAATTCGCCGAGGAATATGGCTGTGATGCGCCTCAGGTCAGTGCGCAGGAAGCGGCGCAGCTGTTGCAGGCCCCTTGGCCGGGCAATGTCCGCCAGTTGATCAACATCGCCGAACGCGCGGTGCTGCAATCGCGGCGTGGCTCGGGGACGATTGCGTCCTTGCTGATGTCCGATCACGAGGAAATGCAGCCGGTGATGACCACCGAGGGCAAGCCTCTAAAGGAATACGTGGAAGCGTTCGAGCGGATGTTGATCGACAACACCATGCGTCGCCACAAGGGCTCAATCGCGTCGGTGATGGATGAGCTTTGCCTGCCGCGCCGGACACTGAACGAGAAGATGGCCAAATACGGTCTGCAGCGGTCCGACTATCTTTAAGAACCATTTAGGCGCTTATTCAACGCTCCGATCACTCAGTTGGTCGGGGCGTTTTTTATGTTGAAAAGGCCCGTGCTGGGTTTTTGAACGTATCTTAAAGAGATTTTAACCCGTTATAGGGGAAATCTGTTATACTGCATTCACTTATCGTTGATGCGGATTTGAATTTAGCAGTGGCGTTCCTAGGTTAAACACTCAAATACGTGGGTGTTTGTTTGGCAAAAACCCGGCGGTTCGCCTTATTTGGAGACGTGTATGAAGCCCCTCTCGGCCCTTATTGTCGCTGCGACGATAGCGATGACCAGCCCGGCCTCGGCCGAGGACTGGACGGGGGCCTATGCGGGGTTCAGCTTTGGCTATGCGGATGCGGACGGGTCCGGCGGCGCGGGTGGCAACGATACCGTTTTCGGACCTCATGTCGGGTATGACCGCGATTTCGGCGCCTTCGTTCTGGGCGGTGAGCTGGAGTATAACCGGCTTTCTCTCAACCTTGGTCAGGATCAGGGCAGCGTAGACAGTATAACCCGGCTGAAGTTTCGCGGCGGGTATGATTTTGGCGCGGCAATGGGTTATGTCGTGGTCGGCGCTGCTCGTGTTGAAACCTCGGAAGAAAACGACACAGCGGCGGTTTATGGAATCGGCATTGCCTATCCCATCGGCGACAACTTCGTGATCAGTGGCGAAGCGTTGCGGCAGGATTTTGACGATGTCACACGCTCGGGCGGTGGGTTGGACACGAATATCTTCAACCTGCGGACAACGTTCCGGTTCTAAGCGCCTTCACTCAGCGGCTTGCTGACCTGCCACTTCGGATGCGAAGGCACAGATCGTCTTCAGAGCCGTTTCGAAACGATCGTCATCGACAGTCATGGCAACGCGGACGTGTCCTGCAGCGGCTGTACCGAAGCTCTCTCCGGGCATAACGGCAATCGCGTGTTTATCGAGAAGGGCATTTGCAAACCCCTCACCGGTCAGACCGGTCGCGCGGATATCCAACATCAGGTACATCGCGCCATCCGCAGGGACGAGGCTGATGGTATTCTGTTCGGCCAGCACCTCTAACGCGCGCGCGCGGCGGCGACGGAAGGGGGCCGCGATCTTGTATTCGAGCGTTGTGCCCGCGTTCAGGGCAAAGCTTACGGCATCCTGAATGAAGCCTGGGACGCCATAGGTGGTGTGGGTGGCAAGGTTGATGAGGTGGCTGATGACCTCTTCTGGGCCAATGATCCAGCCGCAGCGTGATCCGGTCATGGCGTGCGATTTGGACATGGAACCGACGACCAGAGTGCGATCGGCCATACCGGGCAGCGCGCGCGGAGACAGATGCGCGCCATTCCATATCTGTGTGTCGTAAACCTCATCCGAGATCAGCCACAGGTCGCGCCTCTGGCAAAGATCGGCGATGGACTTCAGTGTCTCGGGTGAATAAACAACTCCGGTCGGGTTGTTCGGCGTGTTGATCAGCAAGGACACAGCGCCATCGGCCATGGCCTCGATCTGTTCGGCACGCGGTTGAAAGGCATCTTCAGCCGAGGTCTGAACCGCCCGCGCCACAGCGCCGGTTCCGCGAATGGTGCCGGGATAGGTGGCGTAGTAGGGGTCAAGGAACAGCCCGACGTCGCCGGGGTTGCACACGGCCATATGAACCGCAAACAACCCCGCCTGTCCGCCTGGAGTGATCAGGACATTGTTTCGGGTGGTTGGTACTCCGGTCCGGGTCTGAACCCGTGCGGCGACCGTGTCGCGCAGCAGATCGGTGCCCGGCACCATGGCATAACCGGTATGGCCGTCGCGGGCCGATCGGTTCATCGCATCCAGGATCGAGGCATCGGTGCCGATGTCATGTTCGCCGATTGTCAGCTGCGTCACGGCGTGGCCTTCGGCGACCATGCGACGCGCGCGATAGAACACATCCCACCCGTCGCTGCCGCCTCCGGTGATCTGCGTGATGCGATCTGACAGTTTCATGATCTTGCCTCGGTTTGTATTTGTGGCGACAGGGACAGAGCGATCCGAAATTGTCAATCAGCTTCGCGCAGGAAGGGTGGCCTGAACCTTTTTCGTGAGCGATGCCCGTACCAGATCGTAAGAGGCGGCAAGGCGGTACCGCATTTCGTCCTCATCCGCGTCAAAGGGCAGGCGAACCCAGCTGCGGTGGAAATAGGGGGCTTTCACACCGACACCCGCATCGATCAGCATCTGCGCGGTTTCGATATCGGGTGTTTTGACCGAAACGCCATCATTTGCGGTCCCGATACAGGCGAACATCTTATCGCCGACCTTCCACGCATCATGCCCGCCGCCCCAGGGGTCAGACCATTCGGCCCCCGGCAGGTCGCGGCAGATTGAGTTGACGAAATCCCTGCTCATGCGCGCAGAGTGCTGGAGAAGACGCGCGAACTCAAGCCTTGGCTTGGCGCATGACGCATGATATGCCGAGCAAATGAACCGGATGATCTGCACCATTATTTGCTGCATTACCTGCTGAATTCTCACGCGGGCCGGTTTCTTTCGTTTTCATCCCTGAGACAAGTTGCTAAGCCCGCGCCAACGCGCAAGCTTTAGGAGCCCGAGTGATGACGACAATCAAGCTGCACAATACACGGACGCGGACGAAGGAAGACTTCGTTCCGATCGATTCCGACAACGTGCGGATGTATGTCTGTGGACCCACCGTCTATGACCGGGCCCATCTGGGCAATGCGCGGCCCGTGGTGGTTTTCGATGTCCTGTATCGGTTGCTGCGCCATGTCTACGGTGCGGATCAGGTCACTTATGTTCGTAATTTCACCGACGTGGATGACAAGATCAACGCCACAGCTCTAGCCCGCAAACAGGCCGGGGCCGAGGGATCATTGGAGCAGTTGGTGCAAGAACGGTCTGATGAGACTATCGGCTGGTATCTGCATGACATGGGCGCGCTTGGGGCGTTGGAACCAAGCGCGATGCCGCGCGCGACCGAGTATATCGCGCAGATGATCGAGATGATCGACGGGCTGATCGCGAAGGGTCATGCCTATGCCGCTGAAGGCCATGTGTTGTTTGCTGTCGATAGCTGGAAATCGGGGTATGGCAAGCTTTCCGGTCGCTCGGTCGATGACATGATTGCCGGAGCGCGGGTTGAGGTTGCGCCTTACAAAAAGAACCCGATGGATTTTGTGCTGTGGAAGCCCTCGACCGATGAGCTTCCGGGGTGGGATTCGCCTTGGGGTCGGGGCCGTCCGGGGTGGCATATCGAATGCTCGGCCATGAGCTACGAACTGCTTGGGGCAAGTTTTGACATTCACGGCGGCGGTAATGATCTGATGTTCCCCCACCATGAGAATGAGATCGCCCAGAGCTGCTGCGCCCATCCAGAGGGTGAGTTTGCGCGTGTCTGGTTGCACAACGAGATGCTGCAGGTCGAAGGCAAAAAGATGTCCAAATCGCTGGGCAATTTCTTCACAGTGCATGATCTCTTGGAACAGGGCGTGCCGGGTGAGGTGATCCGCTTTGTTTTCCTGCAGACCCACTATCGCAAGCCAATGGACTGGACCGAGAAAAAGGCGCGTGAAGCCGAGGCCACCTTGCGCAAGTGGCGGGCGCTGACAGCGGGCATGGAGCCCGCCGCCACCGCGGCCCCCTCGATCATCGAGGCGCTGGCGGACGACCTGAACACTGCGGGTGCCATCGCGGAACTGCACCGTTTGGCTGCGGATGGAGATACGGCGGCTCTGCTGGCCAGCGCACAAGTTCTCGGGCTTTTGGGCGACGATATGGGCGCTTGGGCCGAAGCAGTGGATCTGAGCACTTTCGCTGCCAGATTGGCAGAGGCGCGGGCTGAAGCGATGCAAAGCAAAGACTTCTCAGAAGTGGACCGTTTGAAATCCGCGTTTGTCGCCGCAGGTCTGGAGGTGCGTATGAGCAAAGAAGGCGTTGAACTGGTTCCGGCTGCGGGATTTGATGCCTCGAAACTGGATGATGTTTGAAGGAAATCCGCGCGCCACGTGGAAAGATCGACTACTCTGGGCCAGCGGGAGCAAGCCATGACCAAGGAACGCCTCTATCTCTATGACACGACCCTGCGTGACGGGCAACAGACGCAGGGTGTGCAGTTCTCGACGGCGGAGAAAGTGCAGATCGCGCAGGCTTTAGACACGCTAGGGGTGGACTATATCGAAGGCGGTTGGCCCGGTGCGAACCCCACGGACAGCGCGTTTTTCGAGGTCGCTCCGAAGACCTCTGCCCGGTTGACAGCCTTCGGCATGACCAAACGCTCCGGACGGTCGGCCGAGAACGACGATGTCCTGGCGGCCGTTATGAACGCCGGGACGCAGGCTGTCTGTTTAGTGGGTAAATCCCATGACTACCACGTGACCCATGCGCTTGGCATTTCGCTGGAGGAGAATCTCGAGAACGTCCGCGCCTCTGTTGCGCATCTTGTGGCGCGGGGGCGTGAGGCGCTGTTCGATGCGGAGCATTTCTTTGACGGCTACAAGGACAACCCGACCTATGCGACCGAGGTGTGCCGGGCCGCTTTGGACGCCGGCGCGCGTTGGGTAGTTTTGTGTGACACGAATGGCGGTGCTTTGCCCTCCGAAGTCGGGCGCATTGTGTCCGAGTTGATCGCCGCAGGTCTGCCTGGGGATCGGCTGGGTATTCACACCCATAACGACACGGAAAACGCCGTGGCGTGTTCACTGGCGGCTGTCGACGCAGGCGCGCGCCAGATTCAGGGAACTCTGAACGGGTTGGGAGAGCGCTGTGGCAATGCCAATCTGACCGCTCTGATCCCGACATTGCTGTTGAAGGAGCCTTATGCCTCAGGGTTCGAGATCGGTGTCGATCCGAAGGCTCTGGCCGGTTTGACGCGGGTGAGCAGGATGTTGGACGATATCCTGAACCGGGTGCCGAGCAAGCAAGCGGCTTACGTAGGGGCCTCGGCTTTTGCGCACAAGGCGGGGCTTCATGCGAGTGCGATTCTCAAGGACCCATCGACCTACGAACATATCGACCCGGCGACGGTAGGGAACACGCGGATCATCCCGATGTCGAACCAGGCCGGGCAATCGAACCTGCTCAAACGGCTGACCGACGCAGGCCTGATGGTTGAAAAGGGCGATCCCGCCCTTGGCCGTATCCTCGACCGGATCAAACAGCGCGAGGCTGAGGGGTATTCCTACGATACCGCTCAGGCGAGTTTTGAGCTGCTGGCGCGTGATGAGCTGGGGCAGATGCCCGAGTTCTTTGAGGTCAAACGCTACAAGGTCACCGTTGAACGCCGCAAGAACAAATACAACAAAATGGTCAGCCTGTCCGAGGCCGTGGTTGTGGTGAAAGTGGACGGTGAAAAGAAGCTCTCGGTCAGTGAATCAGTGGATGATCAAGGCAGCGACCGAGGTCCGGTGAACGCGCTCTCCAAGGCGCTGGCAAAGGACCTGGGGCAGTATTCGCAGGTGCTGTCGGATATGCGTCTGGTCGATTTCAAGGTGCGGATCACCCAAGGCGGGACCGAGGCAGTCACGCGCGTCATCATCGACAGCGAAGACGGGCAGGGGCGGCATTGGTCGACCGTAGGTGTAAGTGCCAACATAGTCGACGCCTCGTTCGAAGCGCTGCTGGAGGCGATCCAGTGGAAACTGGTCCGCGATAGTGTGCATCGGAAAGCGGCGGCCGAGTGACCGCCGTCTTTGACGAAGACGTAAAGGCTTGTGCGGCCCTTGTGCAAAAGGCCGATCCGGACCGATTTCTTGCCGCCATGGCCTCGCCCGTCGAAGCGCGGGCCGTTCTGTTTCCGATTTATGCGCTGAATGCCGAAATCGCGCGCGCACCGTGGGTTACGCAAGAGACGATGATTGCCGAAATGCGCTTGCAATGGTGGCGCGACGCTTTGCAAGAGATTGCCGAAGGGCAACAGGTGCGGCGGCATGAGGTGGTGACCCCTCTGTCCAGGGTGTTGTCGCCACATCTGGCCGGTTTGCTGGATGAATACGTGGCTGTCAGGCGGTGGGATATCTACCGCGATCCGTTCGAAGATACCGAGCATTTCGAGAATTACATCGATCAAAGCGCTGGCACATTGATGGTAGTAGCTGCGCAATCTCTCGGGGCAGCGGATGAGGGCGTTTTGCGCGATTTCGGCTACGCAGTCGGTGTGACAAACTGGTTTCGGGCCATTCCGGAGTTGGAGGCCCGAGGGCGGATTCCCTTGCTCGACGGCACTGAAGACGGAGTACGCGCGTTGGCAGACACTGCGTTGAGGCGGTTGAAGTCCGCGCGCAGCAGGCGATCTGAGGTTTCCCGCGCCGCTCGCCCGGCGCTTTATGCCGGATGGCAGGCCGAGTGGGCTTTGCGGAAGATTCTGGCCAATCCCGCACGGGTCGCACGCGGGGATCTGGCGCAGGGGGAACTCGGGCGCAGGATCTCTCTGATTTGGACGGCCAGCACGGGCCGTTGGTGATCAGGCGGTGTCCGGCTCGGCCGGGCGCATGACCAGCCACAACAGTGCGCCTCCGGCCAATGTGAGCAGGGGAACCATGGCAAGGTTCACAGCCGTCCATCCCTCGACCGGGGACCCACCTGAACAGTTCATCAACCCGCCCGAGGCCAGCGAGGCAAAGGTCACGCCGCCAAACACCAGAAGGTCGTTCATACCCTGCATCCGGCCACGCTCGCTGACGTCATGAGAGTCGGCCAACATCGAGGTCGCGCCGATGAAGCCGAAATTCCAGCCGATTCCCAGCAGGATCAGCGCGACGAAAAAGTTGCCAAGCTCCACCCCTTGAAGGGCGACAACGCCTGCGGCGCCGAGAATGGCAAGGCCGAGCGCTACGATCTTTTCAACGCCGAAACGGGCGATCAGGTGGCCGGTGAAAAAGCTGGGAATATACATGGCAAGCACGTGGCCGGTCACTACATCTGCGGCATCATTGGCCGTGTATCCGCACCCGACCACAGCCAAAGGGGTCGAGGTCATCACCAGGTTCATCAGAGCGTAGGACACCATGGCGCAAATGATGGCGACGGCGATCCGAGGAGTCTTCAACATCTCGATTCTTGACCGGCCTTTTGGGCTGTCTTCGCTCGCGCGAGGGGGTGTGGGGATGTCCAGAAAGAAGAACAGCGCTGAGCCTATAACGTTGATGCCGATCACGGCCAGATAGGTGCCCAGAAACGGAATGACATAGGCCGTTGAGGTCAGTTTAACGATCTGCGGGCCAATAATGGCAGCCGCTAGTCCGCCCGCCATCACATAGGAAATAGCTTTGGGCCGAAACGCGTCGGATGCGGTGTCCGCCGCCGCAAAACGGTAGAACCCGTGTGCGCTCATGTAGATACCGGTCAGCAGGCTGCCGATCAGGAAGATCGGGAAAGAGCCCAGATACAGACCATATGCTCCGATCAAACCGCCAAGCGCACCGGCGGTTGTTCCGACCAGAAACCCGGCGCGACGGCCCCAGCGTTGCATGATCGCAGAGATAGGCGTTGCCGCCAGCATCGATCCCAAAACGATCAGCGAAATGGGCAGCGTCGCAAGGCAGGCGTTTGTGGCCAGCGATTGCCCGGCCAGCCCTCCGACAATGAACATCATCGGCATTTGCGCGCCCAGAACAGCTTGTGCTGCCACTAGTACGGCAACATTGCGCTTGGCCTGATAGTCGTTCGGAGTCTCTGAAATCACAGTCATGACGCCATGCGTATCGGCGATCTGCGGCTTGCACAAGCGGGTTGCATACGCGGCAAAGGGCCCTAACGTGCAAGTGACCCAAAACACCGGAGCGCACATGTCCGTCGGACGCATCATCGAAACCAACGCCTGTGTGTCCGAAGGGGCCGAGTGGCTTGCCCAATCCTGTCCGCGTATGGCCTATGCGATGGAACAGACGGGGCCTCTGCCTCTACGTCGCAAACCGGATGGTTTTGCGCAGTTGTTGAGCGCAATCGTCAGTCAACAGGTCAGCGTGGCCTCGGCCAATGCGATCTGGAAACGGATGCAGGACGCGAAACTGACCGGCCCGCGCAAGATCATGTGGGCGACTGATGAGGATTTGCGGGCCGTCGGGCTAAGCCGACAGAAGATCCGCTATGCCCGCGCTCTGGCCGAAGCACGTATTGATTACAAGGCGTTACGCGACGCGCCTGATGCAGAGGTCATCTCGACCCTGACCGAGGTGTCCGGCATCGGTGTCTGGACCGCCGAGATTTACGCCATGTTTTCGCTGGGCCGCGCCGACGTGATCGCTCCGGGCGATCTGGCCCTGCAAGAGGCCGCGCGCGTTCTCTACGATCTACCCAAACGTCCAACGGACAAAGATCTGCGGCAGATGGCCGAGGCATGGTCGCCCTGGCGGTCGGTTGCGGCGCGGGTTTTGTGGGCCTATTACCGGGTGGCCAAGCAAAGAGAAGGGATCAGATGACACGGGTTTTGAACGCGCTCAGGAAAGAGCCGGTTTCGGGCGACACACGCTCGGTCGTGGTGTTCGTACACGGCTATGGGGCGAACGGGGCCGATCTGTTGGGCCTTGCCGACCCACTGGGCGAGCATTTGCCCGATACGTTGTTCGTAGCCCCCGATGCGCCGGAACAAATCCCCGGAATGCCAAACGGGTTTCAGTGGTTCCCGATCCCGTGGATCGACGGATCGTCCGAGGAAGAGTCCCGACGCGGCATGGAGATGGCAAGCGACGACTTCAACGCCTTTCTCGACGCGCTTATGGTGGACGAAGACGTGCTGCCTGAGCAGGTCGTACTGTTCGGGTTCAGCCAAGGCACAATGATGAGCCTGCACGTAGCGCCGCGGCGTGAGGATCCGGTGGCGGGGATCGTCGCCTTTTCGGGTCGTTTGCTGGAGCCTGATTTGTTGCCGGATGAAACTGTCAGCCGGATGCCGATCCTGTTGGTCCATGGTGATGCCGATGACGTGGTGCCTCCGCAGTCTTTGCCTGAGGCGGCAGAGGCCCTGCAAGCGGCGGATTTCAAAGAAATCTACGCCCATGTCATGAAAGGCACCGGCCACGGCATCGCGCCTGATGGCCTGAGCGTTGCGCTGGCCTTCATGCGCGACAAGTTGAGCCTGTAGTCATGATTGCGGTTCGCCCCATGATGCCCGAGGATGTGGCCGACGCCTGCCGCATCCTAAACGATATCATCGCCGCAGGTGGGACAACCGCACATGAAATTCCGTTTTCGGAGGCGTTGTTCGCACAGAGCTATCTGACCGGGGCCGACAAGATTTGCTGCCATGTCGCTTTGGACGACCAAGGCGCGGTGGCCGGGTTTCAGTGGCTGGGTACTCATGATGCACTGCCCGAAGATTGTGCGGATATTGCCACCTTTACCCGGCGCGATCCTCCGTTGCGTGGTGCAGGGCGTGCGTTGTTTCAAGAAACCTCGAAAATTGCGGCGGCCGTGGGGTTCAATGCGATCAACGCCACCATACGAGCGGACAATTCGCCGGGCCTTGGCTACTACGGAAAAATGGGGTTCGTAGACTATTCTGTGGACTATGGCCGCCCACTGCGGGATGGCACACCGGTCAATCGAATTTCGAAACGCTTTGATCTTGGAAAGGGCAGCGCATGTTGATTGTCACCGGAACCGTCGAAGTCTCGGCCGATCATGTGGAAAAGGCGGCTGAGGCTGCAAGGGTGATGGTTGCAGAAACGGTGAAAGAGCCGGGCTTTCTGATCTATGAGTTCAGCCAGGTTCTGGGCCATGCGAACCTCTTCCGGGTTTATGAAGAATGGCAGGATCAGGCGTCGCTGGAGGCGCATTTCACCACCCCACATATGGCTACATTCCAAGCCGTATTGGCTGAGGCTGGGGTGATCTCAAGCAAGATCTATCGCGTTGTGGGTGGTGAAAAGCAGCCCTTGCGCTGACGGTTTCAGGCCCAAAGGTGCCCTTCGGCAAATTCGACTGAGTTGCCAGAAGGATCGCGCACGTAAAGGGACCGCGCGCCGTTTGGCCAATCGAACTCGGCATCCAGGGGGATGTTCCAATCCAGAAGATGCTTTCGCATTGCAGCCATCTCATCCCGCGTCAGGACGAGGCACACATGCCCTGGCCCAAGCGCGCCGTGCGGAGGGACAGGCAGGTCTGGGTTCAGCGGTGGCTGTTGGGTCTTTTCAGGATTGAAGATCAGCAGAACAGAGGCTCCGACCCGATAAAACACGTGGCGGTCCTCAATGCGCTGTATCTTTTCCAGCCCCAGAACCTCACCGTAGAACCGTTCGGCGGCGTCCAGATCATCGACATAAAGCGCCGCTTCCAAGATGGCAGAGGGGGCCGGTATCTCGGGTGTCACCTTCATGCGGTTCAGTTTAGCCCGGCGCGTGTGGTCTGTCACCGTCGGGGGCGTCGATCCCGTTTGCGCTGTGCCGTGGCCTGAATCTGCGGTAACGGTAGGCTGTCCCACTGGCCCGTCTTGAGCCCTTCAAGCGTCCAGTCTCCGATGCGACAGCGGATCAGGCGCAGGGTCGGCAGGCCAACCGCCGCTGTCATGCGGCGCACCTGCCGGTTCTTGCCCTCGCGAATCGTCAGCTCGATCCAGCTGTCCGGCACAGTCTTTCGTTCGCGGATTGGAGGGGTGCGAGGCCATAGGTCTTCGGGCTCATCAATTTCTCGCACCTTGGCGGGGCGGGTCAGGCCATCCTTCAACTCGACCCCGTCGCGCAGGGCCTTAAGGGCCGCCATATCCGGCTCGCCCTCGACCTGTACCCAATAGGTTTTGG
The DNA here is from genome assembly GCF_056536505.1 of Ruegeria sp. CL3. Taxonomy (NCBI): domain Bacteria; kingdom Pseudomonadati; phylum Pseudomonadota; class Alphaproteobacteria; order Rhodobacterales; family Roseobacteraceae; genus Ruegeria; species Ruegeria sp. CL3. The sequence continues at coordinate 363,913 of NZ_JBQFPT010000001.1, read as the reverse complement.
CCATCTTGTGCTTGGGGTCTGATATCTGCGCCTGCAGCTTGCCATTGTCGGTCAGCAACATCAGTCCTTCGCTGTCACGGTCCAATCGGCCGGCGGGATAGACGCCGGGCAGATCGATGAAATCCGACAGGGTGCTGCGCGGCGACTCGGCGTTTGCGCGGTCGGTGAACTGCGGCAGCACGTCAAAGGGTTTGTTGAATCGAATGAACCAGCTCATACCTCCGCCATAGCCTGCAAAACACGCTGCGTGCAACCTGTGGATAACTGTCATCTGTCTGTTACGGATTCGGCTTACCCAGTCTGCGACATATTGTAGAAACTCAGGGCTTGTCAGAGTTTTAACACGATATATAGTTATCTTAAGACCGGAGCGGGTGCTCTCCGCTCTGGTGTCACAAACGGGCAGCTGAGAGCGAGGAGCGATTCTGTGATGGACGGAGACTTCAGGACCGATTTTGTAAGAGAACCGGGTATGCTCAAACAGCATCCGGCCTTGGTTTTGAATGCCGATTACCGCCCTTTATCCTACTATCCCTTGTCTCTGTGGCCGTGGCAGGAGGCGGTAAAGGCGGCCTGGTTGGACAGGGTCGATATCGTGGCTGAATATGACGAAGTGGTCCGCAGCCCGAGCACCGAGATCCGAATACCGTCGGTGGTTGTCCTAAAAGACTATGTAAAACCCAGAAAGCGCGTGGCCTTCACGCGCTTTAATTTATTTCTGAGGGACGAATTCCGCTGCCAGTATTGCGGAAGCCGCGACAACCTGACCTTTGACCACGTGGTGCCGCGTGCCGCCGGAGGGGTAACGAGTTGGCAGAACGTGGTTGCCGCGTGCAGCCCGTGCAACCTGCGCAAAGGCTCCAAGTCGCTACGCCAGGCAGGCATGAACCTGCGCAAACCGCCGCGTCAGCCCGATGCAGAGGCATTGCGCAACATCGGACGGAAATTCCCGCCGAACCACTTGCATGACAGCTGGATCGACTTTCTCTACTGGGATGCGGAACTGGACGAGGCTTAAGCCTTCGCCCGCCACGCGGCCAGCCAGAGCAGAACAAGAACCGCAGAAAGGGCTGCGTTCCAGCCGGCCATGGACAGGCCGAACATTTCCCACGGAATCTCATCGCAGCGCACCAGCGGGGCGGCCATGATCTGGTTCATCAGCTCTTCTGCCGACAACCCTCCGATATCGCCCGAGGTGCAGGTTGAGGGGCCTTCCCACCATCCTTGCTCGACACCCGCGTGAAAGAAGCCAATTCCGGCTGTGATCATCGCTGCCAAAGCTCCAATCAGCGGTAGCGGCTTGAGTTTTGGCAGCATCAAGGCCAAAGCGCCGATCACGACCGCAGCAACATGGGGATAGCGTTGCCAGATGCACATTTTGCAGGGTGCGAGACCGCCAATATGCTGAAATCCCCAAGCGCCCAACAACAGGGCCGCCGACCCTCCGGCTGCGAGGATCACGTAAGTCGATCGATTTGTCATAGGTATTTGACCGCCAGAAACCCACCAAACAGCAGGATGATGAACAGGGTGAACATAAGCCCGAGGCGCTTTTCGATGAAGTCCCGGATTGGCTCTCCGAACTTCCACAAAAGGCCCGCCACAAGGAAGAATCGCAGCGCGCGCGCCAGAATGGATGTTGCGATGAATGTGCCCAGCGGCATGCCGGTCCAGCCGGACATGATGGTGATCACCTTGTAGGGGAAGGGGGTCACACCGGCCGCCAGCACGGCCCAGAAGCCGAAATCGTTGAAGCGGGTGTTGAACTCTTCCATCGCGTCGGCCTTGCCCATTGACTCGAGAATGGGTTGTCCGATGCTTTCATAGGCAAAGGCGCCAATCGCATAGCCCAGCATGCCGCCCAGGACCGAGGCCACCAAGGCCACGCCTGCAATCAGCCACGCCTTCGAGGGGCGCGCCAGAATCATCGGGATCATCAGAACATCAGGCGGAATCGGAAAGAACGAGCTTTCGATAAAGGCCACGACAGCAAGCGCCCATAGGGCATGAGGGTGCTCGGCCAGCCGAATGGTCCAGTCATACAGGGATCGAAGCATCACACTCTCACAGTCGCGTCTTGGGTCGTGACAGGCAAACCACGGGTGTGCGGAAGGGTCAACTGCCGCGCGGCCAACAATCGACGGGGCAGTGTGTTTTTGCCTCTGGACCTTCCCAGTCAGGGGCGCTAATCCAATGTCCGTGGCCCAAGTGGCGGAATGGTAGACGCAGGGGATTCAAAATCCCCCGGTAGTGATACCGTGCCGGTTCGAGTCCGGCCTTGGGTACCAAAGTAAAAACAGAGGGTTAGGAGAACCTGCTCTCTGTTTTTTCTTTTTCAGGTGATATCTTGCTACGCATGTGCACCCTTATTGGGCATTTAACCCGCGATCCTCTGAATAAAACGGTTTTATCTCGCTGCGGGTAAAATGGCTTAGAAGCCGCCGCTCGATGGGGAAAGATTTGAAAACAACCTCATATCTGATGCGAGAGGCGTTCTGTTGAAGGGCTGGCCTTGACTTTCAGCGTATCTGAATGAAACCTCGGACCTGTTGGGAGATATCGGAAAATCTATACAGCTGGCCCTGTTGCAATGCGGATTGATCTGACCTATCGGCACAATCCCCAATGCGGGTCCCGAAAGGGAGGCGTCAGCCTTTTCCCGCCCAAGTCATAATAATGGGAGTTCTTAAATGAAAAACAGCAGCAAGCTTAGCCTCGGCGCGTTTGTGACCGCTGCAATGATGGCACCTGCCGCCTATGCGGAAGAGTTCATCACCATCGGCACAGGTGGCGTAACCGGCGTGTACTATCCCACCGGTGGTGCGATCTGCCGTCTGGTCAACAAAGGCCGCAAGGAACACGGCGTACGTTGCTCGGTCGAATCGACCGGCGGCTCGGTCTACAACATCAACACCATCCGCGAGGGTGAGCTGGAGTTTGGTGTGGCCCAGTCCGACTGGCAGTACCACGCATATAACGGCACATCGAAATTCGAAGAGGCCGGCCCCTTCGAAAATCTGCGCGCCGTATTCTCGGTACACCCCGAGCCCTTCACCGTTGTGGCCCGCGCCGATTCCGGCATCGCCAGCTTTGAAGACCTCAAAGGTAAGCGCGTCAACATCGGTAATCCCGGTTCCGGTCAGCGCGGCACCATGGACGTTGTTCTGGAAGCCATGGGCTGGACTCTGGATGACTTCGAACTGGCATCCGAGCTGAAAGCGGCCGAGCAGTCGGCAGCTCTGTGCGACAACCAGATCGACGCGATGATCTACACTGTTGGTCACCCGTCGGGTTCGATCCAGGAAGCGACCACCGCATGTGATTCCGTTCTGGTGAACGTCACTGGCGACGCGATTGACGGCCTGATCGACGGCAACTCGTACTACCGTACTGCGACCATTCCGGGTGGCATGTATCGTGGCTCGGACGGTGACACCACCACCTTTGGTGTTGGCGCAACCTTCGTGACTTCGGCAGATGTGTCGGAAGATGCTGTGTATGCAGTTGTCAGCTCGGTTTTCGAGAACTTCGACGATTTCAAAAAGCTGCACCCTGCATTTGCAAACCTGAAGCCGGAAGAGATGATCGCGGACGGCCTGTCGGCTCCGCTGCATCCGGGCGCTGAAAAGTACTACAAAGAAAAAGGCTGGGTTCAGTAAACCAGACCTGAAGCAGGGTGCCCAAGGGCGCCCTGCAACTCAAGCCCGGATCGAACGGGCAAAAATAAGGCCAAAAAGGCCACATGACGGGGAGACATTTATATGAGTTCCGACACGCAATCCAACCGACCGCTATCCGAAGAAGAGCTGCAGGAGCTTGTAGCCTCCTCCGATGCCGGCGGTCGTAACCCGGTCGGTAGTGTCGGGGTATTTCTGGCGATTGTCGCCGCGCTTTGGTCAGTGTTTCAGGTCGTTTTGGCCTCTCCAGTATCAAACGTCGTTTTGCCCGGCAGCGTGGTCAACAACTCGCGCCAGATCCACTTGGCCTTTGCGATGTTCTTGGCTTTTGCGGCCTATCCGGCGCTGAAATCCAGTCCTCGGAACTATATCCCCGTGCAGGACTGGATCATGGGCCTGCTGGGCGCGTTTGTGGCGCTTTACGGCTATTTCTTCTACGACAAGATCGTGAACGCGGGCGGTCTGGCGGACGACACCGATAAATGGGTCGCGCTGGGTGGGTTGCTGCTACTGTTCGAGGCCGCGCGTCGTGCGCTAGGCCCGGCCATGGCGATTATTGCGACGATCTTCTTAGCCTATGTCTTCTTCGGCTCGTCCGAATGGGTGCCTGAGGTGATCCGCTGGAAAGGCGCGAGCCTGAAAAAGGCCATGAGCCACATGTGGATAACGTCCGAGGGCGTGTTCGGTATCGCGCTTGGAGTCTCGACGAAATTCGTCTTCCTGTTCGTGCTATTCGGGGCATTGCTCGATAAGGCCGGGGCAGGGAATTACTTTATCAAGATGGCCTTCGGCGCCCTCGGCCACCTGCGTGGTGGCCCGGCCAAGGCGGCCGTTGTGGGGTCTGCGGCGACCGGTCTGATCTCTGGCTCGTCGATTGCCAACGTTGTGACCACCGGTACTTTCACCATTCCGCTGATGAAGCGCGTCGGCTTCTCCAGTGAGCAGGCGGGCTCGGTCGAGGTCGCCTCATCCGTGAACGGCCAGATCATGCCGCCCGTCATGGGGGCCGCGGCCTTCCTGATGGTGGAATATGTGGGTATTTCCTATGTTGAGGTCATCACCCATGCCTTCCTGCCGGCGGCGATCTCTTACATCGCGCTAGTCTACATCGTGCATCTGGAAGCCGTGAAGCGGAACATGCCGACACTGGGCAACCGTGAGGTTCACCTCGCGCGGACCGTGGTCGGGATGCTGTCCTTCTTCATCGTCTTTGCTGGTCTGTGCTACGGCTCGCAATACCCGGTCGAAGCGGTCACCAGCATGGTGCCAACCGCCGCTGGCATGGTGCTGAGCCTGATCGTCTGTGCGGTCTATGTGGCGCTGCTGTATCTGGCTGCGCAGGTCCCCGACCTTGAGCCGGATGATCCCAACGCCAAAGAGGTTGAGCTGCCGGTCATCGCCGACATCTACAAGGCGGGTCTGCACTATCTGCTGCCGATCATCGTGCTCGTCTACTTCCTGATGATCGAGCAGAAATCGCCGGGGCTGTCTGCCTTCTGGGCAACGGCGCTGCTGTTTGTGATCCTGCTGACGCAGAAACCGCTCAAGGCGATCTTCCGGGGAGAGAGCGAGGTCTACAACCGCTTCATCGACGGTGTTGCCGACCTCTGGCAGGGCCTGATCGACGGTGCGCGCAACATGATCGGGATCGCCTTGGCCACGGCCACAGCGGGCGTGATCGTGGGCACCGTGACGCTGACCGGTGTGGGCCAGGTGATGGCCGATCTGGTCGAGTTCCTGTCGGGCGGCAACCTGATCCTGATGCTTGTGATGGTTGGTATCCTCAGCCTGATCCTCGGTATGGGCCTGCCGACCACAGCGAACTACATCGTCGTCAGCTCTCTGATGGCGGGTGTGGTTGTTGAACTGGGCGCGCAGAGCGGGCTGATCGTGCCGCTGATCGCCGTGCATCTGTTCGTGTTCTACTTCGGGATCATGGCGGACGTGACGCCTCCGGTCGGGTTGGCGAGCTTTGCGGCTGCGGCCGTGTCCGGCGGTGATGCGATCCGTACTGGTTTCACGGCCTTTTTCTACAGCCTTCGCACCGTCGCGCTGCCGTTTGTGTTTATCTTCAACACAGACCTGCTGCTGATCGACGTGACATGGGTCGAAGGGATTACCGTCGCCATATTCGCTACGATTGCGATTTTGGTCTTCACGGCGGGTACCATGGGTTATTTCCTGACTCACAACCGCATCTACGAAAGCGTTGCTCTGATCGCGGTGGCTTTTGCCCTGTTCCGGCCAGACTTCTTCATGGACCGGATATCGCCACCCTTTAGCACGGTCGAGCCAGCCGCCTTCGTGGAAACCATCGGAGAAACGCCTCCGGGCACCGAGGTCCGCGTTGTTGTAAGCGGTCCTGACTTCGACACGCTCGAGATGACGGACACTACCGTTGTCGTGACTGTCGGCGATGAAGAGGGCGGTGCCGCGCGCGTTGACGCCATGGGTCTGCTGTTGTTGGAAGAGGACGGACTGGTCAAGCTCGAAGAGCCTCTGTTCGGTTCGCCTGTCGCGGATGAGTTGGGCATTTTCGACTATTACGGCGATGACGCGGTGCGTCTGAGCTCTGTCAGCCTGCCGTCCGGCCAGCCTCCGAAACAGCTGATCTATATCCCGGCGATGCTCTTGTTGGGCTTGATCGCCTTCCTGCAACGCGGCCGGGCCGCCAGACAAGAAGAGGTGGCGGCATGACACAATCGGTTCTCTGCGCCGTAGATATCAGCAATGGTGATCTTGACAGCCCTGTATTGCAGAAAGCGGCCGCACTGGCGAATATGGACGGCGCACAACTAGATGTGGTGACGGTCCTGCCGGACTATGGTGAAAGCTGGGTCTCGGGGTTCTTCGAGGCCGACCACCACGAGAAGGCGTTGGAACAGGCACAGGCTGAGTTGACCGAGCTATGCGTGGCGACCTTGGGAGCTGAGCGCAATGCCTCTGTCCGGCATGTCGTGGCCACTGGGACCGCCTATCAGGAGATCCTGAAAACGGCGGAAAGCGCGGGGTCGGACTTGATCGTAATCGGGGCGCACAAGCCGGACCTGAAAGACTATCTTCTGGGGCCGAATGCCGCCCGTGTGGTGCGGCACGCAAACGTCTCAGTCTACGTCGTGCGGTAGATCAGTATCCGGTCATCTCCAGATAGCCGCGCCCGGCGTGGCTGCCTGAGACGGTGACCGGGCCTTCCCAGTACTCAAATCGTGTTCCCATCCACGCATCGGGGATCAAGGCTGCGACCTCAACATCCAAGTCATAATCCGGCAGTGCGACGTTCCAGCGTATCGGTACGTCGCGCCCGGCGACCGGCGCGGTTTCAAGCGGCGTGAAGGAGGCGGACCCGTCGGGCAACGCCCGCGTGCTGCCATCCGCATTGATCCAAGTGGCCGCCGTATAGTCCTGTCGATCGCCGCGCAAGCGAAATGCCATTAGATTCTCGCCGGTGTCAAAGCTGAGCGAGAACCAATCCCATCCGCTTTGATCCTCGGCCAGCGGCTGCGAGGACCACTCGCGATCCAACCATGCCTGGCCGGTGACCGTGACGTCCCGGTCCGGCAGGTGCAACGTGCCTTCCACAGCGTAGAACGGTTGTGAATAGTAGTAGCTTGCCTGACCGTCCGCGGATTTTACCGAATAGCCATCGTCCCCATGAAAAACCAAAGGCCCTTGCGCGCTCAGCGATAGGTCATAGCCAAAATCCGCGCCATGGGCCGTCAAGGACAGAGTATTGAAGTCCGGACCACTCATCCGCCATTCGTCGATCCAGGCCGCAAACGGTTGCGCCGTGACACCGGCCTGTCCAACACCACCGCGCGACAGGCGTTCCGCAAAGAAGTGGCGTTCGGGTGTGGTGACTGCGGCATGGCCCATCCAAATCTGAGGGCTCTGCCAGCCTTCGGTTTCAAAGGGTTTCAGGGCTGATCGGAACAAGGTCCATTGAATGCCATAGTCTTTCCCGTCATCGCCCTTCAGGTTGGCCGTCAAGTACCACCACTCGATCCGATACGCGGGATGAGGGCCATGATCTGCTGGGAACTCGAACGTGTAACCGCGCTGAGGGACTTCGAACCCTTCTGCGGAACCCCCAAGCCCGGCATAGCCTTGGGCCATCGCGCCAAAGGGGAGTAGAAGCAGCAGGGCTATCAAGAGGGCCTTAGCGTTCATTGGCAAATACTCTCAGCAAGTCGGCGGGTGGCAGCCGTAGCAGACGCAGGGCGGGCAGGGCGGCCGCGGCCAGCGCGGCAACTAGGGTCAGCAGGAAGAGAACCAGCCAGTCCCATAGGAAGACAAACATCGGCAGCCGCCAACCGAAGGCTTCAACATTGATCACGGCCAGCAGCACCCAGGCAAGGATCAGCCCAAGCGGAAGCGCAAGGCAAGCCGTCATCGCGGCCAGGATGGCGCTACGCGAAAGCTCTAGCCGCGCCAACTGCGCACGGTCTAGTCCAAGCGCCCAAACCGGAGCGATCTGGGGCAGTCGCTGCGTCCAGAGCGTCAGGAGGCTGGTGAGGATGGCAAACCCGGCAACCCCAAGCGTCAGGACATTGAGGGCCGAAGTTACCACAAAGGTCTTCTCGAAAATCGCGCGGGATTGCGCCTTCATCGCAGCCTGCTGGACGACGGCCTGTGGCGCAAGACCGAACCGCTCGCGCAGGGTTTGCGCCAACTCGGTTGCGCGGTTTGGGCCGAGGCGAATGCCGAACCGGCGCGCCTCTTGTCCCGGTGCGATTTGTTCCAGTTGCGCCATCGAAACGATCGCTTGCCCAGTCGGGTTGCCATAGTCCGAGTAAACCCCTGCGACTGGCAATTGGTGGTTTGGGCCAAGGCGCAGCACGTCACCGGGCCAAAGATCGGCGCGTCTTGCAAGCTGTTCGTTTATCAAAACCGCATCACCCGACATGACCCGATCCCAACTATCATCTGCGCGCGCGATCAATGGCCAATACTGGCGGTAGGTCGGGTCGTCGACCACGCCATACAGGAACAACGGCCCGGTTTCATGCGCCAGTTCCACGTTGCGGATGGGGAGGATTGCGGTGACTTGCGGCTCTAGCCACTGGGCGATCTCACGCCCCTGTTGGTCGCTTTCGGCCGTCAGGTAAAGCTCGGATGTCAGTCGTTGATCCAACCAACCGACAAAGGTGAGGCGGAAGCTTGAGACCATCGTTCCCACGCCGATATTCGCCGCCAAGGCCAGCAGCAGCGCCATCAGGGCGAGCGACAGACCAGGCAGTTGCGCGCGCATGTCGGCCCAGACCCATTGCGCGACCGGGCCGCGGGCACGACTGGCGCAGAGGCTTAACGCAACAGACAGGCTGAGCGGCAACAGCAACGCCGCCCCCGTCAACAGGCCCGCCAATAGTGCGAAACCGCCGAGGAGGCCTCCGACCGTGGTGTAAGCGAGGCCCCCGAAGACAAGCAGCGCCAAGCCGCAGTAGGCCGCTAGCCGTTGGCCTTGCCCGCTGCCGCGCCAGGCTTGCAGTCCGGGGCCCGCCAACAGTGGCATGCGTGACAGGCGCCAAAGGGCTTGTGCGCTGGCGATCAGAGTGCCTCCGAGCGCCATTCCTAATCCGGCCAACGCCCATGTGGGTTGGAGGGTCAATTGCCCGGTAACAGGTGCGCCGTAGAGGCCGCGCAATGTGGCGGCCACATCTGGTAAAAGCGCTCCGGCGAGGAAGAAGCCCAGGATCAGGCCGATGATGCCTCCGATCAGGGCCAGCAGGGTAAGTTCAGCCAAGATCAACCAGACCAGCCGCCGCATTGAGACACCGAGTGCCCGCAGCGTTCGGATCATGCCACGACGCTGCGCGAAGGCCAGACCGACTGTGCCGTTGACGATGAACAGGCCCACGGCAAAGGCAAGCATTCCAAACGCGGTCAGGTTCAGGTGGAAACTATCGGTCAGCTGCGCAGTATCGACTTGTGAGGCGGGGCTGACCCGCTCCAACTCGGGCGCGATTTCCGACAGTGGAGGGACCGAGCGAGGTTGGTTCGGTAGAACCACAAGGCGAGAGATCTGGCCGGGCGCGTCCAGCAAGGTTTCGGCGACTCCAATGTCGGTCAAGATGACGTCGGGTGGAAGTTCGGTCGTGATCAAGACCGGCGGCAGATCGTCTTGTGCTTGCAATAGGGTGGCCAACTCAGCAGAGGCCAGCAAGCGGCCCGGGGCCGTCAGGATATCAGCGGGATCGGTCTCTGCCTCAGTCTCAGTGATCGCAGGTAGGGCCGGATAGGCGACCATGTCGACGCCTAACATGCGCAGCGTTCGGCCGTGGATGCGATAGGGCCCTTCGAGAACCGCTGCGACCTGCCACCCAGCGCGGCGCAGGTCGGCATAGCGGGCCAAAGGGATTACCCCGGAAGGGTCGCGCAGCTCATCAAATTGACCCAAGGCAAGCTGCGCATTGGCACGGGCGTAGCTGGCGCGGGCCTCAGCATTGATCGCCTGAACCGCCGACCAAAGCCCTGTTGCCAGCGCGATCCCAATCAGCAGCGTTGCAAGCTGCAACCAATGGCTTCGCCAATGAGATAACAGCGCCTGTATTATAGCTGCCGTCATTGAATGCGTCCGCCTGCTAGGTGAACTCTGCGATCCAGTTGGCCTGCGATGTCTTGCGAATGTGTCACGAGCAGCAGCGCGGCACCTGTTTCAGCCACGAGGGACAGCATCAGATCCAGAACGGCCGCGCTGGCGGTTTCATCCAGATTGCCCGTTGGCTCATCCGCAAGTAGCAGCTTCGGCCTAACGGCCATTGCGCGCCCAATGGCGACGCGCTGTTGTTGACCGCCGGACAGACGCTCGGGGAAGCGGGACAGAAGATCGCTCAGGCCGAGGCGATCTGCCAGATGCGCCTCCCACTCTGGGTCGTGACACCCGGCCAGTCGCGCGTGGAAGGACAGGTTCTGGGCGACCGTCAGCGATGGGATCAGGTTGAACTGCTGAAACACCAGTGAGACGTGTTTCCGCCGCAACCCGGCGCGCCCGGAGTCATCCAGACCCGACAGAGCAATACCGTCCAACGTGATCTCTCCGGCGTCGAAATGATCCAGCGCGGCCGAGAGGTTCAGCAAGGTGGATTTGCCACTGCCGCTTTCACCGGTCAGCGCCAGGGTCTGGCCGTGGTCCAGCGACAGCGAAACATCCTGCAGCACAGGCCGTCCACCGGGATAGGTCTTGTGAACATGTTCAATCGACAACAGCATGATCCGCCTCGCTTTTTGTCCTAGATGTGCAACTGTTTGATCCGCTGTCCAGTGCCGACAGGGTCTTGATACGTGACATCGGCCTGTGCCCTTGTGCTTGCGGGCCGCAAAGGTCATGCTGAGACGACCTTATCGCAGCTTGATTCAGGACGTAAAAACATGACCTTGCTACATCAGATTGTCTGGGGAAGCACGTTTCTGGGCCTTTGTTTTCTGGTCGAAATCCTGCTTTTGACGTGGTGTACTGTGGTGATCATGAAGATGGAAACCAATCTGGAAAAGAGAGGCGTGTTTATGGGCACGGCGATGCCGATTGCGGTGGCTCTCGTTTTCATTGTCGCGATCCACACCATTCAGGTTTGGATTTGGGCGATCGTCTGGGTGTTGCTCGACGTTCTGCCGGATTGGAACACCGCGATTTACTTTTCCTTGGTGACCTTCACGACCCTGGGCTACGGCGACATTGTTCTGGGTGAGGCACTTCGGATTTTCGGGTCTTTCGCTTCCGTGGCGGGGCTGTTGGCCTTTGGCCTGTCGACCGCTTACATGGTTGCCATGATGACGCGCGTATTTCAGGACCGAATTTTCTCTTAAAGAATAGGGGCAAAGAGCCGCGCCAGAGGGGCGCCAAAGCGGATATGGGCTGGTTGCTGGGACATTGATCGCGTTAGCTCGTAGCAGTTCTCGAAATCGGCTGACAGCATCTGACTGACGGCTTCCGCGGCGCGTGGGTCGAAGAACAGCGCCATCGCCTCAAAATTCAGCCGGAATGAGCGGTTGTCCAGATTTGTCGTTCCAACCGCAGCCAGAGCATCGTCTACCACAAACGCTTTTTGATGCATGAACCCGTCAGTATAGCGGAACACGCGCACGCCGCAGTCTCGAATCTCATCGAAATAGGCGAAGGCGGCCAGCCAGGGCAGGCGGTGGTCGATCACGTCTGGTAGCAGAATACGAACGTCGACCCCGCGCATGGCCGCGTGCTGCAGGGCGGTCATGATATCGATGTCCGGCACAAAATAGGGCGAGGCGATCCATAACCTTTCCTTGGCCTCGGCGATGGCTGCAAAGAACAGCATTGCGCCGGTTTCGGTGTCATCTCCCGGCCCGGTTGCCACCAAAAGGGCATTCATTTCCTGCTCGGCCTCGCTTCCTGCCCAATCAAGGTGGTCAATCAGATCCTCATCGCGCGCCCAGTGCCAGTCTTCGCAGAAAATCAGCTGTAGCTGCCGCACGATGTGGCCGGTCATTTTCAAGTGGGTGTCGCGCCAATGGCCAAAACGCTCACTTTGGCCCAGATACTCGACCCCTACATTGTGGCCGCCGATGAATCCGGTTTCGCCATCAATGATCACCGTTTTGCGGTGATTGCGATAGTTCAGCTGAAACCGGAAGTTCGGGCCACGTTGTTCTTTGGGGTCGGCCACATCTATCCCGGCCTCGCGCATCGTTTCGAGATACGTTGTCGGAAGGCCGTAGCTGCCGACAGCATCCGTCATGAACCGAACATGCACACCGCGCTTGGCAGCGGCGATCAGCTTTTTCTGCAGCTCTTGCCCAAGCGTGTCATCCCGGACGATATAGAACTGGATCAGGATGTAGTTTTCAGCCGCATCAATGGCCTTGAAAATCGCATCAAACGTGGCCTGCCCATCGACCAGCAACTCGGCTCCATTCCCGCGTGAGACGGGCAGGTGGGCCAGAACCTCGAACGGACGCGGGTTGAGTGTCATGGTCGAGGGATCGGGTTTCGAATAGTCGGCAAAGGTCTTGATGCCCTCGACGACGCGCTCGCTTTCCTGCCGCGCGATGCGGTAGCCGCGAAAGCGGTGGTGGCCTAGAAACAAATACATCGGTACCGCAAAGAAGGGGGCGGAGATCAGGAAGACCACCCAGCCCACTGCCCCCTGAGGGGTACGCGCGGTTTGCGCCGCGCGTAGCGAGAACACACCTGCTGTCACGTAGAGACAAAAAACGAGGGCAGAAACAAGCAATGTCCACATAGGGTTGAGGGCCTCCGGCGCAGGTTAGTTAGCGCCAGTGTAGATGCGAGACCAGTCCTGCGCCATATCCACAATGACCCAGCCCATGTCGGGGCCTTTATCCAACCCATCAACCAAGCGCCCAATTGGGCTTTCGCGGTCATAGGCCCATTCTCGTTCCGCATCCGTGTGGTGGACAAGGACCCCAAGACGCGGACCATCACCGGCCGTGGTCCACTCCATCATGGCGAAGTCGCCGTCCGAGTTACCCCCGGCCAGAATGGGGCGCTTGCCGAGCGTGCGTTCGATGTTGATCGGCTTGCCCTCCTTGTCGTCGATAAAGGCGATACCCGGTTCTTTGACGATGGTCGGAACGCCATCGACCTGCGCATAGCTGGTGGTGCCATAGGTGCCCAGAACCTGTTCAGGCGGGATACCATAGGCCTGTTCGGCAAACACCCGCATGAAATGAAGACCGCCGCCCGAGACAATGTACGTCGTGAACCCCTCATCACGCAGATAACGCAGCAGCTCGACCATTGGTTGGTAGGTCATCTGATCAAAGGGTAAACCAGTATCGGGGTGCTGTGTTGTGGCAAGCCAGTCTTCTACGGCCGCCTGAAACGCCTCGACGCTGACGCCGGAATGCGAGGCGTTGACGACCTCGATCAACGCGTCGTGCCCCCCTTCCAGGACGGTCGCAAGATCACCCTCTGCAGCGGCTTTCAAGGTCGGAGTGGTCAGGATGCTTGGGTCCTGCTCAGCCATCTCGGCCAGCCGGTCCATCGCAAAGATGAACTGGAAATAGACGGGCTGTTCCGCCCAAAGCGTGCCATCATTGTCAAAGACCGCGACCCGATCTGCAGGGGTGACATAATCCGGGCCGTCAGGGTCGGTCACGGCCTGGACAAACTCTACAATCGCGGCTTTCGAGTCACTTTGCGTCCAGCTGGGCAGGGGGTCCGCCAGCGACGCAAAGGGGGCAACAGACAAAAGGGCGCTAAGAACAGCGTGTTTCATGAAATTCTCGGTGGTTTTGGAATGGAAAAGGGCCGCCCCATGACGGGCGGCCCGGTATATTTGAACGCCGGTATTAGTTGTTGGTCGGCGTTGTCAGCTTCTCCATAACCTGATCTAGGTTGAAGCTTGCCGCTTTCTGGCGCGGTGGGAATTCCTCAAACGTGCTCAGGAACGTACCGACATATTGCTGGGCGGGAACCAGGAAATAGGCCCGATCCAACAGCCAGTCATAGTAGGTGTTCGAGGTCCGATAGGCGCGCTCATACGGGTCGCGGCGCAGGTTGATGATCAACGGGATGCGCAGCTCGGTCCAGGGTTCGATCCAGGCGCGCAGGGTTGCCCATGCTTTCTGCTCTAGGAAGATCAGCTTCCAGTCTTCAAAACGAAGCGCCGTCAGGTCGCCATCATCCGAGAAGTAGAAGATCTCTTTCCGGGGGCTTTCGGTGGACTCACCGGTCAGCAAGGGCAGGATGTTGTAGCCATCAAGATGCACCTTGTAGTCACGGCCCATACCGGACGAACTATAGCCCGCTTTCAGCTTTTCCTTGATATCCGGATCGCCGGCAACCGCAAGGTAAGTGGGCAGCCAGTCCATATGGTGGACGATCTCGTTGGTGACAGAACCGGCCTCAATCTGGCCCGGCCAGCGCACCATCGAGGGCACACGCCATCCGCCTTCCCAGTTGGTGTTCTTCTCACCCCAGAATGGCGTTGCGGCGGCATCCGGCCACGTGTTCATGTGTGGGCCGTTGTCGGTGGAGTAGTGAACAATCGTGTTGTCGGCGATGCCAAGTTCGTCCAGCAAATCGAGCAGTTGCCCGACATGCATGTCATGTTCAATCATGCCTGCGGTGTACTCGTCGGCCACGCGACCCGAGATTTCGTTGGCCTTGGTGCGCATCTCGTCCTTGACGTGGGTCCGGAAGTGCATTCGGGTCCCGTTCCACCAGACATAGAAGGGCTGACCCTGCTCATGCGCTCGGGTGATGAAATCGATGGCGGCGGCCACGGTCTCATCGTCTACGGTTTCCATGCGCTTGCGGGTCAGAGGGCCGGTGTCTTCGATCGTGCCATCTGATTTGGATTTGATCACGCCACGCGGGCCGTACGCCTCGCGGAAGGTGCGGCCATCGGCCAACACGCGATCACCGGGATAGTCTTCGTTTTCCGGCTCTTCTTCGGCATTCAGGTGGTAAAGGTTGCCAAAAAACTCATCAAATCCGTGGTTTGTCGGCAGGTGCTCATCCTTGTCACCCAGGTGGTTCTTTCCGAACTGACCCGTCACATAGCCATGGTCTTTAAGCAGGCCGGGAATGGTCGGATCCTCGACCTGCATTCCCAGATCAGCACCGGGAAGGCCGACCTTGGACAAACCGGTCCGGAACACGGACTGACCCATGATGTAGGAGGACCGGCCCGCAGTACAGGACTGCTCACCGTAATAGTCGGTGAAGATCATGCCTTCTTTGGCAACGCGGTCGATATTGGGTGTCTGATATCCCATCAGGCCCATCGTGTAGGCCGAGATATTCGACTGACCAATGTCGTCGCCCCATATCACAAGAATATTGGGCTTTTGATCCTGCGCCCAAGCCGGCAGGGCAAGGGCAACGGCTACGGTGGCAACAGCGACCCTGCGCACTGCACTGCGCCAATTGTTAGCAATCATTCGTGGAGGTGACATGTAGTACTCCTCAGTAAACGGGAATTAATGGCCCGGTAATTTTATCGTTAATGGCAGCGGCCGACTTAAGGAGAAGACCGCGAGCAAGGTGTTGATTGTCGGACAAAAAACTATCTATTGGTCCAAGAATCGAACAGAACTAGATTAGGCTATGAAACGTATCGAAAACCTATCATATGATCGCTTTGAAAGATACTAATGTTTGATGTTGATGAGGATATCCGAACGCTCACCCAGTCGGATTGGTTCGGCGCGCGCGGCCACAAATTTCAGAGCGATCTTATGACCTGCGCCGTGCGAAAAACCTTTGATGCGGGGGAAACGCTTTATCTCTACGGCGATGAGGCAAATGGAATTCACGCGGTTCTCAGCGGCGCTGTTCAGATCACCGCCCCGGCCGATGACGGGCAGGAATTTGTCGTTCATCGCGATGGACGCGGGTTTTGGGTTGGCGATTTGGCCCTGTTTGCCGAAGCGCGACGCCTGATCAGTGTGATGGCAACCCAAAAAACCCGAGCCTTGTTCTTTCCCACCTCACGGGTCGAGAGGCTAGTCCAAGACAACCCGGAATACATCCGCGATTTCTACGCATTGACGCGTGAGAACATGAAAACCTCTCTGCGCATCATGGCCAATCTGGCCGTCACCGGCACCGAGAAACGCCTTGTTCTACGCCTGTTGCATTTGGACGAGGGGGCCGCGAAAGCCGACGGATGGATCATTGTATCGCAAGAGGAGCTGGCCGCGATGGTTGCGGTTTCTCAGCCGACCTTGCATCGCAACCTGCATCGTCTGGTGGATCTGGGACTGGTCGAGCTTGGCTATGGGCGCCTGCGCCTGATCGACCGCAGCAAACTGATTGCCAATTGCCAGAGCTGATCTAGGGGTTGAGCGGAGGCAAAGCATCCTTGTCGCGCGCGACCGCATCTTTCAGCGAAGTCAGGCTTAGCAACGCGAAACTCCAGTCTTCCGATTGATCGCGACCGGAGTACCGGGCAGCACCGATACGGGTCAGGCAGTCTTCCAGCTTTTCTGCATTCTTAGAGTTGCCGCCACGCGATCTCCAAAGCTCCAACGCTGTATAAGTGGCATTTAAATCATGAGCTTGTACTGCAGTCTTCAAAGCGTCTTCAGCATATCTCCGCGACGCGAGATATCGATCACGGTGTGCCTCTCTCAGATCGCGGATGCGTGGGGAAAGAAAACGCCACAAAGCACCAGTCGCAAAAAGGGCGATTGCGGTAAAGGCAACGAACTTTAGAACTGCGTCCAGACTTGGCGGCTGCCATTTTGGTGGCGCAAGCGTCAGGTCCGTCGCGGGAACTGAGGCGGTTTCGATCTGGTTGGTCTGTAGGTTGAACCAGTCGATGGAAACCTCGGGCAACTGCGCGACACCTTCTTGCTGCGCGATATACACGACCTCTTCCTGACGTTGGCCGGACAACACTCCACGTTCTTCAGTTTCTGAAATCCGGGGTTCTTTGGGATAGGCGCGCAACAGCGGGCTTTGCTGTTGCGGTGTCAAAACCGGGATCAACAGCGGCGTTGTGCCAGAGATACGCGCAGTCAATTCTCGCGTGATGGCGTCACCAGCCTGCATGTCGGTTGGGCCTTCGAGTTTCTGCTCGAGGGTAAAACCGGTTGCGATGATCAACGGATCAAGGCCTTCGGCTCCACCAGGTATTTCGGCTGTGATTTTGACCGGAGGCAGGTCGACCGTGGCTTGAACCGAGGCACTTGTGTTGGGATCGGCATAGGTCACTGCAACTGACTGCGCGTCGAAGGTGATGTCGCCAGCGATCAGAGGATACACACGATAGCTGCGCTGAACACCCGACCATGTCTCGCCGTTCACGGTCACGCTGGCTGGCCCCGAGGCTCGTTCAGGCAGTCGCACCAAGAGGTTTTGTTGCTCCAGAGAGGGAAACTCGGGCGGTTGAGGCATGAAAGTCGGCACCAGAACCTTGATCCGAACAATCGCTGGTTGGCCGACGATGACGGGCTCCTCCGGAGCCTCCACGGTGATCAGCGGGGCGGTTTCTTCGTTGCCTTGCGCGAAGACGGAAACGGGGAAGAGGAGAATGAAGAGGAGCGCGTATCTCATTCCGTTCTCTCCTGATTTTCCAACAAGAAGCGGTTGCGCAAGAAATCCTGCATGTCGGTATCAATGGTGCTTATCCATTGCTCCGCATTCAGCGTTTGCGGTCCGTCCTTGGGTGCTTGGACCGTGGTTTCGCTACCGCGCGCGTCGTCATTGTCGAACACCGTATCGTCGGCGCCGATGCCAGCTTCCTCGCCCGTGTCAGACTGTTCCCGGGTCGTTTCGACATAGTCCAAGATGGCCTTGGACACCTCAAGGTTATGTTGCGCCTCTGGCCAATCCGGGCGACGCTCCAGAGCGGTTTCGAACGCCGCGATTGCCGGGCGGTATTCGCGGTTTCGGATTCGGGCCATACCTTCGGCAAAAGCGGCCTCGGCCGTGTTCAAACTGGCGAAAATCTCAGAGGCCTGTTCATATTGTCCGTCTTTGAGATATGCATAGCCCTTGTGATACGGGTCCTCAAACAGTTCAGCCGCGTCCCCAAACTGCTTCTGGTTCATCGCAATTTGCCCCTGCTGATCCGGTGTCAGGAGCCAATCCCGCCATCCCTCGGCACGCACACCAGAGGGCGGAAGGACGAACAACGCCAAAAGCGCCCATCTGATCACCCAACCTTTGCGGAACCAAAAAAGCGACAGCAGCGCAGCGGGCCAGGCCAGCATCCAACCCTTGTCTTGCCAGTCCAAACGATCGTCATCGTCCAAGGCTGCGGTATAGGCCGTCTGAATTTGGCGTTGCAGCCGAGAAATATCCCGGTCGTCATCCGTAAACGCAACAGTCGAAGCACCTTGGACACTTCCCAGCTGCGCAATCCGGTCGCCATCTGGCAGCATGGTCAGGAAGAAAAGATCATGAGTTGAGGTGCTTAGAGCAGGAACCTGAGACGGATCGAGATCGTCCAGAACAAACAAAACTGCGCCCGGGCTCTCGCTTTCGTCCAAAATGGATTGTGCTAGCGCTAGGGCATCGGCGGCCGCATCACCTTGCTTGGGCATCACGGCTGGCGTCAGACCCTCAAGCAGCGGGCGAAGGATGTTTGCATCCTCGGTCAGAGGCGCGACGCGGTGAGGGGTACCAGCATAAGCGATCAGGGCGGTGCGCGCTCCGGCGCGTTCGGTGATCAGATCGGCGATTTTGAACTTGGCCCGGTCTAAGCGCGAAGGCGCAAGATCGGTGGTCTCCATACTTTCGGTGACTTTGAGAGCGATCACCAGCGGCGCGGTATCCGCGATCAACGGGTTGGGCGCGCGCGACCATGTCGGCCCCGCCGCCGCGAGAGTGATCAGCGTGGCGATGATCATGGCCACGTCGATGGGATGAAACCGACGGGTCTCCTCCCCGCCCAATTGCAGGGCGGCAGCAAGATGTGGTGCGATCCCTGCAGTCTGAATGGATTGACGGGTAGGCTTGGGTCTGATCCTCCACCACAGGAACGCCATGGGGATGAGGAGCAACAGGTAATACACTCGAATAAAATGGAAATCTGTGAGGTCCATTGTCAGCTCGCTCCCTTTTTTCGGTGGGAGAAATGGAACCCTGCTGTGCTGACCAGAAGGACCATCAGCGCCAGCAGCAAGGGAATATGGGACAAGCTTTGCCGGGGGCGATAGCTTTGGGTTTGAACGGTTCGTGGGTTCAACTCATCAATGCGCGCGTAGGTTTGCGCCAAGGCTGCTGCGTCGTCGGCAAAGAAATACTCTCCGCCCGTTCGGTCAGCTATGTCTTGCAGGGCCTGTAGGTCGACGCGATCTTCGCCCGAGGCGTTCGGATCTCCGACCCCGATCGTATAGATGACCACATTTTTCTCGGCTGCTATGGCTGAGGCATTTATCGGCGTCATACGGCTTGAGGTATCCGCCCCATCGCTGAGAACGATCATCAGGCGCTGATCCACTTCGCTGGAGTCGAATGTGCGAATTCCTAGACCAATCGCATCGCCAAGCGCCGTGTTTGGACCGGCCATACCGACTTGAGTTTGATCCAGGAACCCATTCAAACTATTGAGGTCTTCGGTGAAGGGGGCCTGAATGAACGCGCGAGTGCCAAAGATGATCAGGGCCATCCGGTCGCCATCGCGTTCGGCAATGAACTTTTTCAAGACGCCTTTGACAGCGTCCAGCCGTTGCATCGGCGCGCCAGAGTCAGTCTGAAAGTCGCGCTGATCCATCGAGCCTGAGATATCCAATGCAAGAACAACATCGCGGGCGGATTTCTCAATCACAATTGGCTCGCCCAAACGCTCCGGTCTGGCGAGGGCCAGAACCAGCAGCAGCCATGTGACGACGACGCTGGCTGTTTGCAGTCTGGCACGGTTTCGGATCACGGAGCCAGATTTGGGCTCAACACCAGCAGCTTGCACGACGCGGCGAAAGAAGGGAATGCGAACCGAAGCCGTTTTCTCACGCCGAGGCGGGGCGAGGAAATAAACGACTGCGGGCAAAGGCAGCAGGAGAAAGACCCAGGGAGCGGCGAAGGAAAACATCATGCGCTCCGATACGGTTTGTGAGACTTGACCCAATGCCGGGCCATTTGCCTGAGGTCTTCGTTCGAGGGTGTTGTCGTGTATGGCGCTTCGGTCAGTGCATGGCTCAATTCTTGGTTTAATGGCTTGATATCTGATGATTGGTTCAGAAACATAACCCATTCGTCACCATATAGACCTGCGACCTGGTCCCTCGGGTATGCGGCCAAAGCCGTCCGCCGTAGCACCTCGGCGATCTTTGCTGACGGGATATCCGGTACCGACAGCTCTGCCAGAGCAGCTCGGCGATAGGCGTTGGCGCGTCTATGTTTGCGAACGACCGAGACCGCGGTGAATAAGACGATCAGCAACAAGATCGCCAAAGCAGCCCATCCCCATGTCTGGGGCGACATTGCAATGGGCAAAGGCTCGGGCGCGGGTTCGAGCATGTTCAGCAAGTCGACCAGAGATTTCCCGGTGGTGTCGATACTCATCGCCGTGCTCCGCCATGTCCGAACAAGCGCAGCAACTGGTCCAGCGCCGGTTCCGAGGTCGTCAAGGGAACCACAGGGAAACCGTATCGGCGCGACCATTTGTGGAGCTGCGAAAGTCGGTCCTCCATGGAGGCGCGGATTTTCACGGAAAGCTCGGGATCGGAGCTGTCGATTTCGATCTGCGCATCCCCGTCCGAGACGGTCAATTTAAGGTCTGGTGCCAAGCTGCGCGACGTTGGATCAGCAACGTTGAACACAATCAGATCGTTCGACGCCGCAAGACGGCGGAGCAGGGCTTCCGACCGGTCATCCAGCCCGTCGCAGTCCGAAAACAGGCAGATCAATCCGCTGGTTTGGCAGACACGCGCGGCCTCGATCAGCATATCGTTCAGGGATACAGTCGGTTCTGGCGTCAGGCCGGCATGCAGAGCGGAGTTGGCCGCTGCTATGGAAGATAACAGTCGCGTAAGGGCCGTTGCGCGGCGCTGAGGACGATGTTCGGCAACGCTGGTATCGCTGAAGACGAGGCCGCCTACGCGGTCTCCCTGACCCAATACGCGATGCGCTGCAACCGCTGCGGCCTCGGCGGCGATGACGGATTTCATGTAGGCGACGGTTCCAAAGAACATCGAAACACGCTGATCAACCAGCAACAGAGCCGGGCGGTCGCGCTCTTCGGTATAGACTCTAACGTGGGGGTCTCCGGTGCGGGCGGTGACTTTCCAGTCGATGGTCCGGATGTCGTCACCGGGCAGATAGCCGCGCAGTTCTTCGAAGTTCAGGCCACGTCCACGCAGACGCGAGGCATGGCGGCCATTCAGGATCGACCGCGCGGGTTGACGGGGCAACAGGCTGAGCGCTCGGGCGCGGTGGCCAAGACGGACAAGCTGGTCCGCATCCACATGGATGCGCGGGTCTTTGGAAAATGGCGCAGTCTGAGTCATGCGGCCGGTATCCTTGAGGGTCAGGGCAATGCAACCAAACGCAACAGCTCGGCGATCACGTCATCTGCGGATTTTCCCGCGCCTTGCGCCTCGAAGCTGAGGGTTACGCGATGGCGCAGCACGTCATGGGCAATGGCGCGGATATCTGCGGGGTCGACATAATCGCGTTCATTCATCCACGCATGCGTGCGCCCGCATTTGTCCAACGCAAGCGAAGCACGGGGGCTGGCACCGATCTCGATCCAACTGGCCAGTTCGGGGCTGAGTGCCTCGGGCGTGCGGGTGGCCTGCACGATATCGGCCATATATCGGTCCATCGCATCCGAGACATGGATCTGTCCAATCTCGGATCGCGCGTCAAAGATGGCGTCTTGCGGGATCGCTGGCGGATGCTCTTTAGGGGCATCTTTGCCTGCGGCAATGTCCTCGCCACGTACGAGGCGGATGACCTCAACCTCATCCTCGACCGGAGGGTAGGTGATCTGCACATGCATCAGAAACCGGTCCATCTGCGCCTCGGGCAGAGGGTAGGTGCCCTCTTGCTCGATCGGGTTCTGGGTGGCCATGACGATGAAGAGCGGCTCCATCTTGTGGGTTGTGCCGGACACGGTGACCTGCCGTTCTTCCATCGCCTCAAGCAGAGCGGCCTGAACCTTGGCGGGCGCACGGTTGATCTCGTCGGCGAGGACGATGTTGGCGAAGATCGGGCCGGGTTCGAATTTGAATTCGCTGCCTTTGTCCGTCTGTTGATAAATCTCGGTCCCTGTCACGTCCGAGGGCAGCAGGTCCGGCGTAAACTGAATGCGGCTGAACTGAGCATCCATGTTCTTGGCCATGGCCTTGACCGCGCGCGTTTTTGCTAGACCCGGTAGCCCTTCGATCAGCAGGTTGCCGTTGGCTAGAAGACCGATCAACAGGCGATCAATCACCTCGGTCTGTCCAATGATCGACTGCGCCATGCGGGATCTGAGATCCATGATCTGATTGAGTGCGCTCATAAAAATATCCCGTTCCGGCCCGAAAGGCAGGCCGTGCAGCCTAGTACCTGCAGGGACCCGGATTCGGGATTTTCAAGTAATGAGAACATGTTATCAGCGCGACACCACGCAGACCAACAGGAATTCTGACTTCCTTATATTTGATTGTTTTGGA
Organism: Ruegeria sp. CL3; assembly: GCF_056536505.1. Classification (NCBI taxonomy): domain Bacteria; kingdom Pseudomonadati; phylum Pseudomonadota; class Alphaproteobacteria; order Rhodobacterales; family Roseobacteraceae; genus Ruegeria; species Ruegeria sp. CL3. The sequence continues at coordinate 341,192 of NZ_JBQFPT010000001.1, read as the reverse complement.
GCCGCAGCGGAATTAGCCGGAAACTGCGCCGTTGCTGTCATCCCCAAGCCTGCCATCCAGGGACATCAGGATCGCGACAGGTCTAAGCGCGGGGATGTGGCTGAAGACGATCAGGATACAGACGGTTAGGGGGACGCTCAGGAAGGCTCCGATCAGGCCCCATACGGTGGTCCAGAACATCAGGGCGAGGATGACCAGAAAGGTCGACATGTTCAGCGACCGGCCCAGCAACGCCGGATCGAGAAAATTGCCGATCAGGAACTGGATGGTGCCGCAGCCCAAAACCACCACCAGAAATGGCGCGATGCTTTCGAACTGCACCACGGCGATCATCGCTGGGAAGATGACGGCAATAATCGACCCGATCGACGGGATGAAGTTCAGCGCAAAGGTCAGCACGGCCCATGTCTCGGCATATTCAAGGCCCAGCACGCGAAAGATGCTGTAGCTGATGCCCGCCGTGATCAGGCTGATCAGGGTTTTGACCCCGACATAGCGTTGCAGACTAAATGAGATCGCATCCAGCATGGCCGCGAATTCTCGACCGGTTTGAGGGTTTCCGGCGGCCATCTGGATTTTCTTTCGAAACGCCAAACGCTCGGCCATCAGAAACGCGACATAGAGGCTGATCAGGAAGAACTGGTTCAGCAACGATGTTGCGCTGCCCAGTAGGATGCGGGCGACATAGGACATGTCGATGCTGACCAGATTATCCCGGATAAAACGCGTCACGTCGCTGCCGACCAATCCAGCGACGCGGTTCACGGCATTGTCGAATTGCTCCTCATAGGTGCCGACGGTGCGGGCGAACTGGGTGGCCTGACTACCGAGGATATACATGATCATGAAAAGGCCAGCCAGAACGACGGTGACGCCGGCGATGTTGGCGAGCCAGACGGGGACACGTGTCAGGGCGGCGATCCGGTCGCTCAGCGCGATGATCAGGACGTTGACCAGAAGGGCCATGGTCAGTGGGATCAGGAACGCGGCCCCGGCATATAGCCCCAAAACCACAAGGGTTGCGACAATACAGGTGTCACGCACCACAGGCAGTGTGGCGCGGGGTACATCCTTGGTGGTGTTCGGGTCCAGAGGCATGTGCAAACCTGACTGAGGCAAGGTACTTGTTGCGATCCTGCACAGGGCGAAGAGTTTATGCAATGCGCTCAATTATTTATATGATTGATTTTCCGCTTGGGTGGCTTCTACCCGTAGGGTGCGCAGGGTAGAGTTCCGTATGTCCAGTGCTGCGAATCCCATATCAAGCCGTTTGATAAAGGCGTTTTTCCTGGCCGTTCGGCGCTTTGGCGAGAAGAACGGCTTTGTCATGAGCAGCCATGTCGCCATGTCGATGATGATGGCGCTCTTTCCCTTTGTTCTGTTCACCGTGGCGCTGGCGGGCGCCTTGTCTCAGGGCTATGTGAACGATGAATTGATCGAGCTGATTTTCGGCGCGTGGCCACAAGATGTGGCTGAACCGATCGTCTCCGAACTGCGCGCGGTGTTGCAAAGCTCCAGCTCGGGCGTGATTACCATCGGTGGTCTGCTGGCGGTCTATTTCGCCTCGAACGGGGTGGCTGCGGTGCGGGCAGCGATGAATCAGGCCTATCATGATCAGGACAGCTGGCCGTTCTGGAAAACGCGGCTGCTGTGCATTGGCCTGGTTATTCTGGGCGGCGCTGCGATCCTGATCATCGCCGCAGTCGAGGTTGTCTTGCCCGTCTACACGCAGCTCGTGTCCGAGCATACGGATGTGGATGTCTCGAACTGGTTGTCGGTGGACCGGCTGCGCTGGACTTTCACGATTGCGGTTCCGGCCGGCACGATCCTGCTGGCGCATCTGATCCTGCCGACCGGTCGCCATCGGGTGACGCAGATCTTGCCCGGCGTTGTTCTGACACTCGTTCTGCTGGGAGCCGGAGGGTGGGGTTTTTCCATCTATATCGGCCAGTTCGCCAGCTACAGCGCCACCTATGCCGGGTTGGCAGGAGCCATGGCGGCGTTGATTTTTCTATACCTGTGCGCGGCGATCCTGATTCTGGGTGCCGAGTATAACGGAGCCCTGATGGATTTGCAGCGCGACCAAGAAAGCGCTTCGGCATGAGGTGGGTTTTGCTCTTTGTTGCATTGGCCGGGGCCGCCAACGCACAGTCCTACGTGGGTTCTGATCAATGCACTGCCTGTCACGTGGAGGAGGCCGAGGCCTGGGCAAACTCTCACCACGCGCTGGCCTGGACCGAGGTCGGGGCAGGAAAGATGGTTGCCGATTTTGATGGGACCCGTTTTCAGCATGACGGCATGTCGGTCCTGTTCGACCATAGCGGCGAGGTCCCAACCGCTCAGGTCACTGAAAAAGACGGTGCGATGACCGAATATGACATCCACTCGGTCGTCGGCATTGAACCCTTGCAGCAATACCTGTTCGAAACCGATCCTGGCCGGCTACAGAGCTTTGACGTGGTCTGGGACACCGAAAACAAGCGCTGGTATCACCTTTACCCGGATCAGAATTTGCCCCCGGATGACGGGCTGCACTGGACCGGGCCCTACAAGAACTGGAACGCCCGGTGCGCCGAATGCCACGCAACTGGCTTTGAAAAGAATTACGACGCGCAAACCCGCAGCTACCAGTCTCGCCAAGCTGAAATCGGCGTCGGGTGTGAGGCCTGCCACGGCCCCGGCTCGGCGCATATCGACTGGGTCAATGGTCGCGTTCTGCCAGAAGGGGTAGGTGAGGCCGGTTTCGTAATGTCATGGGGCAAAGGCCAGACCGAGGCAGAAATTCAGCAATGCGCTGGGTGCCATTCCCGGCGCGAGGCGCATGAGCAGGGCAACCCTCTGCCCGGAACGCCCTATCACGACGCCTACAATCTCGCGCTTCTGCGACCGGGGGCCTATCACCCGGACGGTCAGATTCTGGATGAGGTCTATGTTTACGGATCCTTCCTGCAATCCAAGATGTATGCGCAGGGCGTGGGCTGCATGAGCTGCCACGAACCCCATAGCGCAACGCTGAGGGCCGATGGCAATGGGGTCTGCACGCAATGCCATTCACCGGCGGGTAATCCGGATTTCCCGACCCTGTCTCGCAAGGAGTATGACACCCCTGATCATCATCAACACCCCGAAGATAGCACAGGCGCGCAATGCAAGACCTGCCACATGATCGAGCGTGTCTATATGGGCGTCGACGGTCGGCGGGATCACAGTTTCCGTGTGCCGCGCCCTGATCTGGGTCTTGGTCAGGACGCCTGTACTGATTGCCACACAGACAAGGACCAGCCATGGGCCGCGGCGCAAATCGAGGGCTGGTTTCCGGACTCAACCCATCGCGGCCCGCATTTCGGATCGGTCTTCGCTCCGGCAATGGCGGGGCAGGCGGACAGTCCTGAAGGGCTACTGGCGATTGCCACCGATCCGTCTCAGGCCGGGATCGTGCGCGCAACAGCGGCATATCTGCTACAACCCTTCGGCTCCCGTCAGGTGGCCGACGCAACAGCAGAATTACTGACGGATGCCGACCCGCTGGTTCGGGCCAACGCTGTGACGTTGCAGCGTCAGGCCTCTCCCCGAGATCAGGTGAAGCGGTTGGAGCCGCTGCTCTCAGACCCGCTGCGCAACGTTCGGATTTCGGCGGCGAAAGAGGTCCTGACAATCCCGCCCGAGGCGATGACCAAGGAACAGCGGGTTCTGGCAGGGCAGGCCACTGCCGAGTGGCAAGGGGCAATCACAAACCGTCTGGATTTCCCTGAAACCCACATGGTGCTAGGCGGTATGGCACTGACCTTTCGCAACGCATCCGCCGCCGAGCGTGCCTTTCGCGAGGTCGTGACCCTCGACCCTCAACGCGCCGAAGCCTGGCCGATGCTGGTGCAGCTGGCACAGATCAATCGCGGGCCGCAAGCTGCGCGTGAAATCGTACAGGAAGGCCTACAGCGCATTCCAAATGATCCGAACCTTCAAGAGCTGTCCCGGCAACTCGGGCCATAAGAACGGCCTTTACGCGCCCGTTTCGCGCCATCATCCCGGCAGATTTGACCGCTAGACCTGTGTCCGAGGGTGTCAGGCCATTAGGTCGTAAAAGGTGTCACATGTCGGAACATGTTTTGAAACAGCCTGCCTCAAGGGGCAGGCAGGTCTCAATGGATCAACGGATCGCGGAGCTTCGGGACCGCAAGCCGATTGATCTAAACCATGGTGAGGGGCTGATGCTGCAAGGTATCGCAACCGCGTCGCTTCGCGAACAGCGGCTGGCTGGTCAGATCGCGCTCGAGGACTAGGCGCCGCCCCTGAACCCGGTCGCAACCACGAATTTCTCGGAACTGTCCGAACGCGATGCAGGCGGTTTGACGTTTGCAACTTTCTCGAACTTCTGCTTGAGCAGCTTTTGCAGATCGCCCTCGGCGCCACCGGCCAGAACCTTGGCCACAAACGTGCCGCCATCCTCCAGCACGTCAAAGGCAAAATAAGCGGCGGTTTCGCACAATGCCATGATCCGCAAGTGGTCGGTCTGCTTGTGACCCGAAGACGCGGCAGCCATGTCCGACATCACAACGTCAGCCTTGCCGCCCAGCCACTCTTTGACCTTGAGGTCCGCGTCATCTTCCATGAAATCCAGCACATGAGCCGTCGCGCCTGCAACAGGTTCGACCTCCTGCAGGTCAACACCCAGAACGGTGCCAATACGCTTGCCGCTTTTCTCGCCCAAGGCATTCACCCGCTTGACCGCGACCTGCAGCCAGCCACCGGGCGCACAGCCCAGATCAACGACGCGCGCGCCGGGGACCAGAAACCGGAATTTGTCGTCCAGTTCTAGGATCTTGAACGCAGCGCGCCCACGATAGCCTTCGGCATTCGCGCGCTTGACATAGGGGTCGTTCAACTGCCGCTCGAGCCACCGGGTCGAGCTGAGCTTGCGCCCACGCGCCGTCTTCACCTTGACCTTCAGGTCGCGTTGCCCGCGGCCTGAAGTGTTTTTTCCACTCGGTGTCTTCGCCATCAGAACGGTCCGTCTTCCAATACGCCGTCCGCACTCATCTGCGCATAGAGCAGACCTTCACGCAGCCCCCGGTCCGCCACAGACAGGCGGTCGGTGGGCCAGCAACGCAAAAGGGCCTGCAAAATGGCCGAGCCGGACATGATCAGGGCCTGCCGGTCATCCCCAATCCGAGGGTCCCGGCGTCGCCCGTGAGGGCCGAGTTCTAAATACCCGCGTATGACTTTGTCAATCTGATCGCTGGTCATGCGCAAACCGTCCACCTTGGTCCGGTCATAGCGCTTCAGGCCCAGATGGGAGGCCGCAACGGTTGTTACGGTACCGCTGGTGCCGACGATCTGGAAACCCGCTCGGGTCTGTTCGTCCTTGTAGGGGGCAAAATCGGCGAGATTTTCCTCGAAAAACCAGCTCATGAGGGCAAACCGGGCCGAGTCATCTTCGACGTCATGAAACTGGTCGCGTAGGGTTGCGACGCCCAGCGGGACGCTAATCCAGTCCACGACCTTTGCGGCCGGGAAGGGGCTGTCGGCGGTGTGAAATCCGTTGTGCAGACGCATGATCGCTGCTGGCCGATCGCGGCGCGGCACGGACGAGATGTCGATCCACACCAGCTCGGTCGAGCCGCCGCCAATATCCACGACCAGCAATTGCTCGGTCTTGGTCGACACCAGCGGCGCGCAGGAGATGACGGCCAGACGGGCCTCTTCCTCGGGCTGGATGATCTCAAGGTTCAAGCCGGTTTCACGCCGTACTTGCCGGATGAAATCGCGTGAGTTCTTGGCGCGCCGACATGCCTCGGTTGCGACCAGACGCATCCGTTTGACCTTGTTGCGCTTCAGCTTTTGCTGGCAGATCCGCAGCGCCTGAACGGTGCGTGACATCGACGCCCGGGATAGCCGTCCCGTGCGTTCCAACCCCGCACCCAACTGCACGGATTTGGAGAAACTGTCGACCACATGGAACCCGCTCCCCTTGGGTTGGGCTATCAACATGCGGCAGCTATTTGTCCCCAGATCCAACGCCGCATAGAGTGCATCTGGATCGGGTCTTGCCGGCGCGGGGCTTTCGACCGCCTTCGGGAACGCGCCCGCACCTTTGGGACGCTTGGGCGCCATTCGTAACGCCCTCCGATTTTCGTGTTAAGTTGACCCTAGGCGGGGTCTCGCCGACGCGCAAGTGATTTCAATTTTGAATTTAACGTGAGTGTCACACAGCGTTCATACTGAAATGCAATTCCCGTGCCGATCCCCATTTCGGGATTCTCTACAAGCTTACAGCCAGATACGGAGACTGCCATGAAAGATGAGCGCACCCTGTCCTTCGATGAATTTGATGAAGTCGTAAATCCGCGCCCCGAGGAATGTGAATTCGACCGCGTGGTCGAGCGCGCCTTGTCGCGACGTGGCTTTCTGGGGGGCGTTTTGGCCATGGGCAGCTTTACCGCAGTAGGCGGCTCGCTTCTGCCCACAGGCGCGCGCGCGTCAGCTGATCGGTTCTCGTTCGAGGCGATTCCGGTCTCCACCGCCGATGAGGTGGTCGTGCCCGCAGGCTACAAGGCCGAAGTCATGGTACGCTGGGGCGATCCGTTGTGGTCCGACGCACCTGAATTCGATCCTGCGACTCGTGGCACCGCCGCCAGCCAGGAACGCGCCTTTGGCGACAACACCGACGGTCAGGACGTTTTCTTCCATGACGGTCACGTTCTGCTGGTCGTGAACAACGAATACACCAACCGTGACATTCTGTGGGGCAACAATCCGGACGCCAAGCCGGCCTCGGATGACGATGTCGCCAAGGGCATGATGGCCCATGGTGTGACGGTGGTCGAGATTGCCAATACCGACGGCAAATGGGGCATCGTCAAGGACAGCCCGTATAACCGCCGTATCACGCCGCAGACCGACATGACCATCACCGGACCGGCTGCGGGCCATGACCTGATGAAAACCGCCGCTGATCCAACCGGCACGACCTCTAAGGGGACGTGGAACAACTGCGGCAACGGCATGACGCCTTGGGGCACCTATCTGGCCTGTGAAGAGAACTTTAACGGCTACTTCTCGGCAGAAGACGAAGCGCACGAAGTCAGCGCCGAGCTGAAGCGCTATGGCGTCTCGTCCAAGGATTGGGGCTATGGCTGGGCCAAGATCGACGACCGCTTTGACGTCTCGAAGAACCCCAATGAACCGAACCGCGCCGGTTACGTGGTTGAGATTGACCCGACCGACCCAACCTCGACCCCGCGCAAGCTGACCGCTCTGGGACGTTTCAAGCATGAAAATGCCGAGTCTGTGGTCAATAATGACGGTCGCGTTGTCGTCTATATGGGCGATGATGAGCGCGGCGAGTTCCTGTACCGTTTCGTTTCGGACGGCGTTTATGCGGCGGGGGTCGATACCAACGCGCTGCTGGAAAACGGCACGCTGTCGGTTGCCAAGTTCAACGATGACGGTACCGGTGAATGGCTGGACCTGACGCCCGAGACAACCGGATTGGCCTCGCAGGCTGAGGTCAGCATCCACACCCGTCAGGGCGCGTCTGCTGTGGGCGCGACTACCATGGACCGCCCCGAATGGGTTGCTGCCAACCCGAACGTGGCCGAGGTTTATTGCTGTCTGACCAACAACAAGAACCGGGGCGTCAAGCCGAATGCCGGTGGGGATGACACCTCGGTCAACGGTCCGAACCCTCGCGAGGCCAACAACTATGGCCAGATCGTACGCTGGCGCCCCGAAGGTGGCGATCATACCGCGTCCGGTTTTGCCTGGGATCTCTATGTGCTGGCGGGCAACCCGAATGTCCATCAGGACACCTATGGCGGGTCGGACAACGTCAATGCCGAGAACATGTTCAACTCACCCGATGGTCTGAAATTCGACAGCAACGGCCTGCTGTGGATCCAGACCGACGGCAACTATGGCAACGAAGGTGATTTCGAAGGTCAGGGCAACAACCAGATGCTGGCAGGTGACCCGGTCACCGGTGAAATCCGCCGCTTCCTGGTCGGCCCGAATGAGTGCGAGATCACCGGCCTCAGCTGGTCGCCGGATCGCCGCACCATGTTCGTGGGCGTCCAGCACCCCGGTGAGGACGGCAACAGCCACTGGCCCGAAGGCGGCGATGCCGTGCCGCGCTCGGCCATCATCGCGGTCACGCGCGACGATGGTGGTTTGGTCGGCTAAGGCCGAAAACGCCCTTAAAAACAAGCCCCGGACGGTATTGCCGCCCGGGGTTTTTGCTTGTGTTGAGCCATCCTCATACAAGCGTTGAAAGTTTTGATATCTGGTTTTCTGTGAAACCCGGCTAAAACCACTGTACACCGTCATAGGCAAAAAGGTCGCTTGGAAGGCGCTGGGTGTCGAAAACCGACCTCCTTAGCCCAATATAGACGTTTAGAACCGCCCCATTGGTTAGGAGGAATCACAGCTATGCCTGACGTCACCATCGTGTACTGGCGCGACATTCCCGCTCAGGTCATCGTCGGCAAAGGCCGTCGTGGCGCAAAGCGGCAGTTGGAAGAACGGTTTGAACAGGCCATCGACCGCGCCGCAATGAAGGTGAATGCCAAGGACAGCGATGCCTACCTGGCCGAATGGCGCAAGGCCGAGCCTTTCGCGGTTGAGGGCGACCCGTCCGAGATTGCCGAAGCGCAGGCTGTGCGTCTGGAAACGGAATACGATCAGGACCGCATCAAGGCACTGATCGCGAATGACGGTTGGGCATGAGCCCGAAATCTATATGGGAGGCCGCAATGGCTTTGCTGAACTTCAAGAAACGTGATGCCGCCGAAAACGGCCCTGTAAATCCGACCGTCGAAGCCTTTCTGCAGGGCTACTCGATCGAGGTAATGCCGCGCACCGCCGAAAAGGTCGAAGATTTCCGCGCGTTGCTGCCCGAAGGCACCCGTGTCTACATCGCCCATATCGAGGGCACGCCGATCGAAGATATGGTGAAAACCGCCAAGCGCATCGCCGCCGAAGGTTACCCGGTCATGCCGCACTTCCCGGCACGCATCATCAAGGATGCCGCGACGCTGGAGAACTGGATCTCGATGTATCAGGGCGAAGCGGGCGTTGATCAGGCGCTACTGCTGGCCGGTGGTGTGGCGAAGCCGCATGGTGATTTCGACAGCTCGATGCAACTGTTGGAGTCCGGCCTGTTCGACAAAGCCGGTTTCAAGCGCCTGCACGTTGCCGGTCACCCCGAAGGCAACAAGGACATCGACCCGGACGGCTCGACCAAGAACGTTGACGACGCGCTGCGCTGGAAGCAGAAATTCAGCGAAACCACCGACGCCGAGATGGCGCTGGCCACTCAGTTTGCATTCGACGCAAAGCCGATCATCGAATGGGCGAACGGTCTGAAAGAGGCGGGGATCGATATCCCGGTTCATATCGGTATCGCAGGTCCTGCCAAGCTGCAGACCCTGATCAAGTTCGCCATCGCTTGTGGCGTTGGCCCGTCGCTGAAAGTTCTGCAAAAGCGCGCCATGGATGTCTCCAAGCTGCTGCTGCCTTATGAGCCGAATGATGTGATCACCGAGCTGGCCGAATACAAAGCGGCGAACCCGGATTTCAACATCACCAACGTACACTTCTTCCCCCTTGGCGGTATCAAGACCAACGCCAACTGGGCTATCAACAACGGCGGCGCTTCGGCGAAGCCGGTTAACGCTTAAGGAACGGACATGACCCGTACAGTCGTAGAATCAAAAACAAAAACCGCCGTTCTGGGCTTTGACGAACCGTTCTGCGTGATTGGTGAGCGGATCAACCCAACGGGCCGCAAAAAGCTGGCTGCTGAACTGGAAGCGGGCGACTTCTCGACCGTTGAAAAAGACGCGCTGGCGCAGGTCGCTGCAGGCGCGACCGTTCTGGATATCAACGCAGGCGTTGTCTACAACTCGAACCCCAACCCGAACGAGACCGAGCCGCCGCTGATGCGCCAGATCGTAGAGCTGGTTCAGGGCCTGGTTGACGTCCCTCTCTGCATTGACTCGTCGGTTCCCGGCGCGCTGGAGGCCGGTCTTGAGGCGGCTGAGGGCCGTCCGCTGCTGAATTCGGTTACCGGCGAAGAAGAGCGCCTGGAGCTGGTTCTGCCGCTGGTCAAGAAATACAACGTTCCGGTTGTTGCGATCTCGAACGACGATACCGGCATCTCGGAAGACCCCGATGTGCGGTTCGACGTGGCCAAGAAGATCGTTGAGCGCGCTGCCGATTTCGGCATTCCGGCGCATGACATCGTGGTTGACCCGCTGGTTATGCCGATCGGTGCGATGGCAACCGCTGGCCAGCAGGTCTTCGCTCTGGTCCGTCGTCTGCGCGAAGAGCTGGGCGTGAACACCACCTGTGGTGCGTCCAACATCTCGTTCGGTCTGCCGAACCGCCACGGCATCAACAACGCGTTCCTGCCGATGGCGATGGGTGCTGGCATGACCTCCGCGATCATGAACCCCGTTGCTCTGCCGACGACGCAGAAGAAAATCGCCGAGAAGAAAGAGGCCGTTGCCGCCGCCGGTATCATTCTGCCCGAAGGCATGGATGACGAGGCCTTCGTTCAGATGTTCGGTCTGGGCTCGACTCAGCCCCGTGCTGGCAAGGAAATGGAGGCCATCCGTGCCGCCAACCTGCTGACCAACAACGACCCGCACGGCGGCGCCTGGATCAAGTTCAACAAATCGCCTGAAGAAGCGGCTGCGGCCGGTGGAGCAGGCGGTCGTCGCGGCGGTGGCCGTCGCCGTCGCGCTTGATTTTCTGAACTATCAGATCAAAGGCCGGGCCCTGCGTCCGGCCTTATTCGTTTGACCCTGATCAATGCAGCAAGCTTGATATCGTAGAGACTGGGGCGGTCCTTTCCGCAACGATCAGGTGCTTTCATGTCCAAACATCACCCTCCAAAACTGGCCGACGCAGACCTGAGTGAGAAGTTGGGTAAGAAGGAATATTTCGACAAGCTGATCGATCTGCAGGCGAAACTGGCGCGTATTCAGCAAGCTTTTCTCTTCCATGGAACCAAGGGCGTAATCGTCTTTGAAGGCTGGGATGCCGCTGGCAAAGGTGGCACGATCCGCCGTATCAGCCAGGCGCTTGATCCGCGCAGTTTCAAAGTCTGGCCGATCGGCGCGCCGCGAAACTACTATCTCAACCGCCACTATCTGCTGCGGTTTTGGGAACGCTTGCCGCCAGAAGGTGCAATCTCGGCCTTTGACCGCAGTTGGTACGGGCGTGTTCTGGTGGAACGGATCGAGAAGTTCACACCTGAGAAACGGTGGCGCGCGGGATATCGAGAGATCAACGATTTCGAGCGTATGCTTGTTGATGACGGCACACGGATCGTAAAGCTGTTCTTTCATATCTCACAAGACGAACAGATGGCGCGTTTCACCGAACGCCTGCGCAACCCATTGAAGCGCTGGAAGCTGACTTATGAGGATTTCCGCAATCGCGAGCGTTGGGACGAGGCCGGGATCGCCGTCGATGAGATGCTGGCGCGTACATCAACGGAGATTGCCCCGTGGCACGTTATTCCAGCTAACAACAAAAAATCTTCGAGAATCAAAGCAATGCAAGCCATCGTTGACGCATTCTCAAAGGACATAGATCTAAACCCACAGCATTTGGACAAACGGACTTTGGACGCGGCGTGCGAGGCATTGGATGTTGACCAATCATTGATCGACTCTCTGCGGGCGAGGACAGAGTAATCCATAAACCTCACCGAAAGGCGCTTGCAGTTCCTCAGGTGGCGATGGTATCTCAAATTTCGCGGCGGGTATGATGTAATGGTAGCCTGTCAGCTTCCCAAGCTGAACGCGCGGGTTCGATTCCCGCTACCCGCTCCAACTTCAATGTCTATTGTGAACGGCGTGCTTGCAGCAGGTTAATAGCGGCCGGGACACGCGTTCCTTCCGAAGTGAGGTACTCCTCGAACTGTAGCACAACAGTATCGACGATCGCGCGCACATCCTCTTCGGTGCCGTTGAAATGCGCGATCACACGCGCAGCAGGTCCCACACGGGTGCAGAGCAGGGCTGCGTCTTCGACCGATAGTGGTCCATTTAGCACCAGCGAAACCGTCGTGACCTGAACATCAACCAGCCCCGCATCGCGCATCAGGCCAGCGACTCTGTCCTTGTCATGGAAGGCGAGCGGCCCAGGGGCATTCCGGTCAACTTTAGGCGGCTGACCCAACCGCGCTGTGGCAGCGATATGCGGGGTTTTGAACCAAGGGTTGTCAGACAGACCGCCCCAAGCGGCAAAGGTCATCTGCGCACGGGGCTTCAGGGCGCGAGCCATGTTGGCGAAGGCGACGGTCGGGTCGGCAAAGAACATGACGCCGAACCTTGAGATCATCGCGTCAATATCGCCCCGCGAAAGCTCTGTGGTCTGAGCGTCGGCGTATTGAAACGAAAGATTGCACAGACCAGCATTGCTGGCCCGCTGGCGCGCGCGCTCTAGAAACTGTTCCGATATGTCGATGCCGCGCACCGCACCCTCAGCCCCAACAAGCTGCGCAGCGGCCAACGCAGATGCGCCAGTGCCACAACCGATATCAAGAATCCGCATGCCCCGTGACAGGCCAGATCGTTTCAGGACCAGTTCCAGGACGGGCTGAAACAAGGTGTCCAGCTGATCTTCAAAGGTCAGCCAGCGGGCACCCATTTCAGACTTGCCCCAGAACTCTTCCTGATCACCGTTGATGTTCCGCATCGCAGCCCCCTTTTGAGGGGAACTATGACCTCCGGCGGCGACGGCGGCCAGTCTTTTCCTCATCGCCGCCACCGGTGTTGAAGGACGGTGCGGGCAGGGTGACGACCTGTGAGAGTTCCGGGAATGGGTCGGTTTTGTGCGGGATCGCGTTGGCGGCGACGAAGTGATCCTGGAACTTCGGCTCGATGGCGGTTTCGATCTTAGTGATCTCGCGCACGACACGCTCGATCTCGGCGCGCGATCCGATGTTACACAGTGCTATCCGGGCGCCGGTACCAGCCGCGTTGCCCGCGCTTGAGACCTTTTCGAGCGGCGCATCCGGGATCATGCCCAGAACCATCGCGTGCTTGGTCGAGATATGCGCACCGAAGGCCCCGGCCAGAACCACGCGATCCACGCGGTCGACCTCCATCTCGTCCATCAATAGGCGCGCACCCGCATAAAGTGCCGATTTCGCCAGCTGGATGGCCCGGATATCGCCTTGGGTGACCGTGATCCGAGGGCCACCTTCCGCGCTGGAATCATGGATCAGATAGGCGTGTGTGCGCCCTTCAGGAACGCAGCGGGGCGTGCCGGTTTGCTCGGCCGATCCGATCAGGCCGCTTTCGTCCAGCAGGCCAGCGATGCGCATCTCGGCCACCGCCTCGATGATGCCAGAGCCGCAGATGCCGGTGATGCCAGTGGTGGCGATGTCCTGATCAAAGCCATCCTCATCGGACCATTTCTCGGATCCGATCACGCGGAAGCGGGGTTCCTTGGTGACGGGGTCAATCTCGATCCGCTCAATCGCGCCGGGGGCAGCGCGTTGGCCGGAACTGATCTGCGCGCCTTCGAAGGCAGGGCCTGTGGGCGACGAGCAGGCCAGAACGCGGCTGGTGTTGCCCAGCAGGATTTCGGCATTGGTGCCCACGTCCACGATCAGCACCAGATCTTCGGATTTGCCGGGCTCTTCCGACAGGGCAACGGCGGCACAGTCGGCACCCACGTGACCGGCGATACAGGGCAGGATGTAGATCTGCGCGCGCGGGTTCATCGTGGTCAGGTCCATCTCACGCGCGGGCAGGGACATGCTCTCCGATGTCGCCAGCGCAAACGGAGCTTGCCCCAGTTCGACCGGGTCCAGACCCAGCAGCAGATGGTGCATGACCGGGTTACAAACGAACACCGTCTCAACGATCAGGCTGGCGTCAATGCCCGCTTCTTCAGCGATCGAGGTGGTCAGGTCATTGATCGCCTCACGCACGGCCTTGGTCATCTCCTGATCTCCGCCGGGGTTCATCATGGCGTAGGAAACGCGGCTCATGAGGTCTTCGCCGAAGCGGATCTGGGGGTTCATCAGGCCCGAGGATGCCTTGACCTCACCTGTCTCCAGATCGGTCAGATGCGCCGCAACCGTGGTCGAGCCGAGGTCGATGGCCAAACCATAGAGGCCCCCTTCGTGCAGGCCGGGCCAGATTTCGACGATGCGTGCCACCGGGTCCTTATGACCTTTGTGAACGGCGACAGTGACTTCCCATTTACCTTTGCGCAGAACCGGTTGCAGCTTCGACATCAGGGACAGATCTGCGGTGACGGCCTCGATCTTCCACTGCTCGCGCAGGGCACGTTCCAGACGCTCCAGATCGCCGGTGGGCGAGTGCATGTCGGGTTCCTCGACTACGACGAAATAAAGCCGCGTGGCCGGGTCCATGGTGATGGCGCGCGCCGCTGCGGCCTTTCGGACCACCTGACGGTGAACCTGGCTTTCGGGCGGCACGTCGATCACCACATCGCCCTGAACCGAAGCCTGACAGCCCAAACGACGGCCGGGCTTCAGGCCACGTTTGTCGTCATAGCGCTGCTCGACCGCGTTCCATTCGCTCAGCGCGTCTTCAGAGACGGTCACGCCGTGCTTGGGGAACTCGCCATAGCTGGGCGTAATCTGACATTTCGAGCAGATGCCGCGCCCACCGCAAACCGAATCCAGATCGACGCCCAGCTGTCGAGCGGCGGTCAGAATCGGGGTGCCAACGGGAAAGTGCCCGCGTTTGCCCGAGGGGGTAAAGACGACAAGGGGGTCGGTGGTCATGGTCGGCCTGCCTAAATTGTGTTCGCGCGTATGCCGGGGAAGATATGAGTTTATTCACAAAGGGAAAGCCCTGACTGCGGCACGTTTTGTACAACGAGCGTCGTTTTAGGACGTGCTATTCCCACCCAAGGGCAAACAACTTGGGTTCTGGGGCTTTTCCTTCGGGTCAATCCATGCAATAGGGTCACCGCCAAACGGGCTTTTGCATGGGGTTTGATGATGCAGATTCGTGAGGCACTTACCTTTGACGACGTACTTCTTGTTCCGGGCGCATCTTCAGTGCTGCCGGCAACGGCGGATACGACGACGCGCGTGACGCGGCAGATTTCTATGAACATCCCGCTGCTCAGCTCGGCCATGGACACTGTGACCGAGGCGCGTATGGCCATCGCCATGGCGCAGGCCGGTGGGATCGGTGTGATCCACAAGAACCTGTCGGTTGAGGAACAGGCCCGCGAGGTACGCCGGGTGAAACGGTTCGAGTCGGGCATCGTCTACAACCCGGTGACGTTGCGCGCCGATCAGACGCTTGCAGACGCGCAGGCGTTGGTGCAGCGTTACAACTTCACCGGCTTTCCGGTTGTGGATGAGAAGGGCCGCGTTGTCGGCATCGTGACCAACCGGGATATGCGCTTTGCCACGTCGGATGACACGCCGATCAAGGCCATGATGACCTCGGACAATTTGGCGATGCTGCAAGAGCCCGCCGATCTGGAAGAGGCCAAATCCCTGATGCGCGCCCGCCGGATCGAAAAACTGCTGGTCGTTGATGGCGAAGGCAAGCTGACCGGTCTTTTGACCCTGAAAGACACGGAACAAGCCGTTCTGAACCCGACAGCCTGCAAGGACCACCTTGGCCGTTTGCGCGTTGCCGCCGCGACCTCGGTCGGGGATGCAGGGTTTGAGCGTTCGGAACTACTGGTCGACTCCGGTGTCGATATCATCGTCGTCGATACCGCTCACGGCCATTCCGAAGGTGTTCTTGAGGCGGTCAAACGCGCCAAAACGCTGTCGAACGAAGTTCAGATCATTGCAGGTAACGTCGCAACGGCTGACGCCACCAAAGCGCTGATTGATGCGGGCGCGGATGCGATCAAGGTTGGCATTGGGCCGGGCTCGATCTGTACCACGCGGATGGTGGCCGGTGTCGGGGTGCCTCAGCTGACGGCGATCATGGACTGCGCCTCAGCCGCCGGAGATGTGCCGGTGATTGCCGATGGTGGTATCAAGTTCTCGGGTGATTTCGCCAAGGCCATCGCGGCGGGTGCGTCCTGCGCCATGGTCGGCTCGATGATCGCGGGTACGGATGAAAGCCCGGGTGAGGTGATCCTGTATCAGGGCCGCTCTTTCAAATCCTATCGCGGCATGGGCAGCTTGGGTGCAATGGCGCGCGGTTCGGCGGATCGCTATTTTCAGAAGGATGCCGCCAATGACAAGCTGGTGCCGGAGGGGATCGAAGGTCAGGTGCCCTATAAAGGCTCTGCAGGAGCGGTTGTTCACCAGCTGGTCGGCGGTTTGCGCGCGGCCATGGGCTATACCGGCTGTGCCACAGTCGAAGAGATGCGCAAGAACTGCAATTTCGTCAAAATCACCGGGGCTGGTCTGAAGGAAAGCCACGTGCATGACGTGCAGATCACGCGCGAAAGCCCGAACTACCGGATCATGTGATCTGGTGATCTGTTGTAGGCGGCGCCCCGACGCGGGCGCCGTTTTGCGTTCTTGGAAAACCCGACGGAGGGAAAGATGACCCCGGCAGCCCGTGTTCAGGCCTCAATCGAGATCCTTGACCAAATTCTGGACGGCGCGCCCGTTGAAAAAGCCCTGACTGGGTGGGCACGGCGCAACCGGTTCGCAGGTTCCAAGGATCGCGCAGCGGTGCGGGATCACGTTTTTACGGCCTTGCGCTGCAAGCGCTCATTCGCGGCACTTGGGGGTGCTGAGACCGGTCGGGGACTGATGATCGGAGCGCTGCGTGCTGCAGGGCAGGCGCCTGGCACTCTGTTCACCGGCGAACGCCACGCGCCTGTGCCAATTGAAGCGTCTGAGCAGGGTCGGGATTTCCTGTCACTGGCCGAGCAGTTTGATATTCCAGACTGGCTCTGGCCCCGGTTTTCCGTGTCTTTGGCGGATGCGGCGACTGAGGCCGCAGCGGCCCTGCAAAGCCGCGCTCCGGTGCATCTTCGGGTCAATTTGCTCAAAACAGACGTGGAAGGCGCGGCCCGTGCTTTGGCGGCTGACGGGGTTCAAACTGACCCCCATCCCGCCTGCGAGACGGCTCTGACCGTGGTTGAAGGCGCACGCAAGGTTGCGCAAAGTCAGGCTTACCTGGACGGTCTGGTCGAGCTACAGGATGCGGCCAGTCAGGCGGTTGTGGCAGCTTTGCCCCTCAAGCCTGGTTTGCGTGTACTTGACTATTGCGCCGGTGGTGGTGGGAAATCGCTGGCCCTTGCGGCTCATCAAGGAGTCGAGGTGTTTGCGTATGACATCAACCCGAAGCGCATGCAGGACCTGCCGAACCGCGCTGACCGCGCGGGCGTAAGAGTAAACTGCGTTGAGACCGCGGAACTAGCCGGTTTTGCGCCCTTTGACATCGTACTGGTCGATGCACCTTGCTCGGGCAGTGGCTCTTGGAGGCGCGCTCCGGCCGGAAAATGGGCCCTGACCGAAGAGCGTTTGATCGAATTGACCAAGCTGCAACGTGCGATTCTGGGTGAGGTCGCGCCACTGGTTCATCCCGAGGGCCTTCTCGCGTATGCAACCTGTTCGATGCTTCAGGACGAAAACGCGCGGGTTGTCGAAAGCTTTGTGTCGGAGAACCCCGAATGGACGGCGACGCTGCAACGGAATTGGCGTGTCACGGATGGCGTTGACGGGTTTTTCACTGCGCATCTGACAAAGTAGCCACTCAAAACAACCTAAGGTAGTTTTCGTAGCCCCTTAACTCTGTTAAGCGGGCATTAACCATTTTGGATCGTTATTGCTCTCAAAAAAGCTAGCCGGGTCGTTCATGTCCGATACTACATATTCGTTTTTCGATCGCCGCTCGCGTAGAACGCCGTCTGCTGCGCGTGTTTTGGCGCTGGTTGGACTGGCCGGGCTTTTATACGTGGCGCCATATACGGGCCGGGTGCCTGCGGACTGGACGCAGGGCATGATCGTCGTAGGAGTCTCGGTCCTGTTTGCGTCTCTCTGGATTCTGATCGGGGGCCTCTTTGCCGACAAAGCTGCTTATCAAACCCTTGATGTGCTGGCTGCTTTTGTAGATCACGACGATTGCGCAAGCGTTATTGCCGATGAAGAGGGCACTGTTCTGGTCGCCAACCCAACTGCGCGCGAACAGTTGAGAGCCAGCCCGGAGGCGACGCTGCCCGAGGTGCTGCGCTCAGTCTTCGCCAACCCGTCGAGCCTGCTTTTGAGACTGCAGACACTGGCCCAAGCAAATGGCTCAGCGGATGAGGACATCATCACCGTTGGCGAGAACGTCCCGGTTTCGGTTGTTCGATTGGGTGACCATCTGTTCTGCTGGCGGTTCAAACTTGGTCGCCAAGGGCAGTGGGATAAAATCACCCTTCCCGTACTGACCATCGGTCGGGGTGGGCGCCTATTACACCTCAATACCGCCGCAAGGGCCTTTTTCGGCACGGTACCGGGTTCGATTGACAATATCTTTCCGAACGAATTGCCACATGATGGTCAAATCTGCTCGGTCCCTGCTTATGAGGGGGAAACACGCGTCGCAGTCACTGGCGTATCGGCGTCGGGGGCTGAACGGCACCTTCTTTTGATGCCGGTTTCTCAACCTGTTCATCCGGAGCATGGATCCTCACTCGCAGAACTGCCCGTGCCGATCATTTGCATGACGCCCGAGGGGACCATACTGCAGGCAAACCAGATGGCGTTGGCTCTCTTGGGTGATCTCTGCCTAAACGAGACCAATATCGACCAGATCCTGCAGGGGCTGAACCATCCGATTCTGGAGTGGCTGGCGCAAACGGCATCGGGCGAAGAAGTTGCTCGATCTGAATTCCAGCGACTAACTCGCGATGACAAAGAGCTGTTCGTTCAGGTCACTCTGGACCGGGTTCAGATCGACGGGAAATCCCACCTTATCGCGGTTCTAAACGACGCCACGGAGTTAAAAACACTTGAGGCGCAATTTGTTCAGGGACAGAAGATGCAGGCTGTCGGCCAGTTGGCTGGAGGTATTGCACATGATTTCAATAACCTTCTGACCGCGATATCAGGTCATTGCGATCTGCTGCTGCTGCGTCATGATCAAAACGACCCTAACTATGGTGACCTGGTTCAGATTAATCAGAATGCCAATCGCGCGGCGGCTCTGGTCAGCCAGCTTCTGGCCTTTTCGCGCAAACAGACCTTACGGCCCGAAGTGCTGGACGTGCGCGACACCATCTCGGACCTCATCCATCTGCTGAACCGGTTGGTCGGTGAGAAAGTTCAATTGACGCTCAGCCATGATCCTGTCCTTAAGCCTGTGCGCGCGGACAAGCGGCAGTTGGAGCAGGTGTTGATGAATCTCGTCGTTAATGCGCGCGATGCAATGCCTGAAGGCGGTGAGATTCGCATCGAAACCGAGGTGTTGAGCCTGACCGAGCCCTTACGCCAAGACCGGGCCACGGTTCCGCCCGGCGACTACATGACCGTCAAGGTGATCGACAGTGGGGTCGGTATTCCCGCCGACAAACTGCAAAAAGTATTCGAGCCGTTCTACACGACCAAGCGCACGGGCGAGGGTACGGGGCTTGGCCTTTCCACTGTTTACGGGATCGTTAAACAAACGGGTGGCTTCATTTTCGTCGACAGCGCTGTCGGACGCGGCACCGAGTTTTCATTGCTCCTGCCGGTTTGTGTCAAAGCTAAACCCGTCGAAATCCAGCCCGAAGATGTGCCGGACTCTAAAACGGCGCGTCAGGGTGAGGGCGTCGTGCTTCTGGTCGAGGACGAAGCACCGGTACGCGCCTTCGCAACCCGTGCGTTGCGCCTGAAAGGCTATACGGTGCTCGAGGCCGAATCCGCCGAGGACGCCCTGACTTTGCTGGAAGATGCCGACCTGAACGTGGACGTGTTCGTAACGGATGTCGTCATGCCCGGAATGGACGGCCCGACCTGGGTTGCCAAGGCCATCGAGACAAGACCGGATGTCCGGGTCGTGTTCGTCTCGGGCTATACCGAGGGCGCGTTCGGCGACTCGGGTCCTCAGGTTCCGAACTCGACCTTTTTGCCAAAGCCCTTCTCTTTGACCCAACTGACCGAGGCGGTGTTTCAGCAGATGAATTGACGGCTATTGCGCCGCCTCATAGACCGCAAAATCGGCCTTTGAGTGTTTTCGGAGCGCTGCCTCGGTTTCAGAAGACAGAGTTGTTTCTGCGGGTGGTGAGACGTTCTCGCGCTGCAATGAGAATTCGTAGTTCAACCTGTTTTGCAGGAAGTCGACGATTCTGTCCTGATGGTCGTATTTGAAAACATGACTAGCCCCGACACCGTTGTTGCGGGTGCGGAAGAACTCGCTCTGACTGCCGACATCCGCAAATTCGGGCCGAGGGGTCTGCATATAGGCCTGCACAAACGCATCAAAGCTGAGATCCCGTGTCGAATGCGGATGCCCGATGCGATCCTCGCGCCGACGAAACCTGTACCAGCTGCCCAACCAGTCGATGGGTTCTCGGACAACGGCCATGATCTCCATCTCGGTGTCGTACATTTTGCGGAACATGTTTTGAATAAAACGGTCATATCGGCGTACCGGCGCGTGTTTCAGCTCGGGCGGGTGGGTGATCAAAAGGTCAGCGCGGGCCCGCAAGGCCGAGTGATATGCGGTGCTGCCGGTTTTGGGGACCGATAAAAACGCAAGACGTTCCTTATAGAAAACAAGCATTTAGTGGCCCCATGTCGTTCGTCGCTAAGATGGCAGATTGGCGTAAACGGATCTTTAACACAATTGCCCAAGAGTAAGTTCTGTAAGTTTTAGTTGAAATGTTCCCTTTTTGGTCCCATAAGGAACAAGAGGCGAACAAAGCAGCGATTGCCGCCCGGCAAAGGGTGTGACAAAAGGGAAGGCGACAGGACAATGGCGGATCTTCTGACGATGAGCGACAAGAAAAACGCGGACAAGCAAAAGGCGCTCGATAGCGCGCTGGCCCAGATCGAACGGCAGTTTGGCAAAGGCTCGATCATGAAGCTGGGCGAAGATGCCAAGCAGGATATCGAGGCGAGCTCGACCGGGTCTCTCGGTCTGGATATCGCGCTGGGAATCGGCGGTCTGCCGATGGGCCGGATTGTCGAGATTTATGGGCCTGAAAGCTCAGGTAAAACAACGCTGACTCTGCATTGTATTGCCGAACAGCAAAAGCGCGGCGGTGTCTGTGCGTTTGTCGACGCAGAACATGCGCTGGACCCGCAATATGCCCGAAAGCTGGGCGTTGATCTGGATGAGTTGCTGATCTCGCAGCCTGACACTGGCGAACAGGCGCTGGAAATCACCGACACGCTGGTCCGGTCTGGCGCGGTGAACATGGTCGTGGTCGACTCGGTGGCGGCGCTGACGCCGAAATCCGAATTGGAAGGCGACATGGGCGACAGCAACGTCGGCGTTCAGGCCCGTCTGATGAGTCAGGCGATGCGCAAACTGACCGGCTCGATCAGCCGTTCGAACTGCATGGTAATCTTCATCAACCAGATTCGGATGAAGATTGGCGTGATGTTTGGCAGCCCGGAAACTACAACGGGTGGTAACGCGCTGAAATTCTACAGCTCGGTTCGTCTGGACATTCGCCGTATCGGCGCGATCAAGGATCGGGATGAGGTGGTCGGCAACCAGACCCGTGTCAAAGTCGTTAAGAACAAGGTGGCCCCTCCGTTCAAACAGGTGGAATTCGACATTATGTATGGCGAAGGCATCTCGAAAATGGGAGAGCTGCTGGATCTGGGCGTCAAAGCCGGTGTGGTCGAGAAGTCGGGTTCGTGGTTCAGCTACGGGGATGAGCGGATCGGGCAGGGTCGTGAGAATGCAAAGCAGTATCTGCGCGATCACTCTCGGATCGCTTTGGATATCGAGGACAAGATCCGCGCGGCCCATGGTCTGGACTTCGACATGCCGCCCGGAGCGGCCGAGGATGACGATATCCTCGAGGCCTAAGGAACGCGCGAGAGGGAACACCAGAAATCTCCCGGCGCTCCGACAGTGCTGAGAATAACTTAAACAGGGCGGTCCATCGGGCCGCCTTGTTTCGTTTGGAAGGTCAATGCTGTGGACACTCTGCGGGCACGGCGATAAACCTGCGCAGACCATTCTGATTGCGCGCTGAGAGAGCCCCATGCCAACGTTGAACGACATCCGATCGACCTTTTTGAACTACTTTGACAAGCAGGGGCATGAAGTGGTGGCGTCCAGCCCTCTGGTGCCGCGCAATGATCCGACTTTGATGTTCGTGAACTCGGGCATGGTGCAGTTCAAGAACCTGTTCACCGGTGTGGAAACGCGCGACTATCAGCGCGCAACCACCGCGCAGAAATGTGTACGAGCGGGCGGCAAGCACAATGACCTCGACAATGTTGGCTATACCGCGCGCCACCATACTTTCTTTGAGATGCTGGGGAACTTCTCCTTCGGTGACTATTTCAAGCACGACGCGATTCCCTTCGCATGGGAGTTGATCACCAAGGAATTCGGCATCGACAAAAACCGTCTGCTGACCACGGTCTATCACACCGACGACGAAGCCTTTGAAATCTGGAAGAAAGTCGGCGTTCCCGAGGATCGCATCATCCGTATCGCGACCAGCGACAATTTCTGGCAGATGGGGCCGACCGGACCCTGCGGTCCCTGCACCGAGATTTTTTATGACCACGGCGATCACATCTGGGGCGGCCCTCCGGGATCGGCTGAGGAAGATGGCGACCGGTTCATCGAAATTTGGAACATCGTTTTCATGCAGAACGAGCAGTTCGAGGACGGCTCGATGGTGGAGCTTGACATGCAGTCGATCGACACTGGCATGGGGCTGGAGCGGATCGGCGCGCTGCTGCAAGGTAGCCATGACAACTACGACACCGACCTGTTCAAGACACTGATCGAGACTTCGGCGGAGGCGACCGGCGTTGATCCTTATGGCGATCAGAACGTTCACCACCGCGTGATCGCGGACCACCTGCGCTCAACCTCGTTCCTGATTGCTGACGGCGTGATGCCCAGCAATGACGGACGTGGCTATGTTCTGCGCCGAATCATGCGCCGCGCCATGCGTCACGCACACCTTTTGGGCGCCAAGGATCCGGTGATGCACCGGCTGGTGCCCTCGCTCGTACAACTGATGGGCGCGCAATACTCGGAACTGGGGCAGGCGCAGGCGTTGATCGAAGAGACTCTGCTGCTGGAAGAAACACGGTTCAAGCAAACGCTGGATCGCGGCCTGAAGCTGCTGGATGACGAGGTCGCGGGCCTGCCCGACGGTGCTGCTTTGTCCGGTGATGCGGCGTTCAAGCTCTATGACACCTATGGGTTCCCACTCGATTTGACCCAGGATGCCCTGCGGGAAAAAGGCCGGACCGTCGATACTGACGGGTTCGATGCGGCCATGGCAGAGCAGAAAGCCAAAGCCCGCGCGGCATGGGCCGGTTCCGGCGAGGCTGCGGATCAGGCGGTTTGGTTTGACGTGGCCGACAGCGCTGGCGCGACCGATTTCCTGGGCTATGACACCGAAAAAGCCGAGGCTCAGGTCGCGGCGCTGATCGTCGATGGCGCTCTGGTCGACAAGATCGAACAGGGTGGCAGTTGCTGGGTCGTCGTGAACCAAACCCCGTTCTATGGCGAGGCCGGTGGTCAGGTCGGCGACAGTGGTGAGCTGCGCCGCCTTGATGCGCGCGAAGATATTTCCCGCGTTGAAGACACCAAGAAATTCGCTGATGGCAAAGTCTATGCACACAAGGTGACCGTGGACCATGGCACCCTGTCCAAGGGAGACGCGGTTGAGCTGGAGGTGGATCATACGCGCCGTTCGGCCATTCGTGCCAACCACTCGGCCACACACCTTTTGCACGAAGCCCTGCGCGAAACGCTTGGCGACCACGTGGCGCAGCGGGGTTCGTTAAATGCCTCGGATCGTTTACGGTTCGATTTCAGCCATTCCAAAGCCTTGACGCTGGAGGAAATCCAAAAGGTCGAGCGTGAGGTGAATGACTTCATCCGCCAGAACTCGAGCGTTGAAACCCGGATCATGACGCCGGATGACGCGCGTAAGCTGGGCGCTCAGGCTTTGTTTGGTGAGAAATATGGCGACGAGGTTCGCGTTGTTTCGATGGGCAAGGCGCCGACTGGCAAGGGCCAGGATGGTGAGACCTGGTCCGTTGAACTTTGCGGTGGCACGCATGTCCGCCAGACCGGCGATATCGGAACGTTCGTTGTGCTGGGCGACAGTGCAAGCAGTGCGGGTGTCCGGCGAATTGAGGCGCTGACGGGCGATGAAGCCTTCCGCTATCTGTCCGCGCAGGATCACCGATTGGCACAGGTCGCGTTAGAGCTGAAAGCGCAGCCGGATGACGTTGTGTCCCGTGTGAAATCTCTGCTTGATGAGCGGAAAGCCTTGCAAAACGAAGTCGCGCAGCTGCGCCGGGATCTCGCTATGGCCGGAGGGGCTGGACAGGGCGGCGGCGCGGAAGCGACCGAGGTCAATGGCGTCAAGTTTCTGGCCCAGGCACTCAGCGGTGTGTCCGGCAAGGATCTTCCGGCCTTGATTGACGAGCACAAAAGCCGACTAGGATCTGGCGCGGTTCTGTTGATCGCGGATACAGGCGGCAAAGCGGCCGTCGCGGCTGGGGTCACGGCGGACCTGACAGACACGGTTTCTGCCGTTGATCTGGTCAAAGCCGCAGTGGTGGAACTGGGTGGCAAGGGCGGCGGTGGTCGCCCGGACATGGCTCAAGGTGGCGGCAAAGACGCGGCCAACGCAGATGCGGCGATCAAAGCCGCCGAACAGGTATTGGAGGGATAAATGGCTGCTCTTTGGATCGCACATGTCACGGTGACTGACACTGAGGCCTATGGAAAATACGCCGAGCTGGCGGGGCCCGCTATCGCTCAACATGGCGGAGAATTCATCGCGCGTGCCGCGCGTTATGTTCAGCTCGAGGGGAAGGAACGTCCGCGCAATGTGGTTGCACGTTTCCCTTCGGTTGAGGCCGCGGTCGAGTGCTATAACTCCGCCGCCTACCAAGAAGCGCTCGATCACGCCCGCGGGGCAAGTGAGCGCGAATTGGTCGTTGTTGAAATCACCGATTGAGAATCAGCTGTTTCAGCCGGGTCGAATTGACGGTTTCGGCGAAAACCAGCACATGAAATTCTGCGCGGCTTCCAGTTCTTTCTTGGAGGCCGTATTGCTTTCAAAAGCAGCATAAAAACAATTAGTTGCGGCGTTTCCGCATTCTGACCCAGTCATAAATGTGGCGGATTGCCCTCAATTCTTGCCCGAAATTGCCGCGGAATGTTACGAATTTCCGCCTTTTTTACCCCTGATCCTCAACATTGATTGCGTCACCAGAGCCACTTGCGGTTAAAGTCGGAAAACTTCGACACCCTGATTGGCCGGACTCACGCGGGCAACATGGATTGAGGAACGGGTATGAAATATTCGGCAGTAGGTTTTTCGGCGGGTCTTCGGTCGGTCGCCAGATTTTCAGGGCGCTCCGTTGGGATTTGCGCTTTGGTCCTGACGTCGTTTTTCACCGCCTCTGTGGCGCAGGCGTCAGAGGGCGCGTTCATCACTGCGATTTCAGCCTCTCCACCACCGTCCGGAGCGCAGCAGCTTTGCCGTCAGTACAGTTGGGCCTGTTCAGGCCAAAGAGCGGCCTCGTTGACGAGCAAGCAGGAAATGCAGATCGTCAAGAGAGTGAACTTGCAAGTCAACGCGTCCACCCGTGCAATTACAGACCAATCGCAATACAGACAGCGTGAGTTTTGGGCCTTGCCGACGACACGCGGCGGTGATTGCGAAGACTTTGCGTTGTTGAAAAAGCGGAACCTGATCAAAGCAGGAATTGATCCGAGCAAGCTTTTGATTGCGACTGTTCTGGATACGCGTCGGAACGCGCATGCTGTGTTGGTCTATCGATCAGCTCAGGGAGATCTGGTTCTGGACAACCTGACAAACAGCATCAAACCGTGGAAAGCGACCCGGTATCTGTTTCTGAGGATGCAAGACCCAAAGCGGCCGCGCCGTTGGGTTGGGGTTTACGGGAATAGTTGACCAAATCTACAGTCTGATGAGGTAAGGGCGCCTGCTTGGGCGCCCTTTTGGATTCTCGCAGTGCACAACAAACCTGCAGTTGGAATTGTGTTCTAAGCAGGATCAGAAACCTCAGAATTTGTTATGTGACGTCGCCACCTTTGCCGTCGTCGCCACCTTTGCCGTCGTCGCCACCTTTGCCGTCGTCGCCACCTTTGCCGTCGTCGCCACCTTTGCCGTCGTCGCCACCTTTGCCGTCGTCGCCGCCTTTGCCGTCGTCGCCACCTTTGCCGTCGTCGCCACCTTTGCCGTCGTCGCCACCCTTGCCGTCGTCGCCACCTTTGCCGTCGTCGCCGCCTTTGTCATCGGGACCGCCATCGTCACCCGGAGGATTTCCAGACGGACCACCCGTAGTACCGGGATTTCCATCAGGTTTGCCATCCCCGGATCTTTGATCAGCGAACCCTGTGGATGCGGTCGGCAAGTCCGAAAGCAGCGCGGCCAGTTGCGGGCATTCCGCGCCGGTACGGGCCAGGAAGTTGCCGAAATCGGCGCGACGCTGAATGTAGCGGATCATACCCGATGTGACGGCGTCACATTCGCAGAGGATCTCGGGCGAGCTTGCTGCCTGACGTGCCGTTGAGACGGTACATGCGGCTTGTGCGGCTGTAACGCCTACCATTTGAACGGCAACAGCTGCGGCGATTACTTTTAGTTTGCTGGAATGGATGCCCATGATGGAACTCCTCGGTACTCGTTAATCTCTGCGTCGAACTTATGCACCAAAACCAAATGGGCTTGTATGAACGACGTCACACTTTGAACAAGATTACACCTTTTTAAGGTCGAACTTGCAAGTTGGCGCCCACTTGGCGAGATTGCCAAAGGACCGAAAAAAACGCAAAAATCATGAAAAACCAACAAGAAAGGCCAGCCGAGGGCTGACCTTTCCTAGAATACCATTTTTCAGGATTGAGGAAATAATGTCACAAAAATGGCATTGTTTCCCAATCGAGAACGGCGTTTTATCCGGCTTTCGCCATCCGTTTCCGCTCATGCGGGTCAAGGAATCGCTTGCGAAGACGGATTGCGTTAGGCGTCACCTCGACCAGTTCGTCGTCATCAATATAGGCGATGGCTTCTTCAAGCGAGAACTGTATGTGGGGTGTCAGGCGCACCGCGTCGTCCGAGCCGCTGGCCCGCACGTTGGTCAGTTTCTTGCCTTTCAGCGGGTTCACTTCCAAATCGTTGTCGCGGGAATGTTCACCAATCACCATGCCCTGATAGACATCAGTCTGAGGGCCAACGAACATGCGGCCACGCTCTTCGAGGTTCCACAGGGCGTAAGCGACGGCCTGGCCATTCTCCATCGAGATCAAAACGCCAGCACGACGGCCCGGGATCTGCCCTTTATGCGCAGCCCAGCCATGGAACACGCGGTTCAGAACACCAGTGCCGCGGGTGTCCGTCAGGAACTCTCCGTGATAGCCGATCAGGCCACGGGACGGCACATGCGCTATGATCCGGGTTTTTCCGGCACCGGCAGGGCGCATCTCGACCAGTTCGCCCTTACGCGCACCGGTGATCTTTTCGATGACCGCACCGGAATATTCGTCATCCACGTCGATCGTGACTTCTTCGACAGGCTCCAGCCGTTGACCGTCTTCCTCGCGGAACAAAACCTGCGGACGAGAGATGCTGAGCTCGAACCCTTCGCGGCGCATGTTCTCGATCAGAACGCCCATCTGCAATTCGCCACGACCGGCCACTTCGAACGCCTCGCCGCCCGGGGTGTCGGTGATACGGATCGCAACGTTGGATTCCGCCTCTTTCATCAGACGGTCACGGATAACGCGAGATTGCACCTTTTTGCCGTCACGACCAGCCAGAGGCGAGTCGTTGATGCCAAAGGTCACGGTAATGGTCGGCGGGTCGATGGGCTGAGCGGGCAGGGCCTCTTCAACCTGCGGCGCCACTAGCGAGTCTGCGACGGTGGCTTTGCTCATACCTGCGATGGTCACGATGTCACCGGCCTCGGCCACATCGATCGGCTGTTGGGCCAGACCGCGGAAGGCCAGAATTTTCGACGCGCGGAAATTCTCGATCAGCGAGCCATCGCGGCTGAGTGCTTTGAGACTGTCGCCCGCTTTCAGAGTACCGCTTTCCACACGACCCGTAAGAATACGGCCGATGAACGGGTCGCTGCCCAAGGTGGTTGCCAGCATGCGGAACGGTTCGTCCTTCTTTTCGGCCTGTTTCGGCGCAGGCACGTGATCGACGACCAGATCAAAAAGCGCTGTCAGGTCCTTGCGCGGCCCATCCAGCTCCATATCCGCCCAGCCTGAACGGCCCGAGGCATACATGGCCGGGAAGTCCAGTTGATCATCATCTGCGCCGAGGTTGGCGAAGAGGTCGAAACACTCATCCAAAGCACGGTCGGGTTCAGCATCGGGTTTGTCGACCTTGTTCAGGACCACGATGGGGCGCAGGCCCAATGCCAGCGCTTTGGAAGTCACGAACTTGGTCTGAGGCATCGGGCCTTCAGCCGCATCAACCAATAGGACAACACCGTCCACCATGCTTAGGATGCGCTCAACCTCGCCGCCAAAATCGGCGTGGCCGGGGGTGTCGACGATATTGATGCGCGTGCCTTTCCATTCGACCGAGGTCGCCTTGGCCAGAATCGTAATGCCGCGCTCGCGTTCAAGATCGTTGCTGTCCATGGCGCGTTCCGCCACGGCCTGATTTTCCCGGAACGCGCCGGATTGTTTGAGCAGCTCATCCACCAGGGTCGTTTTACCGTGGTCCACGTGAGCGATGATTGCGATATTGCGCAGGTCCATGAGAGGTCAACCTTTGAACGGGAAGTTGCCCGGCGCATAGCGCGGCTTGACGCAATATACCAGCCCAAACCGGCGTTCAGTGGCCTGCGGTCTTTGAAAACAGATGAATGATCAGGATTCCGGCCAATATCAGGGTCAGCCCGAGAACCGCCCACAGGTCGAGCTTTTGCCCAAACACCACAAAGCCGATGATTGCGATGAAAAAAATCCCAAGCCCAGACCAGATCGCATAGACGATGCCCACTGGCATGTATTTCAACGTCAATCCCAACAGGTAAAACGCCAGCCCGTAAGCAACTACGACCAGAACCGAAGGCCAGAAGCGCGAGAATTGCTGACTGGCCTGTAAGGCCGTTGTGCCTACGGTTTCGGCAAAGACGGCCATCAGCAGGATAAGGTAGGCTTTGGGCATGATCTCAACCTCTTGCATTCAAATCACGCGCGAATTCTCAACATGAAAAAGGCTGCCCCGGCAAGCACATTCGGTTGCTGGGGTGCGTGACACCACAAGATAAAGGTCGGGTATACCTGACTACGATCTGATCACAATTTATGCAAATAACAGAACAGTATTTGTTGATTTGTTTTCGAGTTTTTCAATGACTGTGTTTATTAAATACGTCGTTTTTGCTTCGACTCTTATTGCGGCGCTAGGGTGGCTTGCAGACGGGGGGTCCGTCAGTTCTGATGCAACCCAATTGTTAGTTGGTTTCTTTGTTTTGTAGTTTTGGCGTTAATCAAGATCCAAGCAGGGAAAAGGGCCGTTTTTGGCCCTTTTTCTTTTGCCTAGCCCCTCGCTGAAACCGTGAAGTAATCTGCCAAATACGGTTGCAACCAATCCCAAAGACCGGGCGCACCGCGTTCGATGGCGGGCCGTACCCGCGCTTCGATCTGAGGGTAGGTCACGGCATAGTCCACCCACGAGCCGCCGCCCGTTTCAAGATTGGCAATTGGGGTCTGAAACCGATCAACAGCCTTGGCGAACCGCGCATCTGCCGAGTTGGCGCTCTCAAACTCATGCCAGAGATCCGAAAACGCCTGCATTTGATCATGGGGCAATAATCCGAAAAGGCGTCGCGCTGCGGCCTCTTCCTTTTCGGCTTGGGCGGCGTGATCGACCTGACTGTGGATTGGGTGATCTCCGGCGTCGATCTCGACAATATCGTGAAGCAGCAGCATTTGCAGGACGCGGACCAACTGGACCTCAGCATCGGAATGTTCGGCCAGAACCCACGCATACAGCAATATGTGCCACGAGTGCTCGGCCGAGTTTTCGAACCGATCAGTCGCCATGAGGCGCGATGCGCGCAGGACGGATTTCAACTGATCCGCCTCAACCAAAAACGCCAACCGTTGGGTAAAACTGTTTTCCTCGGTCGGCGCATCCGCCAACAGCGCAGCCGCGTGTTCATAGGCCTGAGGCAGCGCCTCACTCAGATAAGCCGCGCGCCCGGTCGCGAGGTTCTCGCGCGCAATCTCGATATGATCTGGCCGTTTAGGAGAGGCATACAACACCTGAAACAGGGGCTGACACCGGTCGAGCATCTTGGCGAACTTGGCGTCGGGCGTTTGATCGGCTTCGAATTCCGTCCAGAGGTCCAGAAAAATCCGGGTCTGGTCTGGCGGCAATAGACCAAACAAGTCCAGAGCCGCGGCGTGTTCGGCCTTGGCGACGCTCTGCCAGTCGGTCTCAAGATGGATTGGATGGTCGCCCACAATGATCTCGACTAGATCATGCAGCAACAACATGCGGATGACGCGATCAATTGACACGTCCGGCCCGGCCAGAGGCCCCATGACCAGCGCCCAAAGCGCAAGATGCCAGCTGTGTTCTGCAGAGTTTTCCGGGCGAGACTGATCCAGCAGGGTGTTTGCCCGATCCACCGTCTTCAACTTGTCCGCTTGTTTCAGAAACGCGATTTGCGCGGACAGTCGATCATTCATTGTTTTTCAATCGCTTTCAGCTTGGAGCGGTGATCTGTTAGGCGTTTGATCACGAATTGGCGGGCCTGACGTTCAGACAGGCGCACGCGGATCTCGGTCAGAAAGGCCTCTTCCAGAGATTGGGAGGAGGCTGCAAGCAGGTTGCCGACCTCCATGTAAAACCGGTCATCACCGGTTTCGTCCATGACCTTCAATGTATCCTCGGCCAGTTTGGCAGCGAGGGTATTGATGGTGTCTGTCATTAGCGCGTGTTCTCGGTCAGGCGGCGTTTCACATAGTCGCTGACATCGGTGATGAGCGTATCCATGTGCTGATCCTGGAAGAAATGATCCGCGCCTTCGACCTCATTATGAGTGATCGTGATGCCCTTCTGCTCATGCAACTTGTTGACAAGCGCAGTTGTATCCGCCGGAGGCGCCACGCGGTCGGACGAGCCATTGATGATCAGACCCGAAGACGGGCAGGGGGCGAGGAACGAAAAGTCGTACATATTCGCCGGGGGTGACACGCTGATGAAACCGGTGATTTCCGGGCGGCGCATCAACAACTGCATTCCGATCCAGGCACCGAAAGAGAAGCCAGCAACCCAGCAATGCTTGGAGTTGTTGTTCATCGACTGCAGATAATCTAGTGCCGAGGCGGCATCGCTCAACTCGCCCACACCCTGGTCATACTCGCCCTGGCTGCGGCCTACACCGCGGAAGTTGAAGCGCAACACGGTGAAGCCCATGTTGTAGAACGCGTAGTGCAGATTATAGACCACCTTGTTGTTCATGGTCCCGCCGAACTGAGGATGCGGGTGAAGCACGATGGCGATCGGTGCGTCTTTTTCCTTTTGCGGGTGGTAGCGGCCTTCCAGGCGGCCTTCGGGTCCGGGAAAAATCACCTCGGGCATGTGTGCTTTGGTCCTGTCTTTATCTTGGGCGCCGGGAAATACTTGACTGTATTCGTTGGGCACCTTAGAACGGTTCTAAATGTGATATCCTGCGCAACGCGCTGTCAGTCGGAGATACGCACTGGCGGCGGCGGCGTCAATGATTTCGCGTCCAACTTGCCGAAGGGAAATGACAATGAAGCTGTCGACAAAGGGCCGGTATGCCATGGTGGCGCTGGCGGACATTGCGCTGCAGCCCTCGGACAAGATCGTGACACTGGGTGAAATCTCGGAACGGCAGGATATCTCGCTGCCGTATCTGGAGCAGTTGTTCGTGAAACTGCGCCGGGCCGAGCTTGTGACATCTACGCGTGGACCGGGTGGGGGATATCGTCTTGCACGGCAGCCGTCGGAGATCCGCGTTGTCGAGATTCTGTCCGCCGTAGATGAGACGGTGGATGCAATGGCCAAGGGGGCCGGGGCCTCGGGCGCGTCCTCCGGCAGCCGGGCGCAATCCCTGACGAACCGTCTATGGGAAAGCCTCAGCGCACATGTCTATGTGTTCCTGCATCAGACCCGTCTGTCTGACGTGATCAAGAACGACCTCGCGCCCTGTCCGGCGGTTCCTAACCTGTTTGCTGTTGTGGACGAGTGATCCGTAGCCTCTGAGTACAAGTTTCAGAAATATCTGGGAAAATATGACTCCATGAATCGTGTTTATCTCGATCACAACGCCACCACGCCTTTGCGGCCCGAAGCGCGGGACGCAATGATCGCGGCAATGGATGTCTGCGGGAACCCATCGTCGGTCCATGCCGAGGGGCGCGCGGCGAAGGCTTTTATCGAACGCGCACGGGCGCAGGTGGCATCGGCTTTTGGGGCTGATGGTGCGGATATCGTATTTACCTCAGGTTCGACCGAAGGCGCCGCTTTGGCTTTGGCGGGTCGAAATCTGCACGGTGCATCAATTGAGCATGACGCGGTAAGAGCATGGATTGCCGAGGATATCTTGGTTTCTTCGGACGGGATGGCCACTGTGAACGAGCCAGCGAATGCGACGCTGCAAGTTGCGAACTCGGAAACGGGTATCGTGCAGACGCTACCGAAGGGGCTGGCGGTGACCGATGCGACCCAGGCATTTGGCAAACTGCCGATTGCGTTCAATTGGATGGACGTTCAGATAGCGCTAGTGTCTGCGCATAAACTGGGTGGGCCGAAAGGGATCGGAGCCGTCGTGATGAAACGCGGCACGGATCTGCCTGCTCAGATCAAGGGTGGCGGGCAAGAGATGGGGCGGCGCTCGGGCACCGAAAATGTCATTGGAATCGCGGGGTTCGGGGCCGCTGCTGAAGCAGCTGCCAAGGATCTTGCCAATGGTGTTTGGGAGCAGGTCGAAGAATTTAGAAATATTCTAGAAAACGCCCTTGAGGCTGGTGAAAGATCACCTATTTTTGTCGGGAAAGACCAGACGCGCCTGCCAAACACGTCATGTTTCGCATCGCCCGGTTGGAAGGGTGAAACGCAGGTCATGCAGATGGACCTGTCTGGTTTTGCGGTCAGTGCGGGCTCGGCCTGTTCAAGCGGAAAGGTCCGCGCAAGCGCTGTTCTGACTGCGATGGGATTTGATGAGGGGACGGCAGCCAGCGCAATCCGCGTGTCGCTGGGACCTCGGACTACCAAGGAAGATGTGCTGCGTTTCGCCGAAACGTGGCTTGAGAAAGAGAAAAAGCATCGCGCGCGGGCCGCGTGATCTGACGGAGGGTAAACAATGGCCGCTTTGGACCAGACCCAGGTAAAAGAGGGTGTCGATCAGGAAACCGTGGATGCGGTACGCGAGGTCAGCACTTATAAATACGGCTGGGAAACCGAGATCGAGATGGAGTACGCGCCCAAAGGCGTGAATCCAGATATCGTTCGGCTGATCTCGGAGAAGAACGAAGAGCCGGAATGGATGACCGAATGGCGTCTGTCGGCCTTCGAGCGCTGGACCAAGATGGAAGAGCCGAAATGGGCCATGGTCAACTACCCTGAGATCGACTTTCAGGACCAGTATTACTATGCCCGTCCGAAATCCATGGAAG
This sequence comes from Ruegeria sp. CL3, assembly GCF_056536505.1. Lineage (NCBI taxonomy): Bacteria > Pseudomonadati > Pseudomonadota > Alphaproteobacteria > Rhodobacterales > Roseobacteraceae > Ruegeria > Ruegeria sp. CL3. The sequence continues at coordinate 307,440 of NZ_JBQFPT010000001.1, read as the reverse complement.
AGAAGCCCAAATCCTTGGATGAGGTCGACCCCAAGCTTCTGGCCACTTACGAAAAGCTGGGTATCCCTCTGAAAGAACAGATGATTCTGGCAGGTGTCGAAGGCGCCGAGGATATGCCCGCAGAGGGTCGTAAAGTGGCCGTCGACGCCGTGTTTGACTCAGTTTCCGTTGGTACAACCTTCCAGGCCGAGTTGAAGAAGGCCGGCGTGATCTTCTGCTCGATCTCGGAAGCAATCAAAGAGCATCCTGAACTGGTGAAGAAATATCTGGGCACCGTGGTTCCGGTGTCGGACAACTTCTATGCCACGCTGAATTCGGCTGTGTTCTCGGATGGCTCGTTCGTCTACATCCCGCCGGGCGTCCGCTGCCCAATGGAGCTGAGCACCTATTTCCGTATCAACGCGGAAAACACCGGCCAGTTCGAGCGTACTTTGATCATCGCTGACAAAGGCTCCTATGTGTCTTACCTGGAAGGCTGCACCGCACCTCAGCGCGACACCGCGCAGTTGCATGCGGCTGTTGTCGAGATCATCGTCGAAGAAGATGCCGAGGTGAAATACTCGACCGTTCAGAACTGGTTCCCCGGCGACGAGAACGGCAAGGGCGGTATCTATAACTTCGTGACTAAGCGTGCCGATTGCCGTGGGGATCGCTCCAAGGTGATGTGGACTCAGGTCGAAACCGGTTCGGCCGTAACGTGGAAATACCCGTCCTGCATCCTGCGCGGTGAGGAAAGCCAGGGTGAGTTCTACTCGATCGCGATTGCCAACAATTATCAGCAGGCCGACACCGGCACCAAAATGGTTCACCTGGGCAAGAACACCAAATCGCGCATCGTCTCCAAAGGCATCAGCGCAGGTAAGGCGCAGAACACCTATCGTGGTCTGGTCTCGATGCACCCGAAAGCCAAAGACAGCCGCAACTACACCCAGTGTGACAGCTTGCTGATCGGCGACAAATGCGGTGCGCATACGGTTCCGTATATCGAGGTCAAGAACAACTCGAGCCGCGTTGAGCACGAGGCGACGACCTCAAAGGTGGACGACGATCAGCTTTTCTACTGCCGTCAACGTGGCATGGACGAGGAAGAGGCCGTGGCGCTGGTTGTCAACGGGTTCTGCAAGGACGTGCTGCAGGCGCTGCCGATGGAATTTGCGATGGAGGCCCAGCAGTTGGTGGCCATCAGTCTCGAAGGGTCTGTGGGTTAAATCCAAGCCTCTCTGAAATCAGAATTTACGCGGGGGCCGCACGCCCTCTTGCGATACGCAAAAGGACAAAACATGCTGGAAATCAAGAACCTGCACGTGCAGCTTGAAGAAGAAGACAAGCAAATTCTTAAGGGCGTCGACCTTACGGTCGAGGCTGGCAAGGTGCATGCGATCATGGGCCCGAACGGCTCGGGCAAATCGACGCTCAGCTATGTGCTGTCGGGGCGCGATGGCTATGAGGTCACCGAAGGCTCGGCCACTCTGGACGGCGAAGACCTGTTGGAGATGGAACCGGAAGAGCGTGCCGCAGCTGGTGTGTTCCTCGCGTTCCAATACCCGGTTGAGATCCCGGGCGTCGGCAACATGACCTTCCTGCGCACCGCTGTGAACGCGCAACGCAAAGCACGTGGCGAAGAGGAACTGTCGGCCGCTGACTTCCTGAAACTCGTTCGCGAAAAGGCGAAATCGCTGAAGATCGACGCGGACATGCTGAAGCGTCCGGTCAATGTCGGCTTCTCCGGCGGTGAGAAAAAGCGCAATGAAATCCTGCAGATGGCGATGCTGGAACCCAAAATGTGCATTCTGGACGAGACCGACTCGGGCCTCGACGTGGATGCGATGAAGCTGGTCTCCGAAGGTGTGAACGCGCTGCGGGATGAGGGACGTGGTTTCCTGGTCATCACCCACTACCAGCGCCTGCTGGACCACATCAAACCGGATGTCGTTCACATCATGGCCGATGGCCGCATCGTGAAATCGGGTGGTCCTGAGTTGGCGCTGGAAGTTGAAAACAACGGGTATGCCGACATTCTTGCCGAGGTGAACTGATGGCCTTACCGCAAGCAAAACAGACCGCAACCGAAGAGCGTCTGACCTCGCTGACGATGCCTGATCCCGGCTGTACCAAGGCCGCGCGCCAAGGGGCTTTGGCCCGGGTCCGTGAAATGGGTCTTCCAAGCCGTCGCGATGAATACTGGAAATACACGCGTCCGGATACGCTGGTCTCGGCCGATGCGCCCAAGGCCGCCGTTTTCGACTCGGGCGAGCCGATGGTGTTCAACGATGTCGATCGGCTGCAGATCGTGTTCGTCGATGGTGTGTTCGATGCCGAAGCCTCGGATGATCTGAGCCTCGAAGGTGTCAAGATCGACCGGCTGGAGGATATCTGCTGCAAGGATATCCACTGGGCCAAGGATCTTTACGGCAAGCTCGAGGAGCGGGGCCAAACCCCGGTTCAGCGTCCTCTGGCTGCTTTGAACACCGCATTCGCGACCGACGGCGTTGCCATCCATGTAACCGGCAAACCGTCGAAGCCGATCAATCTGGTGTACCGTCACGAGTCGGAAGACTCGGACGCGATCCTGCATCACGTGATCCGTGTTGAAAGCGATGCCGAGGCCACGATTCTCGAGAATGGTCCAGCCGCGTCGCGCTTCAATAAGTGCATGGAGATCGACATCGCCGACAACGGGACCTTGCACCACGTCCGCGCACAGGGCCGGGATCATGAACGCCGGGCCGCGACCCATATGTTCACCCGTCTGGGTCAGGAATCGACCTATAAGTCGTTTACTCTTACAGCCAATGGCGTGCTGACTCGTAACGAGCAGGTGGTAGAACTCACCGGTGACGATGCCGTGGCCCATGTGGCCGGTGCTTGCGTCGGGGACGGTGATTTTCACCACGACGACACCGTTTTTGTTACCCATGACGCGGTGAATTGCGAAAGCCGTCAGGTGTTCAAGAAGGTCCTGCGCAACGGCGCGACGGGCGTGTTCCAAGGCAAGATCCTTGTAAAGGAAGGCGCGCAGAAGACCGATGGCTACCAGATCAGCCAGTCGCTTTTGCTGGACGATGACAGCCAGTTCCTCGCCAAGCCCGAGCTTGAAATCTACGCCGATGACGTTGCTTGTTCGCACGGGTCTACCTCGGGCGCGATTGATGAGACGGCCTTGTTCTACCTGCGCTCGCGCGGGGTTCCGACGAAGGACGCCACCAACATGCTGACGCTGGCGTTCCTTGCCGAAGCGGTGGATGAGATCGAGGACGAGACACTGGCCGAAGAGATCGTGACCCGTCTGGAAGGCTGGCTTTCGCGTCACAGCTGATATGCCGGTCTCATCAGATATCGTCGCCACATACCGGGGGCCGGGGCGCGTTGTGCGCCGGCTTCTGGATATGGGGCCGCGCGAAGACAGGGCGCTGATCTTCGTCATGGCCTTTTGCGTGGTGGCGTTCATCGCGCAAATGCCCAGCTTAGCCCGCCGCGCGCATCTTGAGCAGGTCGAGTTGAACATGCTTCTGGGCGGAGCGCTTTTGGGCTCGGTCTTCATCCTGCCGCTGTTCTTTTACACGCTGGCCTTGGTATCACATTGGGCCGCGCGTCTGGTGGGCGGGCAGGGCAGTGCCTATGGTGCTAGACTGGCATTGTTTTGGGCGCTCTTGTCCTCAGCACCTTTGGTTTTGCTAAACGGACTGGTCGCCGGGTTCATCGGCCCCGGTCCGACACAAACTTTGGTCGGATTGATTTGGGTTGCCGTTTTTGTCTGGTTCTGGTTATCCGGATTGCGACAAGCACAAAGGTCGGCTGAATGACTATACCCCCCCTGGGCCCGCTGGCTAGCCTGACGCTCAGAAAACCTGCCGAAGCGGCGCGACAGATTTTGGCCCTCAACCCGGGGCGCGAGGTTTTGTGGCTGGCGTTCTTTCTAGCCGTTGTCCTCAATTGCATAGCGCAGATGGGCATAGATATGTCGATCGCCGCATCGGGTGGCCCGACTGTATCCCAGTCGATTCCGGTTGTGCTAATCCGATCTGCCGGAACCATGTTGTTCAGCATTCTGGCCTTTCGCTATGTCGGGCGTTTTCTGGGCGGAACGGGGCGTTTTGAAGATCTGATGATCCTGACGATCTGGCTCCAGTTTCTGCAAATTGCAGCACTGGTCGCGACCCTCGCGCTGAGCTTGATCGCGGTCGCTTTTATGGCCCCTCTGATCCTGGCAACGGCCATCTACAGCCTCTACATAACGCTTCATTTTCTGAATGAGGCGCACAAGTTTGGATCTCTGGGCAAGTCCTTTGGTGTCATTTTGTTGACGGCGTTGCTGGCGGTACCTTTTGTCCTATTTCTCAACCCGTTGGGTCCTGTCTAGAAAGATCTCTCATGTATGATGTGCAGAAAATCCGGTCTGATTTCCCGATCCTGTCGCGGCAGGTGAACGGCAAACCCCTGACATATCTGGACAATGGCGCGTCAGCGCAGAAACCTCAGGTCGTGATTGACGCTGTAACGCGCGCCTATGCCGAGGAATACTCCAACGTGCATCGCGGGCTTCACTACCTCTCGAACCTCGCGACCGAGAAATATGAGTCCGTGCGTGGCACGGTTGCGCGCTTTCTTGGTGTTGCGGATGAGGATGAGATTGTTCTGAACTCCGGCACGACCGAAGGGATCAATCTGGTCGCCTATGGCTGGGCCATGCCGCGACTTGAGGCCGGGGATGAGATCGTCCTCAGCGTGATGGAGCATCACGCCAACATCGTGCCCTGGCATTTCCTGCGTGAGCGTCAGGGCGTGGTGCTGAAATGGGTCGATGTCGATGCGGATGGCGGGCTTGATCCGCAAGCCGTGATTGACGCGATCGGCCCCAAAACCAAACTGGTCGCGGTCACGCAATGTTCGAACGTTTTGGGCACCGTGGTCGACGTGAAGGCCATCACCGAAGGCGCGCATGCCAAGGGCGTGCCGGTCTTGGTTGATGGTAGCCAGGGTGCGGTTCACATGCCGGTTAACGTGCAGGATATCGGCTGTGATTTCTATGCCATCACTGGGCACAAGCTCTATGGCCCCTCGGGTTCCGGTGCGATCTATATCAAATCCGAACGCATGGCCGAAATGCGCCCCTTCATCGGCGGCGGTGACATGATCAAAGAGGTCAGCAAGGATCAGGTCATCTACAATGATCCGCCAATGAAGTTTGAGGCCGGCACACCGGGCATCGTGCAAACCATCGGACTGGGCGTTGCGCTGGACTACATCATGGATCTGGGGATGGCGAATATCGCCAGTCACGAAGCGGGTCTGCGCGATTATGCCATGCAGCGTCTGACCGGTCTAAACTGGCTACAGGTTCAGGGCACACGGCCGGACAAGGCCGCGATCTTCAGCTTCACGCTGGATGGGGCGGGGCATGCGCATGATGTTTCGACGATTCTGGACAAGAAAGGCGTTGCGGTTCGCGCCGGTCACCATTGCGCCGGTCCTTTGATGGAACACCTTGGGGTGACGGCCACCTGCCGCGCCAGCTTTGGCCTCTATAACACCACGGATGAGGTCGACACCCTGATCGACGCACTTGAACTGGCGCATGATCTGTTTGCCTAAATCTCGACCGAGCCGGTCCGTTTTCCAGTTGCACCTGGCTCGGAACAAGGTTAGCTAACGGCCAAGGCACCTGTAGCTCAGCTGGATAGAGCGCTGCCCTCCGAAGGCAGAGGCCAGAGGTTCGAATCCTCTCAGGTGCGCCACTTCTCACATACTTGATGATTTGTTCAGCCCAACCGTAGTGGTCCTTGAAACCGCTAGATGTTTGATTTGGAAATATCTTTAGCCTGAACAAGCTAGAGAAACGTTGGGTGATTGGCGCTGCAACGAACAAAGGCCGCCAATTGCAGCAGCCCGTTCCAGCAAAATTCGAGTTTTGCAACAACACTCAGGCAGACCTAATGGCCTGCCAAGTCCATCTCATTAAACGACAGCGCGCTTAGCCGCGCCAACTGCGAACAACGCCGCAATCCATATGGACAAAGTTCGAACGGTAGTATTGTCCAACACCGCCTGCACGACAGGACATGGCCGCTTTGGCCATCTGCGACACCGAGCGGGATGCGAGGCGCAGGTCAGCCGCCTGTCCCTGCATATGGAGCGAGTTCCGCGCTACCCGGCGCGATTTGGACCGCAGCATGGCGTTGGTTTGTGGCGAGCGATACCCCGACAGGAGCATATAGGGCTCATCAGCATCCAAAAGGTTGTGAGACGCCGCCATGATGTCGATTGTGCGCAAATCCATCGCTTTCGACTGATCGGTGCGCCAATCGCGCATGAAGTGGTTCACTTCTTTAACGGCGTCTTTGATGTATTTGCCGTCAACCCAGTAAACCATATCAATCCGCTCACCCGTGCGACCGGAATACATGCGGATGCGGCGAATATCGCCACCACCACGAAGAAAACCTGCTGCGTTGGAATAGGTCGGTGCTGCCGCCACGGCCGTTGCCGCGAATGCGCCCAGAAGGGCACGACGGGTAATACCCGAAGTACTGCTCTTGGTCATTTTTGTTTCGTCCCGTACTGTTCCTGCCTGCGCACGATGTTACGCGCGCTGTATTAATATTTTCCCATCCCAGATGGCGAATGTATGGCACAGTTGGAATCGTCGGCCAAGAAGTCTTTGGAATGCACCTTTGTTAGGGGGAATTTTCGGCAGTTTTTTGCGCAGGTGATGCAAATGAGTCATTTTATTGAGCAACTGAGTGTTTTCGGCATCGGGTAGATGCAAACGCGCATCAGGATGCAAGAGAAGAAAAAAGGTAAGGTATTTGTGAATAGACAAGCCCAATGGCTGAAAACCATATATAAATAAAGCTCCGGCAGACATCGCATAAGTTATTGAAGAACCAAGGCCATCCCATGCTCTCAGTGTTACGGACCAGTACCAGCTTTGTTTTTACCGCCTGTTTTCTGGCGACGGCTTCTATGGCGAACGCGTCATCAGGCGAAGGTTCGAACACGGCATTTCGGATGGCGGTTGCCGAGAATACCTCTCCCTCTGATCAGATTGCTGAATTTTACCGCAGCAATGGCTTTGTCCCTCTGTGGGTCGGCGATACAGCAGAACACGCCAAACGCCGTACGGCGTTGATCAAAGCCCTATCCGAGATGGAGCGCCATGGATTGCCTGCAGCATTTGATGTGCAGGCCTTGGTTGATCAGATGGCTGAGGCGCGATCAGTTCGCGATTTGGGCACGGTCGAGGCTGAGCTGTCCCGTGTCTTCCTGACCTATGCAAATGACATCTATTCCGGCGCCTTGCGGCCAGCCAGTATTGATGATGGCCTGGTGCGCGAGGTTAAACGCCGTGATGCAAACCAGCATCTTGAGGCACTCAACGCCCAAGGTGCAGCGTATTTTGAAACTCTGATCCCAGAGACCGCCCAATATCGCGCCTTGATGAAGCAAAAGATCGCGTTGGAGAACCTGATCCGCCAGGGCGGGTGGGGGCCGACCGTTCCAGTGGCTAAACTGGAATACGGCGATACCGGTCCGAATGTGATCAAACTGCGCAATCGGCTTGTTGCGATGGGTTACCTTAAGCCCACGGCCAGTCCAGAATTTGATGACGACCTGCTTGCGGCCGTTCAGGCGTTCCAAACAGCACACGGACTGGAATCGGACGGTGTGGCCGGACAAGGCACCATCACCGAGCTGAACCGACCGGCTTCGGACCGGTTGAAAGCCGTCTATGTTGCCTTGGAGCGGGAACGTTGGCTGCCGCGCGATCGGGGTGAGCGGCATATTTTGGTCAATCAGGCCGACTTCTCGGCAAAGATCGTGGATGACGGGCTGGTCACGTTCGAGACCCGCGCCGTGATCGGTAAAAACGTACATGATCGCCGCAGCCCCGAATTCTCAGATGAGATGGAGCATATGGTGATCAATCCCAGCTGGTATGTGCCACGCTCGATCATCACCAAGGAATACCTGCCGAAACTGAAATCGAACCCGAACGCGGTGGGACATATCCAGATCACGGATCGCAGTGGTCGTCAGGTCAATCGAGGGGCCGTCGACTTCACCCAGTTTACCGCACGCAACTTCCCGTTCGCAATGCGTCAGCCGCCCAGCAAAAGCAATGCGCTTGGGCTGGTGAAGTTCATGTTCCCCAACAAGTACAACATCTACCTGCATGATACGCCTCAGAAATCTCTGTTTGCACGTGAGGTTCGGGCGTTCTCCCACGGGTGCATCCGCCTGGCGCAACCTTTTGAGTTCGCCTATGCGCTGCTGTCCAAACAGGAAGAGGACCCCAAGGCGTTCTTCCACCGTGTATTGAATACCGGCAAGGAAACGACAGTGAAGTTGGACAAGAAAGTGCCCGTCCACCTGATCTATCGCACCGCCTATATAGGCCCGAAAGGTGAAGTTCAGTATCGCCGCGACGTCTATAACCGCGATGCCAAAATTTGGGACGCGCTGCAAAAGGCAGGGGTGGCCCTGCCGGACGTTCAGGGGTAAGCACTCAGGGTAAATCCTGCCCAAGAGGACGCCCGCTATGCAGTTCACCATCCAACAGATCGCCGAAAGCCTTGGGGCCGAGTGTCAGGGTGAAACAGACCTGACAATTCTGCGGGCCGCTGAACCGGGTGATGCCGGACCAACCGATCTGGCGATGGCAATGTCCCCCAAATATGCCGAAACGCTTTCGGGCGGTGAGGCCCGCGCGGCAATGCTGTGGGAAGGCGCGGATTGGCAATCAATGGGCCTGCGCGCTGCGATCTTTGTTACGCGCCCCCGCATGGCGATGGCTGGTATCACGACAATGCTGGACCGGGGGCAGGGCGTTGAGCCAGGTGTTCACCCCTCGGCTGTGATCGACCCGACGGCTGAAATTGCTGAGGGTGTCTCGATCGGTCCGTTGGCCGTTATCGGCGCGCGGGCGAAGATTGGCGCGGGATCGGTGATCGGTCCGCACTGTACAATCGGAATGGACGTGGTGTTGGGTGAGCAAGCCCTGCTCCGCGAAATGGTCAGCATCGGTTCGCGTGTGCAAATCGGAGACCGCTTCATCGCCCAACCCGGCGCGCGTATCGGTGCCGACGGGTTCAGCTTTGTTACTCCTGAGATTTCAGGTGTTGAAAACGCGCGCAAGACGTTGGGCGATCAGGGCGATGCAAAAGCGCAAAGCTGGCTGCGCATCCATTCTCTGGGCGCAGTGGAAATCGGGGACGATGTCGAGGTCGGCGCTAACTGTACGATCGACAATGGTACGATCCGAAACACGCGAATTGGCGATGGTTCGAAGCTCGATAACCTTGTGCATGTGGGTCACAACACGCGCATCGGGCGCGATTGTCTGCTGTGCGGTCAAAGTGGATTGTCTGGCTCAGTCGATGTGGGAAACAACGTGGTTCTTGGCGGTCAAACCGGCGTGGCTGACAATATCTTCATTGGCGATGGCGTGATCGCGGGGGGCGCAACCAAGATCTTGTCCAACGTGCCCGCGGGTCGGGTGATCATGGGGTATCCAGGCGTCAAGATGGACACCCATACCGAGATCTACAAGGCTCAACGCCGCTTGCCGCGCATGGCTCGCGACGTCGAGGCATTGAAAAAGGCTGTTTTCAAACAGTCTCCGAGCGATTAAATCATCCTCAGATTGATAGCCAGGGGATCAACATGAGCATCAGCGACCGCGTCATCGCAATCATTGCAGAGCAGGCCGTTCTGGAGCCATCGGATGTCACACCCGAAAGCACACTTGCGGATTTGGGCATCGACAGCCTGGGGTTGGTCGAAAGCATCTTTGCCATTGAGGAAGAGTTCGACATATCGGTTCCCTTCAACGCCAATGAGCCCGAGGCGAATGATTTCGACATCTCGAACGTAGCCGCGATCATTGCGGGCATCGAACAGCTTGTGTCGGAAAAGGTCTGACCCGAAACAATGAAACGGGTTGTCATTACCGGGGCGGGCACCATCAACTCGCTGGGTCATTCGGTCCCCGACACGCTCGAGGCCATGCGCGAAGGGCGTTGTGGTATATCTGATCTGGAATTCCGCGATGTTGACCGTCTGGCAATCAAGATCGGAGGTCAGGTGCGGGGGTTCGAGGCGGAGGGTCGCTTTAACCGCCAGCAGATGTCTCTCTATGATCGGTTCACGCAGTTCACTCTGACAGCCGCGAAGGAAGCGATCGACCAGTCGGGCATTCAGTTCCACGGCGAGCTCGCGGCACGATCCGGTGTGGTTCTGGGTACGGCGGGTGGAGGCGTATCGACCTGGGATGACAATTACCGCTCGGTCTATGAGGACGGCAAGAACCGGGTGCATCCCTTTGTGGTGCCCAAGCTGATGAACAACGCGGCGGCCAGCCATGTCTCAATGGAGCATAACCTGAAAGGCCCCAGTTTTACGGTTTCGACGGCCTGCGCGTCGTCGAACCATGCCATGGCACAGGCGTTTCAGATGGTGCGCAGCGGGGCCGCGCCTGCCATGATCACCGGTGGATCTGAATCCATGCTGTGTTTCGGCGGTGTGAAGGCCTGGGAAGGTCTGCGTGTGATGTCCAAGGATGCCTGCCGACCCTTCAGCGCCAACCGCAACGGGATGGTGCAGGGCGAGGGTGCCGGTGCCTTTGTGTTCGAGGAATTCGAACATGCCCGCGCGCGCGGCGCAGATATCCTGTGCGAGGTTGTGGGATTCGCCATGTCCTCGGATGCCTCGGATATCGTGATGCCCAGCAAGCAGGGTGCCGCGCGAGCGATGGCGGGCGCGTTGGCAGATGCCAAACTGAACGCCAGCGATGTGTGTTATATCAATGCACATGGCACAGGTACTGCGGCAAATGACAAAACGGAGTGTGCCGCCGTAGCGGATGTGTTTGGACCGCATGCGGATGATCTGATGATCTCGTCGACCAAATCCATGCACGGTCACCTGATCGGAGGCACCGGAGCCGTGGAGCTTTTGGCCTGTATCATGGCACTGCGGGACGGAGTGATCGCGCCCACCATCGGTTATGAAGAACCCGACCCGGAATGCGCGCTGGACGTGGTGCCAAACGTCGCGCGGGAGGCCAAGGTCGACGTGGCGCTCAGCAATGCGTTTGCGTTTGGCGGGTTGAATGCGGTCTTGGCGCTCAAAAGCGTCTGAGATGCAAAGAAAACCGCCGCCACAAAGCTGCGGCGGCGATCTCTATTCGCAGATGACTTAGTTGACGTTAACGGCCAGCCCATCAAAGCCCGAAGTGAAGCCCGACAGGGACATATCCATTGTTATAACCTGATCGGGGAAGCGCGCGGGAACCAGCGAGAAGGTCGCTTTGCTGCCCGCTTTCATCGCGTCAATGTCACCCTGGCTGAGGCCCAACTGCGCGACACAGCCAACAGGCAGACAATGGTGGTAGTTGTAGAGCTTGCGCGGTGCGCCGTCGATCGACAGGGCCAGTTGCGCTTGTAGCAGGGTCTCCAACGGTACGATCACATTGGCCCATGCAACAGCCGCTCCGCCTTCGGGCAACTTGCCGATGGACACTTCTGCAATCGGATCACCCTGAGGGCCGTTCAGAACCTGAACGATCGCACAGGGATCTTCGCCTTCCGGCGCCTTGATGCATGAGACATCCCAATCGCCGGATTCTTCTTTGACAAATTGCTCACCTACACGAGGACCGGATTGGCCCAAATCGAGGCCCGCGCCCGCATCGGCCCCAGTGCCTTCAGTGGTCGTGCCTTCGGAAGTCGTTTCCTGCGCGCTAACCGCTCCACATATCAGAACGGCTGCCAGAGTATTAAACGAGAGGAGTTTCTTGAACATGAATGCCTCGGTTTGCTGTTTGTTTTGCCTCATCTAGCATCCTTCGCCGCGGCTGTCAGTCGTTAACCGAATGGCTGAAATCAATGTGAGCGTTTTCTTGGGCCAAACCCCGCTCAAGGACCAATACAGGCAAAAGAAAAGAGGGCTGGTGGAGCAGCCCTCTTCCCAAAATTTTTCTCCCCGTCGGACTGGCCGACTTAGTTATGCGCAGACGTTACGAAAGGGGGGAGCAAGGGTCAACCGCTAACAGAAAAATTTAATGCACTAATCAGCACAGGTTTATTCGCCCACTTCAGTGAAAAAAGCCGTGCCCGAAGGCACGGCCAGTCGACAGGGAGGAAGTGTCCCCTTCGCAACCCGAGGCCACAAAGGGAACGAATAGACTATGGCAGCCAAAGGTTAAGTTTGTATGCTGGTTGCGGATCAGTGAAAAAAGGCTGCAATTACATGGGTAAAGAGATTTTTCTGGGCGGTGCGGGCGGGGGATACGCAACTCCGCAAGGTCTGACGCTGAAATATGCAAACCGCCACGGGCTGATCGCAGGGGCCACGGGGACCGGCAAGACTGTCACTCTGCAAATCCTGGCAGAAGGATTTTCGCAAGCGGGCGTGCCTGTTTTCCTGTCGGACGTCAAAGGCGACTTGTCTGGCCTGGCCTTGGCAGGCAGCGAAACCCATAAGTTGCATCAAGCGTTTACCGAGCGCGCCGAACGGATTGGCTTTTCTGATTTCTCCTACGCCGCATGTCCGGTCACGTTCTGGGACCTGTTCGGTGAACAGGGGCACCCGGTCCGTACCACCGTGACCGAAATGGGACCTCTGCTGTTGTCGCGCCTTATGGAACTGAGCGAAGCGCAGGAGGGGATTCTCAACATCGCGTTCCGGGTCGCCGATGAAGAGGGTATGCCGTTGCTGGATCTCAAGGACCTTCAGGCGCTTCTGGTGTGGATTGGTGAGAACAGGGCGCAGCTGTCTCTGCGCTATGGCAATGTCTCAACGGCCTCTATCGGAGCCATTCAACGCCGTCTTTTGGTGTTGGAAAACCAAGGCGGCACTAAATTGTTTGGAGAACCCGCTCTGGATCTGGCCGATCTGATGCGAACGGATGAAAACGGGCAGGGGATGGTGAACATACTGGCCTCGGACAAGCTGATGGGGGCGCCTCGGCTTTATGCCACGTTCCTGTTGTGGCTGCTGAGTGAGCTGTTCGAGGAACTGCCCGAGGTCGGAGATCCGGAAAAGCCCAAGCTGGTGTTCTTTTTCGACGAAGCGCACCTTCTGTTTGATGATGCGCCCAAGGTACTGGTCGACAAGGTCGAGCAGGTCGCGCGCCTCATCCGCTCCAAGGGTGTTGGGGTGTATTTCATCACGCAGAACCCCGCTGACATTCCCGAGGATATTCTGGGGCAGTTGGGCAACCGGGTACAGCATGCGCTGCGCGCCTTCACCGCGCGGGACCGCAAGAACCTTCGTATGGCGGCGGAAACCTACCGCGAGAATCCTGCCTTCGATACCGAGGCCGCGATCCGAGAGGTTGGGGTTGGTGAGGCCGTAACCTCAATGCTGCAGAAAAAAGGCGTGCCGGGAATTGTCGAGCGGACTTTGATTCGCCCACCGGGATCGCAGCTTGGCCCAATTTCGGGATCTGAGCGTCAGGGTATTCTGCAAGCCTCACCGATGGCGGCGAAATATGACACGCTGGTCGATCGCAAATCGGCCTTTGAAATCCTGCAAGCCCGTGCGGAGGCTGCCGCCAAAGAGGCCGAGGCCGCGGAGGCAGAAGAGATCATCGAACAACAAACCCCGATAGAGCGCGAATATAGCTCGGCGCGCCGGTATTCAGGTAGCCGGGTTGGGCGTTCAACGTCTCGGGTAGTGCGTAAGAAAGACACTTTTGCAACGGCGATGAGTGAGGCCGTCATCAAAGAGCTGAAGGGAACAACCGGCCGTCGCATCGTGCGGGGTATTCTGGGCGGGTTGTTCCGAAATCGCTGATCGGAGGCGCCCAGCACAGGGCGCCAACCGGCTTACTTCAGGCGGCGCTGCCCTTCCTGACGGCAATATGCATCGGCCTGTTTTACCGACATCTTGGTGGCCGGGAAGTCAATCGCACGGTCCCATGTCACACGATCATGACGGTAAAGCTGACAGGTCACGACGCCCTGCGGAGTGTTGACCTGAACAGGTGTGGTCTCAAGGTCTTCGGGAGACGGAATACAGGCCGTCAGCGCGGCCAGAACCGGCAGCATCACAACGGCTTTGGTGATCAGTGTTTTCTGGGTCAAGTCGGGTACTCTCATAGTGCATATGATCGCAAAGATCGGTCGGGTTTATTCTGAGCATAGGCCGGACCCTTTGGTTCCGGACAATGAGCGGTAGTCCCGTGTACTCAGAAACCTCTTTAAAAATCAAGAAGCCGCGCCGGTTGAGGGGCGCGGCTTCCGTATTGTGATCGTGTTGCGTCTATTTCTCGGGGATCAGCCCTCGGGGGCTGAATCTGAGAACAATCAGCAAAACCAGACCCATCGTAAACAACCGCATATGCGCAGCACTTTCTATCAGATGCGCCTTCAGCGCACTTCCATCTGGCATGCCCGAGGTAATCAGGTTCATCAGCCACAGGCCCATCGGCTCGACCTGCACCCACAGGAACCAGATCAGGAACGCACCCAGCACGGCGCCGAAATTGTTGCCCGACCCACCGACGATCACCATCACCCAGACAAGGAAGGTGAACCGCAGGGGGTTGTAAGTGCCCGGCGTCAGCTGGCCGTCCAGCGTGGTCATCATTGCGCCCGCGATACCGCAAATGGCAGAGCCAAGCACAAAGATCTGCAGGTGGCGGCGGGTGACATCTTTACCCATCGCCTCAGCCGCGACCTCATTGTCACGAATGGCGCGCATCATCCGGCCCCACGGGCTTTTCAGCGCCATCTGCGCCATCCACAGCAGCACCAGCAGAACGATCAGGAATAGTAGCGAATAGCCCAGCTTGACTGAAAGGGTCGAGGCGATCACCGGATCAAGCCCCAGCCAATCGGCCCGTGCAAGGAATGAAGGGTCTTGCTGCAGTTCCACCTCATAGCCGACCACGGGTGAGGGGCGCGGGATGCCGTAGACGTTCTTGACGCCGCGGGCCAGCCAGTCCTCGTTCTTCATGACGGCAATAATAATCTCGGCAATACCAAGGGTCGCAATCGCCAGATAGTCCGAGCGCAAACCCAGAGCAGTCTTGCCGATCAGCCATGCGGCCCCTGCGGCCAGTAACCCTCCGGCAGGCCAGGCAAGCAAGACCGGCAGGTTCAGACCGCCGATATTGCCGGCAACGGCCGGATCAATTGCCTCGATCGCGGCGACGTTCGGATCAAAGATCGCACGATACACAAAGAATCCGACGACGAGGATACCGACGATAGACAGCGTCCGCGCGCGCCCTTTGGGCATCTTCTGCGCGACCATGACGGTCGCGACAACGGTCGCGGCCCCCAGAAGCAGCGCCAGAATGACGCCGTAACCGCCCTCGGACCATGCGCCGGGAGTTGGCGGTGTGGACACAAGGACAACGGCCAGCCCGCCCAAAGCCACAAAGCCCATGACGCCGACGTTAAATAGGCCGGCAAAACCCCATTGCAGGTTCACACCGATCGACATGATGGCCGAAATCAACCCCATGTTCAGGATCAGGATCGCGGCGTTCCAGCTTTGCGTGAACCCGGTCAAAAGGATCAGCGCGCCAACTGTGACGAAAAGCAGGGTGTTCTTGGTAACCTCGCTCATACCGATTTTCCTTTGAACAGGCCCGTGGGCTTAAACAGAAGTACGATCAGCAGGATGGCAAAGCTGACGGCAAATTTGTAATCGGTAGAGAGGAACTGAACCAATCCCGACGGCTCCAGATTTTCCGGAGCGAGATAGGTCAGCACCTTCTTCCAGGCGTATGTGATGGTCACCTCGGAAAACGCGATGATGAAGCCACCCGCGATGGCGCCCAGAGGGTTGCCCAAACCTCCAACAATGGCCGAGGCAAAGATCGGCAGCAGAAGCTGGAAATAGACGAAGGGCTTGAAGCTCTTGTCGAGGCCATAAAGCACGCCCGCCGTAGTCGCCAGTGCAGCCACGATGATCCAGGTGATCATCACCACACGCTCGGGGTTGATGCCGGACAGCAGCGCCAGATCCTCGTTATCCGAATAGGCACGCATCGACTTGCCGGTGCGGGTTTTGTTCAAAAACCAGAACAGGGCGGCCACGGCGATCACCGCCACTACGACCGTGATGGCCTGTGAGGTCTTGATCGCAAGCCCTTCGTTCAGCCCGGTCCACGCCTTGAAGTCCCGCGCCTTGATCAGGAAACGCGCGCCGTCCGAGAACCGCTGATCATCTGGCCCGATAATGAAGCGGACGATACCGTTCATAATGAACATCACGCCCATGGACACGATCACCAGAATAACCGGTTTTGCCTTTTGTTCGCGGTAGAAGCGATAGACCAGCCGGTCGGTGATCAGCACCAGAACGATACAGCCCAGAATGGCAAAGGGCAGGGCAAGCAGAGCCGTTGGCAACGGCCCGAAACTGACCCCTGCGGCTTGTAAGCCCCACGTGACCAGAACTGCGATCATCGCGCCAAAGGCCATGGTGTCTCCATGAGCAAAGTTCGAGAACCGCAGTATGCCGTAGATCAGCGTCACCCCCAAAGCACCCAGCGCCAACTGGCTGCCATAGGCGATTGCGGGAACAAGAACGAAGTTGGATAGCGCCACAAGGGCGTTGAGGAAGTCCATTAAAACACCTGCTCGCAATCGCCTTCAAATACGCGACGCGCATTGAAGGTCTCAGAGTATTCGACGTATTGCTGTGGAACGACAACGAGTGTAGCCGTCAGCGTTGTTGGTGGTGTTCGTACGAAGTACACGATCGAGTTGCTATTCTCTCTCTTTTGAGACGCAATCATCAATGAGTTGTGAGATGTAACAACATACTCTGTCCCAGTCGAAAGGCGAAACTTGGAAGTCGTTTCACCGGCCGCGGAGGTGCCATCAATTGTAAATTCCCCGAAATTACTTCGAACTTGATTGGGCGGATTGCCGACGAACTCGATATCGAGTGTTGACCCAACACACTCTTCTTCGCGTTCACAGACTTCACTTAGAAAGCATCCTTCGGCATCAGCAGCGCCAGTTAGCGAGGTCATAATCAGTGGTACAGATATCTTCACGCTATCCCCCCAAGAAACTCTTACGCACTTCGGGATCGGCCAGAAGTTCCTTGCCCGTACCGGTATAGGCGTTCCGCCCCTGAACCAGCACATATCCCTTGTCCGCGATCTCCAAGGCCTGGCGGGCGTTCTGTTCGACCATCAGGATCGGCAAACCGGTGCGCGAGACCTCGATGATCCGGTCAAACAACTCATCCATCACGATGGGCGAGACACCGGCGGTCGGCTCGTCCAGCATAAGTACTTTCGGCTGAGTCATCAGCGCGCGGCCCACGGCGACCTGTTGGCGCTGGCCACCCGACAGCTCTCCGGCCGCCTGATGGCGTTTGTCGCGTAGGATCGGGAACAGCTCATAGACCTGCTCCATCGTATCCGAGAAATCATCCCGGCGGATAAAGGCACCCATCTCAAGGTTCTCTTCCACCGTCATCGAGGTAAAGATGTTCGAGGTCTGCGGGACAAAACCCATCCCACGCATTACCCGATCCTGCGGCGTAAGCGCGGTGATATCCTCGCCGTCCAACCGAACCGCGCCCGAGCGCACATCCAGCATGCCGAATACGGCCTTCATCGCAGTAGACTTGCCCGCACCATTGGGCCCGACGATGACGGCAATCTCGCCCCGGTCGACGGCGATGGTGCAGTCGTGCAGAATGTCCGGCCCCTTGCCGTAACCACCTGTCATCGTGTCGCCGATCAGAAACGGCCCACCATCGACCTTTTGTGTCGCGCCGCTTTTGCGATGGGCCGGGGTCATGGTACCGACGCCGTGCGTGTTCGTGATCGACGCGTCCTTGTTGCCCTTGTCGTCGTGATAAGGATTGTCGCTCACGCCCCGGCCTCCAGCTTGTCTTTGTTCTTCAGGCCGGTGCCCAGATAGGCCTCGATCACGTGCTCATTGGCCTTGATCTCGTCCAATGTCCCCTCGGCCAGCACCTTGCCCTCGGCCATGCAAATGACGGGATCACAAATCTTGCCGATAAAATCCATGTCATGCTCGATGACGACGAAGGTATAGCCACGTTCTTTGTTCAGACGCAGGATCGTGTCGCCAATGGTCATCAACAGTGTGCGGTTCACACCCGCGCCGACCTCGTCCAGAAACACGATCTTCGCGTCGACCATCATGGTGCGACCAAGCTCCAGCAACTTCTTCTGTCCGCCCGAGACCTGACCCGCCTTGTGATCGGCCAGGTGTTCGATGGTCAGGAACTCCAGCACCTCATCAGCCTTGGCCCTAAGCGCGCGTTCCTCATCAGCAATCCGTTTGCGACCGAACCATGTGTTCCATAGCGATTCCCCGGATTGCGCACCGGGCACCATCATCAGGTTCTCGCGGCAGGTCATTGACGAGAACTCATGCGCGATCTGGAAGGTGCGTAGCAGGCCCTTGTGAAACAGCTCATGCGGGGGCAGGCCGGTGATATCCTCACCATCCATCACCACCTTGCCGCTGGTCGGCGGCAAGACACCCGCGATCACGTTGAACAAAGTGGTTTTTCCGGCCCCGTTCGGTCCGATCAGACCGGTGATCGAGCCCTTTTGGATTTCCAGCGATGCCCCGTCCACCGCATGAAACCCGCCGAAATGCTTATGCACGTCTTCGACGACGATCATCTTTTCCCCTAGCCGCCGTTTTCCGGCGTTGTTGCCACATCCCTGTACGAATGGTGCGGGCTTTTGTCATTGAAACAGCCCGGACACAAGGCCCGGGCTGCTTGTTTTTATGACTGTTAACCTTGGATCAACGGAAGTTGACGGTTTTGTTCTCGCCGTCGGTGACTTCGATCTCACGGTAAGAACCCGCGCTTTCACCGGGGCCGATCAGCTCAACACCGGAGGCACCGACATAGTCGATCTCCTGACCAGCAGCGAGCAGTTCCAGACCCTTGGCCAGTTCACCCGGGTAGATCTTCTCACCAGGTTCGTTGGCGACGTCCATGATCTTGGAACCATAGTCCGCTGGGTTGGCCGAACCTGCGGCCTGCATGGCCAGCATGAACAAGGCAGCAGCGTCATAGGATTCAGGCGAGTAGGGCGACGAGCCGTCGAAACCCGCCGCTTCGGCCATGGCAAAGTACTTCTCAGCACCCTCACCACCCGAGCCAGCGATCTGACCGAACGAACCGTTCAGGTCCGGACCGACATTGGCAGGCAGCGAGTCACCAATCATGCCGCCGGGCAGACCGAAGGTATCAAACGCGCCGCTGTCCAGAGCCGACTGGATGATGCCCAGACCACCTTGGTCCAGATAGCCCGCAACGACCAGAATGTCGCCACCGGCCGAGGCCAGCGCGCCAACTTCAGCCGAGTAGTCGGCCTTGCCGTCTTCGTGTGCTGCGACGATGGTGACTTCGCCACCCGACGCCTCGAACGAGGACTGGATCGCGTCCGCAAGACCCTTGCCGTAGTCGTTGTTGGTGTAGGTCAGAGCGATCGAGCTAATGCCACGATCGTTCAGGATGTCAGCCATCACCTGACCTTCACGCGCATCCGACGGCGCGGTGCGGAAGAACAGGCCGTTGTCTTCCATGGTCGACAGACCGGGCGACGTGGCCGATGGCGAGATCATCACCATGCCATTCGGAATCGCGACGTTCTGCAGGATCGCGCCGGTTACGCCCGAACAGTCACCGCCGATGATGCCAGCAACGCCGTCAGCGATCATACGCTCGCCGTTCGACGTGGACAGGCCGTTGTCGATACAACCGGTATCTGCGCGTGTTGCGGTTACGGTTGCTCCGTCCAGCAGCTTGCCGGATTCGGTGACTTCAGCCATCGCCATCTCGGCGCCCGAACCCATGGCAGGTGCCAGCGATTCAATCGGGCCGGTGAAGCCGAACAGAACGCCGAGCTTGACGTCTTCGGCCATTGCGGTACCCGCCAGCAGAGCGGAGGCTGCAGTTGCAGTCAGCAGCTTTTTCATATGGTTACTCCCTATTGTGAACGTATTCGTTCTGCGCATGACCCTAGGCAAGCAATCCGGAAAAGAAAAGTCCTAACGCAATCGTGTTTTTACGCTCCATAATCCTATTTGTTCTCATGGTGATAACGCTGTCAGTCCGAAAGGAAGTCCCATGACGCCCAGACCCTTTGCGATTCTTGCCTTGATGATCAGCGCAGGTCTCGCCTCCGCTGAGGAGCTTGAGACATCCCAAGGTCCGGTTCGGATCGAGCCGATGATCGAGGGACTGGATGCGCCTTGGGCCGTCGGCATCCTGCCCGATGGATCGTTTCTGGTGACCGAACGGGATGGCGATGTGCTCTATGTGTCTGACGGGAAATCTCAAAAAGTGAAGGGGGTTCCGAAAGTGGCCGCCAGAGGGCAGGGCGGCTTGCTTGACGTGACCATCGCGAGAGATTTCCCACAGACGCGTGAGGTCTTCCTGACCTTCTCGAAACCTCAGAGCACTGGGGCTGGCACCGCGCTGGCCGTCGCGCGACTGTCGGAGAACGGCAAACGCCTGACCAACACGCGCATCCTGTTCGAGGCCACGCCCGGAGGCTCGGGCGGGCGTCACTTTGGCTCTCGGGTGGTTGAGGCAGAGGACGGCAGTTTGTTTGTCACCATCGGGGATCGGGGGGATCGACCGGAGGCTCAGAACCGCTCAAACCCTATCGGGTCGATTATCCGCATCAACCGCGATGGCTCGGTTCCTGCAGACAACCCGTTTGTCGGGCAGGCGGATATTCGGCCCGAGATCTGGTCCTACGGGCACCGCAACCCTCAGGGTGCCGATCTGGACGCGCAGGGGCGTCTTTGGACATCCGAGCATGGCGCGCGCGGAGGGGACGAGGTTAACCTCGTGCAACCGGGGCTAAACTACGGGTGGCCCGTCATTTCCTATGGCAAGCACTACTCGGGCAAGACGATAGGCGAAGGCACTTCCAAAGATGGGATGGAGCAGCCACGCCACTATTGGGACCCTTCAATCGCGCCGTCGGGGTTGATGGTCTATTCAGGTGCGCTCTGGCCGGAATGGAAAGGCGACATCTTCGTGGGATCGCTCAAGTTTGATTACATCGCCCGGCTGGACGGCAACCCACTGCGCGAGGTCGAACAGATCAGAGGCCCCGAAACAGAGCGGGTCCGGGATATCGTTGAGGCCCCGGATGGGTCGATCTGGTTCATTTCCGTAGGCAATGGGGCAGTTTTCCGGCTTTCCCCGGATAGATAGATCAGTGCTCGCCCTCCTTGACTGTTGCCGAGTAACCGAGCTTGATCCTGTATCAAGAAACCATCTGAGGGTACGGTCCATTGCGCGACTTTTCGATTGAAATGTGTGACACGCTGCCAGATCAGGATGAGTTGAACGGCATCCTGTCCCAATATTATGCGTTGATCGTTGAGCGCATGACGGCCATGGGGTTTGAAATCGATCCGGCTGCGCCGCAAAGCGCGCTGGCTGAGTTTTGGGCACACTCAGAAGACTATCTGCCGCCAAACGGGTGCCTGGTTCTGGCACGAGACAGCGCGGCTAAGATCATCGGCTGTGGCATGATGAAACGGCTGGATCAGGACACTGGCGAATTGAAACGCGTGTTCGTGACCGAAGCCGCGCGCGGCACGGGTGCGGGGCGAGCCATGATACAAGCCCGAGAGGAGGCGGCCCGCGTACTGGGGTTAAAGCGCCTTGTGGCCGATACGCTTACGCCAAATGTCGAAATGCGGGACCTCTATCCGAAACTGGGATTTGTCGAACTGTCCGAACCCATTGAGACGACGACTTATCTGGATCAGCCGATGCTGAGACCCCATCTGCACTATTTTGAAAAGACCCTTTAGTCCGCGTCAGACGGACAGCCGCCCCGACTGTGCCCCACGCTCTCGATAGGGCGTCGTGTTGTAGTGCGCGCGGTAGCATTTCGAAAAATGGCTGGGCGAGGCAAAGCCACAGGCCAGAGCCACGTTGATTACGCTCATATCCGTTTGCATCAGCAGGTTGCGGGCTTTGTGCAGTCGCAATTCCATATAATAGCGCTTGGGGGAACGGCTTAGGTAACGGCGGAACAGACGCTCCAGCTGTCGGGTCGACATGCCGACATCCTTGGCCAGAATCGAAGGCGAGATCGGCTCTTCGATGTTCTTTTCCATCATCAGGATGACCTGGCTCAGCTTCGGATGTCGGACCCCAATCCGAGTGGGCGTCGACAAGCGCTGCGTGTCCTGATCCGTGCGGATTGAAGAATAGATCATCTGATCTGCCACTGCGCTGGCCAGACCCTCGCCATAGTCATTCGCGATCAGTTTCAGCATCAGATCAATGGATGAGGTGCCCCCCGCGGTCGTCATCCGGTTGCCGTCGACCTGAAACACGGATTTGGTCAATTCCACATTGTCGAACTCTTCAATGAAGCTGTCCGAGTTTTCCCAGTGGATGGTCGCTCGCTTACCCTCCAGCAGCCCCGCTTTGGCAAGCGAATAGGCTGCTGTACACAAGCCACCGATCCGAAGCCCTTTGCGGGCCTCGCGCCGCATCCAGTTCAGGATCTTCTTGGTGGTTGCGGTTTTTACCTCGACCCCGCCGCAGATCAGTACGATGTCATCACGCTGCAGCTCGATCAGGTCCTGATCCAGCTTGAACGTCGTGCCCGCGGAACACGATATCATGTCACCACCTTCACCGATCAGGGACCATGTATAGACG
The DNA here is from genome assembly GCF_056536505.1 of Ruegeria sp. CL3. Taxonomy (NCBI): domain Bacteria; kingdom Pseudomonadati; phylum Pseudomonadota; class Alphaproteobacteria; order Rhodobacterales; family Roseobacteraceae; genus Ruegeria; species Ruegeria sp. CL3. The sequence goes on along the minus strand of NZ_JBQFPT010000001.1, from coordinate 284,772 downwards.
GGCCTATCAGCCATACGATTGGCAATGCGCAGGCTGTCCAGAGCCGACGCAAAAGACAAAAGCGAAAATCCATCTAGTAAGACGAATACAAAATTAATCGGCTTGTCGACGTTACCGTCGACTTTGACAACTTGGCGTTGTTCTTGCATGGGTTTTTGTCCTTGATTCGGTGGCCGATGCGCCTTGGGCGCGCATGATTTGACAGATACCATGATCAAAGCTTGTTTACGACGTCAAGAGCCGCAAATCGGATATGGTCTCTCTTCCCGGCTTTTTGTATAGAGACCACCTGAATACTATCAGCGGAGATCAAGGCTATGACCGAATGGCAAAAATCGAACTGGCGCAACAAGCCCCGGGTTCAGATGCCAGACTATACCGACGCGGCAGCACTTGCCAAAGTCGAGGCGCAGCTTTCGCAGTATCCCCCGCTGGTCTTTGCCGGTGAGGCGCGGCGTCTCAAGCAACATTTGGGTGCCGCCGGTCGCGGCGAGGCTTTCCTGTTGCAGGGCGGGGATTGTGCTGAAAGCTTTGAACAATTCAGCGCGGATGCGATCCGTGACACGTTCAAAGTGATGCTGCAAATGGCGATGGTTCTGACCTATGGCGCCAAGGTGCCGGTGGTCAAAGTGGGCCGTATGGCTGGGCAGTTTGCCAAACCGCGTAGCGCACCGACCGAGGTTGTGGATGGCGTTGAGCTGCCCAGCTACCGTGGCGACATCATCAACGAGCTGGATTTCACGCCCGAGGCGCGGATTCCGAATCCGTCCAAGATGCTGCAGGCCTACACACAGGCCGCCGCCACGCTGAACCTGCTGCGCGCGTTCTCGACCGGTGGTTTCGCCGACATGAGCCGCGTGCATTCCTGGACGCTGGGCTTCACGGATGAACAGGACGTTCAGAAATACTCCGAGATTGCCGACCGCATTCAGGACACGATCGACTTCATGGGTGCTGCGGGCATCACCGCCGAGACGACGCATGAGTTCTCGACCGTTGAGTTCTACACCAGCCACGAAGGTCTGTTGCTGGAATATGAAGAGGCGTTGACCCGTCTGGATTCGACTTCGGGCAACTGGCTGGCAGGTTCCGGTCACATGATCTGGATCGGCGACCGCACCCGTCAGCCCGACGGCGCGCATGTGGAATTCTGCCGTGGCGTTCAGAACCCGATCGGTCTGAAATGTGGCCCGACCACAACGGCCGAGGACCTCAAGGTGCTGATGTCCAAGCTGAACCCCGAAAACGAAGAGGGTCGTCTGACCCTGATCGCCCGCTTCGGTGCAGGCAAGGCGGGCGAGCATTTGCCGCGTCTGGTCAAAGCGGTCAAGGAAGAGGGTGCCAAGGTCACTTGGGTCTGCGACCCGATGCACGGCAACACGATCAAATCGGCCACTGGGTACAAAACCCGCCCGTTCGATTCGGTCTTGCGCGAAGTGCGCGACTTCTTTGGCGTGCATCAGGCCGAAGGTACTATCCCCGGCGGTGTACATTTCGAGATGACTGGTCTGGATGTCACTGAATGCACCGGCGGCGTGCGTGCCGTGACCGAAGAGGACCTCTCGGACCGGTATCACACCGCATGCGACCCGCGTTTGAACGCGTCGCAATCACTGGAACTGGCCTTCTTGGTCGCCGAAGAACTGACCAACCTGCGCCGCGACCGCACCAAGCGCGAAGCAAGCTAAGGTCCGAACAATCAAAGAAAACGGCGGGTCCTTGGCCCGCCGTTTTTCTTTGGATCAATCGTCGCGCGATGCAACCAGCCTGAGGTGCCCCTTGGGGCGTTTGAACTCTGCCTTGCCCTCGGCAAAGCCCTCAGCAAAACCCTCTGTGACCTCCAGCTTTGGCTTGGCCGGGGCCTGAACCTCGCTCACGGGTTTGATCCGGGTGTCTTGGATTGAGAAGCGGCGCGGTGTCGCTCCGATCGCGCCGTCACTGACCATGACGCCCATGACGCGGCTGACATCCCCCAGATCGCTTTTTAGCGGCAAAAGCAGCATCCGCGCCTGCATCCGGGCGCGTCCGAATGCACCGCTCGACACCATATCCCATTCGGCAATGGCGGGGTTGGCAAAGACCTGCTCCAGAGCATTCGTGGCTGTCTTGCGCGCCTCGGGATCGAAAAACGCGGTCAGAGGCATGCCGCGCACCTCCATCCCGGCCAGCTTGTTCAGGTGGCTACCCGCAAGGCGAAACCGGGCCAGACCGGGGGCAATCCGCTCGAGAATGAAGGTGTATTCCAGAATATTCTCAAGCCCGCGCGGATCAATCTGCGACCGCATAGGCACCCCATTGCCGTCAAGCAAGGCGGTCCAGTAGGCCTCGGCCTGACGGATCGGTGAGAGGCTGCGCCCGCTGTCAAAGCGATCCATTGCGACAATCTTTCCAAGTTTGGACTTCGAGCCAGTCCTAAAAAAGGTTTTCATTTTCATCACCCTAGCGCCTAATCACCGTCATTTTCATAAAATGCAACATATCGGAGGCATTTTCGGCCAAACGACCGAGCTAGAGACATGATTGACACGGGTTGAGTAAATTTTGGAGTAATTCTTTAACGAATGGTTAACTTCTGTCGGACAGAGGCGGTCTCAGCAAACTCTTGCCCTGCACCGGGCAATGGCATTAGGTGCGGCAGACACGAAGACTGACAGCGATGGAAAGGGCAGTGATGATCAAATCCATGACCGGGTTCGCCTCGGGCAAGGGAGAGTTCGGCCCCCATAGCTGGACATGGGAACTGCGCAGCGTGAACGGCAAGGGGCTGGACATGCGCATTCGCGTCCCCGACTGGCTGACGGGCCTTGAGGCCGCGTTGCGGGCCGTTCTGTCCAAATCGCTGAGCCGAGGCAATGTGACCCTGTCGTTGCGGATCAGCCGGGACGAATCCCAGCCGGATCTGGCCTTGAATATGGTTGCCATGACGGCGGCCTTGGATGCCTTGCAACAGACACAGGCCATGGCCGAGGCAAGGGGGATTGCACTTGCCCCCTCCAAGGCGAGTGATCTGCTGACCCTCAAAGGAATGCTGGATGCAGGGGCCGAGGCCGACGATCCGGCCCCGCTGGTCGCGCAGATGACCACCGAATTCACTCCACTTTTGGCGGCGTTTCTCGACATGCGTCAGACCGAAGGCGAGGCTCTAGCAGCGATCTTGGCGTCTCAGCTGGATCAGGTTGCGGAGTTGACCGCGAAGGCCACCGAACTGGCCGAACAGCGCAAGGACAAGATGGCCGATGCGCTGCGCGAAAACCTCGCCCGCGTGCTGGACAACGCCCAAGGGGTCGAACCTGAGAGAGTTGCACAAGAACTCGCCCTGATCGCCGTCAAGGCCGACATCACCGAAGAGATCGACCGTCTCAGCGCCCATGTCACCGCTGCGCGAGACCTTCTGGCGCAGGATGGTGCGGTTGGCCGCAAGCTGGATTTCCTGATGCAGGAGTTCAACCGCGAGGCCAACACCCTCTGCTCCAAGGCGCAAAGCGCCGATCTGACCTCGGTCGGGTTGGAGTTGAAAGCGGTGATCGATCAGATGCGCGAGCAGGTACAAAACGTTGAATAACAGTAGGAAGAACTGACATGGCAGATCGCCGCGGCCTCCTTATCATCCTGTCATCCCCCTCGGGCGCCGGCAAATCCACCTTGGCCCGCAGACTGATGGCCTGGGATACCGACCTCGAATTCTCGATCTCGGCCACAACCCGCGAACCGCGTCCGGGTGAAGAACACGGTCGCGAGTACTACTTCTTGTCCGAAGACGAGTTCAAACAGCAGGTGGCCGATGGGCAAATGCTGGAACATGCGCATGTGTTCGGCAACTTCTATGGCTCACCCGCCGGACCGGTACGCGAGTCCATCGAATCCGGCAAGGATGTGCTGTTCGACGTGGACTGGCAGGGCGAGGTGCAGATCCGAAACTCAGATCTGGGCAAACACGCGCTGTCGATCTTCATCCTGCCGCCCTCGATCCCCGAACTACGCCGCCGGTTGGAAAGCCGGGCTCAGGACAGCGCCGATGTGATCGGCAAGCGCATGCTGAAAAGCTGGGATGAGATCAGCCACTGGGGCTACTACGACTATGTATTGGTGAATGACGATCTGGATTCGACAGAGGAAAAGCTGAAGACCATCGTCAGCGCCGAACGGATGCGTCGCATACAGCAACCGAAACTGCAAAACCACGTCCGCACCCTGCAGATGGAATTCGAGGAGCAGTCATGACGATCTACGCGCTAGGAGATCACACGCCCCAAATCCACGAAGACACCTGGGTTGCGCCGGACGCCAATCTGATCGGCAAGGTGGTGCTGGAAGAGGGCGCCTCGGTCTGGTTTGGCTGCACGATCCGGGCGGAACACGAAGAAATCCGCGTCGGCGCGGGTAGCAATGTACAAGAACACTGCGTCATGCATGTCGACCCTGGTTTTCCGCTGACCATCAAGGCGAACTGCACAATCGGGCACAAGGTCATGCTGCATGGCTGCACGATCGGTGAGAACTCTCTCATCGGGATGGGGGCGATCATTCTGAACGGGGCGAAGATCGGCAAGAACTGCCTGATCGGGGCAGGGGCACTGATCACGGAAAACAAAGAGATCCCTGACAACTCGCTGGTCATGGGGTCTCCGGGCAAGGTGGTGCGGCAGCTGGATGAGGCCGCAGCCCAGCGGAACACGCTCAGCGCGCTGCACTATCAACAGAACATGCGCAAATTCAGGGAAACCCTGAAACCGTTGGCTTAAGCGGCAGGAAATCAATCGGACATGGCTGAAAACCTTCTGGAAGAATATGTATCGGCCATTCCGATGCCCGCGCTTCTGGTCGACCAGACCGAACGGATCATCGCCGCCAATACCGACGCCAAAACCCTGCTTAGCCAGAACATCACGGGCCGTCATTTTGCGACGATCCTCAGGCAGCCTCAGGTCATTGAAGCGATTGAACAAAGCCTGCGCAGCAAGAGTCCGGCCAAAACGCGGCACCTTTCAAATGATGGCGCGCAGGATACGACCTTCGAGGTGATTTGCCGCTATATGAACGGGATCGGCGCGGTGTCGGGCGGAGCGGTGCTGACGATCTTTCAGGACATCACGCATCTAGAACAAGCCAGCCAGATGCGCCGGGATTTCGTCGCCAATGTCAGCCATGAGCTCCGCACCCCTCTGACAGCCTTGATGGGCTTCATAGAAACCCTGCGCGGCCCGGCGCGAGATGACGACGCCGCGCGTGAGCGATTTCTGCAGATCATGACGGATGAGGCAAACCGCATGAATCGCCTTGTCGGCGATCTGCTGTCTCTCAACCGGGTCGAAAGCGAGGAACGCGTACGCCCGAAAGAGGAAGTGGAACTGACGGGCCTGCTCCAATCCACCCTGAACTCTTTGCGCCCTCTGGCCGATGATGCCGAGGTGGTGCTGACGCTTGATGCGCCTGAGGGTCCGGTGACCATGACCGGCGACAGCGATCAGTTGCGTCAAGTGTTTACCAACCTGGTCGAGAACGGCATCAAATATGGCGGCAGCGGCGGCAGTGTCGAGTTGCGCGTGACCACCTCAGAGAGAGACACGGCGATGCGTGGCCCGGCAGTTCGGGTGCAGATCATCGATCGGGGGCCAGGCATTGATTCCGTTCACCTGCCGCGACTCACCGAGCGGTTCTATCGCGCCGACAGTCACAGATCGCGCCAATTGGGCGGAACCGGGCTTGGACTCGCGATTGTGAAGCATATCGTCAACCGTCACCGCGGTCGCCTTCGGGTGGAAAGCGATTTGGGAAAAGGCACTGTTTTTACAGTGATTTTACCGCGTTAGAAGGCGGGCTTCCATAAAGCCGTCAAAGCCGCGCCGAAAGATTTATGACAGCAGGACGTAAGAAAAACCCCGCTTGTCATAAAACTGTTACGTACCTGTCACAAAAGCCTTACGCACGGGGCCTAGTGGTTCGCGCAAGATCATCATGGGGGTGATCAAAAACCCAATTCTCAAGGAGACTGAAATGTCCTTTGTAAAACTGTCGGCTTCTGCGCTGGCAATTGCTGCCGTTTCGGCAACCACTGCTGCAGCTCGTGACAACGTTCAGGTTGCTGGTTCGTCAACCGTTCTGCCTTACGCATCGATCGTCGCAGAACTGTTTGGCGAGAACACCGACTTCCCGACACCGGTTGTTGAATCGGGTGGTTCGTCGGCTGGCCTGAAACGTTTCTGCGAAGGCGTTGGCGAGAACACCATCGACGTTGCAAACGCGTCGCGCGCTATCCGTGAGAAAGAAATCAAAGCCTGTGCCGAAAACGGCGTGACCGACATCATGGAAGTCCGCATCGGCTACGACGGCATCGTCTTTGCAAGCCAGCAGTCTGGCCCTGCCTTCAACGCGTTTGAGCCTTCGGACATCTTCAACGCTCTGGGCGCAAAGGTTCTGAAAGACGGCGAGATCGTCGACAACCCATACAACACTTGGGCCGAGTTCAACGGCGACCTGCCTGACGTTGAAATCGCAGGCTTCATCCCCGGCACCAAGCACGGCACCCGTGAAGTGTTCGAAGAAAAAGTTCTGCTGATCGGCTGTGAAGCAACTGGCGCCATGGAAGCGATGATCGCTGGCGGCATGAGCGAAGATGACGCAGAAGACGCATGCTTGGCTGTTCGTACCGATGGCAAATCGGTCGACATCGACGGTGACTACACCGAGACCCTGGCCCGTATCGACACCAACCCGAACGGCATCGGCGTCTTCGGTCTGGCGTTCTACGAGAACAACACCGACAAGCTGAAAGTTGCGACCATGTCGGGTATCGCACCATCGACCGAGACCATCTCGACCGGTGAATATCCTGTATCGCGTCCGCTGTTCTTCTACGTGAAGAAAGCTCATATCGGCGTGATCCCTGGTCTGAAAGAATACGCTCAGTTCTTCGTCGCTGACGAAATCGCTGGCCCCTCGAGCCCGCTGGCCAATTATGGTCTGGTTGCCGACCCTGAGCTGGCAAAAACTCAGGAAGCGATTAACAACGAAGTGACCATGGGTTCGGGCAGCTAAGCCGATCTATGGATGAATGTTTGGGGCGGCGGATCTCGCCGTCCCTTTCTGCGACTTTGGCCCAGTCAGGAATAGTGGGGATATGATGCCGATATTTTGGCTTGTTCTGATCGTTTTGGCGATCGCTGTGCTCGGCTATGTTCTGGGACGGGCCCGCGCAATTCAAAGCGCAGGAGGCGAACCGCGAGACTTGCATTCGCTGCCGGCCTATTACGGCGCAAATGTTCTTTTGAAGACGATTGTCCCGGCTTTTGGCCTTCTCATTATCTGGCTGCTTGTTCAGCCGTTGTATGTGAACTCCAAGGTCTCGGGCATGATCCCCGATACCTCAGTCAAAGAGGGTTCCTCCCTAAGTTTGGTCATGGCCGAGGTGCGTCGCACAGCAAGCGGACTTCAAGCCGCCGTGTCGCAGGGGAATATGACCGAAGCAGCCGCTAGTGACCCCCAAGCCGATCTGACCGAAGTGACTCAGAATTTGAAAGATGCGGGTCAGGTGGTTACATCTGATATCACCCAACCGGTGTTAAACGCGGCACAGAGCCATCGCGCGTTGAATGCAACCGGATATGGAATCATGACCGTCGTGGTTCTGGTGGTGGCGCTGATTGGCGCCGGGGCAGGCTGGATGCAAACCAAGGCGGACTATCGCGCCCGCAACGTTGTTGAGCAGGGTGTGCGCTTTCTGCTCCTGGCAGCGGCCTCGATTGCTATTCTGACCACTGTTGGCATTGTTCTGTCTCTGGTTTTCAATACGTGGGAGTTTTTCAAGCTTTACCCAGCGCCAGAGTTCTTTTTTGGCCTGACCTGGTCGCCCAGCTTTTCGGGCCGGGGCGGGTTGTCGGAACTTGGGATCATCCCGCTGCTTTGGGGCACGCTCTATATTTCTATCGTTGCTCTGCTGGTGGCTGTGCCGATTGGGCTGTTTGCCGCGATTTACCTCAGCGAATATGCATCGCCCGCCGTGCGGTCTGTTGCCAAGCCGTTGCTGGAGGTTCTGGCGGGCATTCCAACCATCGTATACGGCTTGTTCGCCCTGCTGACCGTCGGTCCTCTTTTGTTGGACGTCTTTGGTGACAACGGATTGGGCTGGATGAAGGCGGGTACGGCCGTGATGACGGCCGGTCTGGTGATGGGCATCATGCTGATCCCATTTGTCTCGTCGCTGTCAGACGACATCATCAACGCCGTGCCACAGGCGATGCGCGACGGGTCCTATGGCCTGGGCGCTACGCAGTCCGAGACCATTCGTCAGGTGGTTCTGCCTGCCGCGCTACCGGGCATCGTAGGTGCGATCCTGCTGGCAGCCTCACGTGCTATTGGTGAGACCATGATCGTGGTTCTGGGGGCAGGGGCAGCCGCGCGGCTTAGCCTGAACCCGTTTGAGGCGATGACAACCGTCACCGCAAAAATCGTAAGCCAGTTGACCGGCGACGCAGACTTTGCCTCGCCAGAAGCGCTGGTTGCCTTTGCGCTTGGCATGACACTGTTCGTTGTCACGCTGGGCCTGAACGTCTTTGCCCTTTACATCGTGCGCAAGTACCGGGAGCAGTACGAATGACCGACGCAAGCATGCAAAACACAGAAACGGGTCGCCAAGCTGTTTCCCTGACTGCGTATGATGCGCGGACCCGCAAACGCGCCAAGGCGGAAAAACGCTTCCGTGCCTATGGTATCGTCGCGATTGCGACCGGTCTGTTCTTCCTGATCGTCCTGTTCGCATCGATCCTGTCCGAGGGTATTCCGGCCTTCACCCGGACCGTTGTCAGCGTAGAGTTCACCCTGACCCAACCAGAACAGGAAGAGGCTGAAAGCACGCTGTTCAAGACCAAAGCCTATTCGGACCTATTCATCGCGGCACTGAACAAAGAGCTCGATGAAAGCGGTCTCCAAGTCGATTTCGACGAAGCGGCAATTGAGCGTCTGCTGGGTAAAGTTGGCGGAACCATCCGAACCTTCTATTCAGACAACCCGGACAAATTAGGCGAGCCTATCGAGTTTGATCTGGCGGCCTCAAGCCGCGTCGATGGATACTTTAAGGGCCGGGTGTCGCGTGACACCATACAGGATAGTCGCTTCCTCCAGAAAAGCGATCTGGATCTGGTCGATGCACTTAAGGAAGCTGGAATCATCAAACAGGTCTTCAACTGGCCGTTCATCACCGGGGCAGACTCGGGCGTGGACAACCCTGGCGGCGCTGGCATCGGTGCTTCGGTTGTCGGATCGTTCTTCATGATGCTGGTGGTTCTGGCGCTTTCGCTGCCGATTGGCGTAGCCGCGTCGATCTATCTGGAAGAATTCGCGCCGCAAAACAGGTTCACCGATCTGATTGAGGTGAATATTTCGAACCTGGCTGCGGTTCCTTCGATCGTGTTTGGTATCCTTGGTCTGGCTGTCTTCATTCAGTTCATGCACCTGCCGCAATCGGCCCCGCTGGTCGGTGGTCTGGTGCTGACCTTGATGACCTTGCCAACGATCATCATCTCGACCCGGGCGTCGCTGAAAGCAGTTCCGCCGTCGATCCGTGATGCCGCGCTTGGGGTAGGGGCTTCCAAAATGCAGGCCGTCTTCCACCACGTTCTGCCGCTGGCCGCGCCCGGTATCCTGACCGGCACAATCATTGGTCTGGCGCAGGCGCTGGGGGAAACCGCTCCGCTTTTGCTGATCGGGATGGTGGGCTTTGTTGCCCGTGGCTACCCAGACGGATTCCTTGCCGGGTTCACAGAACCAAACTCAGCTATGCCTGCCCAGATTTACACTTGGGCTGCGCGCGCAGACGTTGGGTTCTACGAAAAAGCTTGGGGCGGGATCATCATCCTTTTGATTTTCCTGCTGACAATGAACATCATCGCAATCATTCTGCGCCGCCGCTTTGAACGCCGCTGGTAAGAAGGGCAGACCCATGAACGACATGTCACGAGTGGAGAGACAAGTGGATACCAATGAAATCAAGCTGGAGTGCCGGGACTGCCAAGTCTTTTACGGTGACACTCACGCGATCAAAGATGTGAATGTCGATATCGAAGACAAGACTGTCACAGCCTTCATCGGTCCTTCGGGCTGCGGTAAATCCACGTTCCTGCGCTGTCTGAACCGGATGAACGACACAATCGATGTTGCTCGGGTACAGGGCAGCTTCAAACTGGACGGCGAGGACATCTACGACAAACGCGTTGATCCTGTTCAGCTGCGCGCCAAGGTTGGGATGGTGTTCCAGAAACCCAACCCGTTCCCAAAGTCGATCTATGACAATGTGGCCTATGGCCCGCGCATCCACGGTCTTGCCAAGAACAAAGCGGAACTGGATGAGATCGTCGAGAAATCCCTGCGTCGCGGTGCGATCTGGGAAGAGGTCAAGGATCGTCTGGACGCTCCGGGCACTGGCCTGTCTGGCGGTCAGCAGCAGCGCTTGTGCATTGCGCGCGCCGTGGCGACAGAACCCGAAGTTCTTCTGATGGACGAGCCTTGCTCGGCGCTGGACCCGATTGCGACTGCCCAGGTCGAAGAGTTGATTGACGAACTTCGCGCTCAGTATTCGGTGGTCATCGTGACCCACTCGATGCAGCAGGCGGCGCGTGTCAGCCAGAAAACGGCCTTTTTCCATTTGGGTAACCTCGTCGAGTTCGGCGAAACAGGACAGATTTTCACCAACCCGGTGGACCCGCGCACCGAAAGCTACATCACCGGCCGGATCGGCTGAGCACAGGTATTCCGACATGAACGATTCAGAACAACATATTGCCTCTGTCTTCGACCGCGATCTCGAAGCGATCCAGGCACATATCATGAAGATGGGCGGTCTGGTCGAAGCCGCGATCATGGGCGCCGCCCGCTCGCTAGAAACGCGGGACGAGGAACTCGCCCAGCAGGTGCGTCAGGGCGACAAAGCCATCGACGCGCTCGAGGACATCATCAACGAGGAAACCGCCCGCCTGATCGCCTTACGCGCACCCACAGCGAGTGACCTGCGGTTGGTGCTGTCGGTGCTGAAGGTCTCGGCCAACCTTGAACGGATCGGCGACTATTCCAAGAACATCGCCAAGCGGACCACGGTGCTGGTGAACTCGGGCGAGATCAACGGGAGCGCCTCGGCGCTGCGCCGCATGGCGCGCGAGGTTGAGGTCATGCTGCGCGACGCGCTGGACGCCTATATCCAACGGGATGCTGAACTGGCTGCCGATGTCATCGACCGCGACGAAGAGGTGGACCAGATGTATAACGGATTGTTCCGCGAATTCCTGACCTTCATGGCCGAGGATCCGCGCAGCATTTCGTCCTGCATGCACTTGCATTTCATCGCAAAGAATATCGAGCGCATGGGCGACCACGTGACCGCGATTGCCGAGCAGGTCGTTTATCTGGTCACCGGCGAGCGCCCAACCGAGTCGCGCCCCAAGGCCGACACAACGTCGCAAACCGTCTAGGAGACGCCTCCAATGTCTGCAGATCAACCAACGGTTCTGGTGGTCGAAGATGAGCTCGCCCAGCGTGAAGTGCTGGCCTACAACCTCGAGGCCGAAGGCTTTCGCGTCTCGAAAGCCGCCAGCGGTGACGAGGCGCTGTTGTTGGTAGACGAAGACAGCCCGGACATCATCGTTCTGGACTGGATGATGCCCAACCTCAGCGGGATCGAGGTCTGCCGACGCCTGAAAACACGGCCAGACACCCGTTCTATTCCGATCATCATGCTCTCGGCGCGTTCGGAAGAGGTCGACAAGGTGCGTGGGCTTGAGACCGGCGCAGATGACTATGTGGTCAAGCCATACTCAGTCGTGGAACTCATGGCTCGGGTGCGGACCCAATTGCGCCGTGTACGCCCAGCGACGGTGGGTATTCGCCTGGAATTCGACGATATCATACTGGATTCCGAAACCCACAAGGTCAGCCGTGGCAGCCATTCGCTGAAACTGGGTCCGACCGAATTCCGCCTTCTCAGCACCTTCATGGAAAAACCCGGCCGGGTCTGGAGCCGCGAACAATTGCTGGACCGGGTCTGGGGGCGCGACATCTATGTCGACACAAGGACTGTCGATGTGCATATCGGCCGTTTGCGCAAGGCGTTGACCCAGCATGGCGGCAATGATCCGGTGCGGACCGTGCGCGGGGCAGGGTACGCCTTGGGATAAAAGGGAAGGGGGTGCTTATCCCCTGACCTATGACATTTACTCATAATCGGGTGTCAAACTCTTGCTGTTTTTTCGTGAAGTGCCACGTTACTGTGCGAGCGACTTCAGACAAACCGGAGACACCCGATGAACGCCCCTGCCACCAAACCGACTTTGCGCGCAAAAGATGCGCCGGATCTGGGTAAGTTTGCCTGGGACGATCCGTTCCGTCTGTCCGACCAGCTGTCCGAAGACGAGCGCATGATCTCCGACAGCGCGCGCGCATACGCGCAGGAAAAGCTGCAGCCCCGCGTCACCGCCGCATTCCAGAACGAAGAAACCGACCCCGAGATCTTCCGCGAAATGGGTGGAATGGGCCTTCTGGGCACCACTATCCCCGAGGAATATGGCGGCCTTGGCGGCGGCTACGTGTCCTACGGCCTGGTCGCGCGCGAGGTTGAACGCGTGGACTCCGGTTATCGCTCGATGATGTCGGTGCAAAGCTCGCTGGTGATGTACCCGATCTATGCCTACGGGTCCGAGGAGCAGCGCCGCAAATACCTGCCGAAACTGGCTTCGGGCGAATGGATCGGCTGTTTCGGCTTGACCGAGGCGGATGCCGGGTCGGACCCCGCCGGCATGAAAACACGGGCCGAAAAGATCGACGGCGGGTACCGCCTGACCGGCACCAAGATGTGGATTTCAAACGCGCCGATCGCGGATGTCTTCGTTGTCTGGGCCAAGTCGGACGCGCATGACGGCAAGATCCGAGGCTTCGTTCTGGACAAGGGTCAGCCCGGCCTTTCTGCACCGAAAATCGAAAACAAACTCAGCCTGCGGGCCTCGATCACCGGGGAAATCGTGCTGGATGGCGTCGAGGTGGGCGAGGGTGCTTTGCTGCCTCATGTGCAAGGTCTAAAAGGCCCGTTCGGCTGTCTGAACCGCGCGCGGTATGGGATCAGCTGGGGCGTGATGGGTGCAGCCGAACATTGCTGGCATGCAGCGCTGCAATACGGTTTGGACCGTAAGCAGTTCAATAAACCGCTTGCGCAAACGCAGCTGTATCAGCGCAAACTGGCCGATATGCAGACTGAAATTGCCTTGGCTCTGCAAGCAAGCCTGCGCGTCGGTCGTCTGATGGATCAGGCCGAAGCCGCGCCCGAGATGGTCTCAATCGTGAAACGCAACAACTGCGGCAAAGCGCTGGACATCGCGCGCATGGCGCGTGACATGCACGGCGGCAACGGTATCTCGCTGGAATTCCAGGTTATCCGCCACATGGTCAATCTGGAAACTGTAAACACCTATGAGGGCACTCATGACGTTCACGCTCTTATCCTTGGACGTGCGCAAACTGGGCTGCAGGCTTTTTTCTAGGTCTTAAAGGCGGTTAGGTGTATGGTTTGATCTAGGGCGACACTAATCTGTAATACGTGTAATTGGTATTATGGTAAATATTTTGACCGCTAATCAAACCTAACCACCAAGGATAACGATTTGGAACTGAGCGGAAAGACAGTTGTCATAACCGGTGCTGCTGGCGGTATTGGCAAAGGTCTCGCCGAGAGGTTCTCTGCAGATGGCGCCACCGTTGTCTGTTCCGACATCGACCAAGCATCTGCGAAAGCCTTGGCGGAGGAAATCGGCGGGCACGCGTTTCCGTGCGACGTCTCCAGCGAAGCGCAGATCAAAGCCCTGATCGAGCATGTCGAGGATGAGATTGCTCCGATCGACCTGTTTTGCGCCAATGCAGGAATTCTGACACTCGGCGGTTTGGACGTGCCAGATGAAGACTGGAACCGTACTTGGGACATCAACGTGATGTCTCATGTCTGGATGGCACGTCACCTTGTTCCACGGTTCGTCAAGCGCGGCCATGGCTACATCATGATCACGGCGTCGGCCGCCGGGCTTTTGAACCAACCCGGCGCGGCGCCGTATGGCGTCACCAAACACGCGGCCATCGGTTTTGCAGAATGGTTGGCGTTGACCTACGGCCATAAAGGTTTGAAGGTTTCGGCACTATGCCCACAAGCCGTCAGATCCGAGATGACACGCGGTCATGAAACCTCGGTCGCGGCAATTGACGGCATGCTCGAGCCGGAGGATGTCGCACAGGCCTGTGTGGACGGTATTCTAGCCGAGCAATTCCTGATCCTGCCGCATCCCGAAGTCCTTCAATACATGCGTCACAAAACGGCCGACTATGACCGATGGCTGATCGGTATGAACAAGTTAAATCAACAGTTTATAGGCGACACTTAAGAGCGCCCATTTGGTCGCCGCATCAATCCTTCTTGCGCAACTGACGCCACCAGAACTCCATCCTCGGAATAGATGGAGCCGCGATTGAAAGACCGCCCCTGCCCCGTCCACGGTGATTCCATCACATAGAGATGCCAGTTTTCAAAACGCACCGGCGCATGAAACCACAGCGCGTGATCCAAGCTCGCTGCGTTTACCTGACCTGTGAACCAGCTCAGTCCATGGGGCCGCATGCCGGAGCTCATCAGGCTCATGTCTGAGGCATAGGCCAGTATCAGGTGTTGCGTACGCGGGTCGGTTGACGCTGCTCCAGGCATTCGGAACCAGATCTTGTTCTGATCGTCGGAAATTTCAGGTCGAAATGGGTCGAGATGGTCTACTTCGCGCACTTCTATTGGCCGCTCGCGCAACAGTTCTTTTTTCATCTTTTCAGGGACTTGATCCACATACTTGTGGCGTAGTTCGCTGCGCGATGGATGGGTTTCTGGGCTCTCAGAAGACGGCATCGGATGCTGATGAGACCACCCCTCATCCTCAACATGAAAGGATGCAGACATATTGAGGATCTGCTTACCATGTTGAATCGCAACCACGCGCCGCGTGGTGAAAGAACCGCCGTCTCTGGCACGATCCACTTGATAAACAACGGGAATACTGGGGTCACCCGGACGGATGAAATAAGCATGCAAGGAATGGCAGAGCCTGTCATCAACCGTTCTGTAAGCCGCTGCTAGCGCCTGCGCGATGACCTGACCGCCAAAGATACGTGTCGGTGTCTCACCGCCGGACCCAGTGCCCCGGAACAGGTCAACCTCAAGCCGTTCGATGTTCAGAAGGTCCAGAAGAATACGCTCAGCTTCGGTCATGGGTTGCTCGATCTTGTTCATTTGGGGGATGAGGTACCAACACCCGCGCCATCAATCAATCACCGCACCTAAGACCAGAGCTTTGAGTTCCGCGCGGGACGGGTAAGAGCTGGACGGCGACAATTGAGTGAAGAACACAGCCGTCAAATCCAAGGACCGGTCAATCCAGAAATAGGTCGACGCCATACCACCCCAACTGAAATCCCCGACCGAACCAGGCACTCCGGTACGACCCGGATTCAGCAAGACAGAGCCGCCCAATCCGAACCCCATACCTTCCATCGGTTGTTCCGCAAAACTACTGGGGCCCATTGAGGCAATATCGCCGGGTAAGTGATTGATTATCATGAAATCTACCGTCTTCGGTCCCAATAACCGTTCGCCCGCAGCCTGCCCTCGGTTCCGCAGCATTTCAGCAAACCGGCTATAGTCGTCTATCGTTCCGACCAAGCCACCACCGCCCGAGAACGTAGTGGTGGCTTCGAACGGAGAAGATCCCGCTTGATCCACCAGCCTGAGCGAATCCTCGGACTGTTCGGCCGAGTTGAGATCCATCGCGTCGCCGGCCAAAGGCGTATAGAGCGACGCAAATCCATCGCCGGCATCTTTCGGGACCACAAAGCCCGTCTCTCGCATCCCGAGCGGCTCAAAGATCTCCTGCTGGAAGAATTGGTCCAACGTCTTTCCCGAGACGACCTCAACAACGCGACCTAGGACGTCGGTGCTGACCGAATACTCCCACCGGCTGCCCGGTTGAAACGCCAGAGGCAGCGCGGCGAGATCACTTACTCTATCCTTCAGAAGCCCTTGATTTGGTTTGAAGATCATATCCCGCTCGTCCATCGCCGATGGCAGAAGACCGGGATTGAATGGGTAGCTGAACCCGCTCGTGTGGGTCAGTAGCTGATGCAGAGTCGGCGGTGGCGCGGCTTCGGTCTGATCCAATCGCTCGGCATTGGTAACCAACGCCTGAGGCGCGGCAAATTCGGGCAGATACGCGGACAAAGGTGCGCCAAGGTGGATCAATCCGCGCTCGACCAGCATCATCACCGCAACTGATGTGATCGGTTTGGTCATCGAGTAGATACGGACCAGCGTGTCACGCTCGAACGGCAGTTCGGCTTCGATATTGCGCTGGCCGCAAGCGCGGAAGAAGACCTCCTGCCCTTTGTGTTTCAGAAGAACCGAACTGCCGGGATATTTTCGTTTATCTACATAGCGTTGCATCCACGGGCGAATGCGATCCAACCTGTCTTGATCCCACGTTACCGGCATTCCAAAGCTCCCTCTGCCCTAGGCGTCCAAAGCCGACAAACCATGCTGCGCAAAGAGCGGCACGTAGTCACCGAACAGTTTCGCCCGCCCCGGGTCCGATGCGTTGCCGTCCAGCGCGCGTTTGTAGACGCCCTGCAGAATGGCGGCCATTCGGAAGAAGTTAAAGGCAAGATAGAAGCCGAAATCTTTGATTTCCGCCAGCCCGCGCCGCGCGCAATATTGCTCGATATAGTCTCTATCACTGGGTAATCCGAGGGTTTTGCGGTCGATCCCGGCCAGCCCCCGCCCTTCTGGACCCGGAGGCAGCTGCCATTGCATGATCACTGCGGCGAGGTCGGCGTAAGGATGGCCGATCGTCGACAACTCCCAATCCAGCACGCCGATGCACCGCGTGCCGCTGCGTTCAAACATCAAGTTGTCGATCCGATAATCGCCATGCACAAGACTGCGCTGACCATCGTCTTCGGGCAAAGCCCCCTCCAACCCCGCGATCAGCGCATCCATCTGAGCGATCTTGTTTGTCTCAGAGGCGCGGTACTGCTTTGTCCAGCGCGCGATCTGACGTTCGAAATAATTCCCGCTGGGGCCATAGTCGGCGAGGCCCGCTGCGTCGATATCGACGGAATGCAGCGCGGCCAGCACCCGGTTCATTTCATCCATGACGGCGGTGCGTGTCTCGTTGCTTTCACCGGTCAGAGTTGGTTCCAGGAAAACACGGCCCTCAAGGTGTTCCATCACGTAAAAAGCGGACCCTATGACTGAGGTATCTTCGCATAGAAGAAACATCTCAGGCACAGGGACATCGCTGCCTGCAAGCGCCTGTTGCACACGAAATTCGCGCTCCACTGCATGCGCAGATTTAAGAATCTTTCCCATAGGTTTACGGCGCAGAACGTAGTTTCGACCCGGTGTCTCAAGTGCGAAAGTCGGGTTGGATTGCCCGATATCGAACTTGCGGGCGTTCAGAGGGCCGCGATACCCCGAGAGGTTCGCGGAAAGGTACGCATCGACGGCGTCCAGATCCAATGGGTTTTTCGTATTCATCGTCAAAACGCTTCGGCAAAGATGTTGCCTGCTGTGACCACGTTGATGCCTCCGGACACGGGGATGACGGCTCCGGTCACGTAGCTGCCCCCTCGCCCGCAGAGAAACAGCATGCAGCCAGCGATGTCATCATCACGCCCAACTCGGCCCAGAGGAACCGATTTGCCCACCTTCTCGCGCGTCGTCTCATCCGCAGTTGCAAAAGCGGTCATGCGTGAGACGAACGGGCCGGGCGCCAGAGCGTTGACGGTGACGTGATACGGCGACAGTTCCTTGGCCAGGATTTTGGTCAGATGCAGGACGGCCGCCTTGGAGGCCGAATAGCTGTATGCCCCGTCGCCCATAGGAACCTCACCCATGACCGAGCCCACATTGACCACCCGCGCCGGGTCTTCGGCGGTGCCGGATTTCATGAGCAAGGGCAGTAGTTTCTGCGTCAGCTCAAACACGCCCGCAACGTTGACGGACATCACTTTGTCCCACGCGTCATGAGGGAATTGACCTAAAGGCGCGCCCCAGGACACACCGGAATTATTCATCAAAATATCGAGGCGTTCCGTCCGTTTATTGATCTCGGCAACGACTTCGTCGATTCCGTCTTTGCTGCCCAGATCCCCTGCAAACCCCTCGGCACTGCCGGGGGCATCCAGCGCGTTCAGCTCCGCCGCGACGGCCTCGCAGGCGTCACCTTTACGGGAGGCGATCAGCACATGCGCGCCAGCCCGAACAAGCGACTCGGCGGCCATGCGGCCAATTCCGGTGGCACCGCCCGTGACCAGAGCCACCTTTCCATCCAGAGAAAACAGGGTTTCCGGGGTCATGCCGCACTCCTCGCTTGTCGTAGGGGAAAGAGGGTGCGCCGTTGACAGCGCGCGATCCCGCCCCAAAATTCCATCTGCAAGAATAACAGGAACAATGAGGGCAACATGCAAGCATTACTCAGCGTCGCAGCGGGCGGACCGGAGATTCTGGAACTGACCACCCTGTCCGATCCGACCCCGGGCCGCGGAGAGATTCTGGTTGGAATTAAAGCCGCCGGGGTGAACTTTCCCGATACGCTGATGATCCGCGACCTCTATCAGATCAAGCCACCGCGCCCCTTTGCCCCTGGCGGCGAAATCGCAGGTGAGGTGCTTGCGCTTGGCGACGGTGTCGAAGGGTTCGAAGTCGGAGATCGTGTACTGGCGCTGACCGGTCATGGCGGCTTTGCCACGCATCTTGGGATGAAAGCCAAGGACGCAATCAAGTTTCCCGATACCATGCCCTTTGATGAGGCGGCGTGTTTTATCTTCACTTACGGTACCTCCTACCATGCTCTTAAGGACCGAGCGGCCCTCCAACCCAGTGAGACGCTGTTGGTTCTGGGGGCCGCGGGTGGTGTCGGATCGGCGGCGATCGAGTTGGGCAAAGCCATGGGCGCGCGAGTCATCGCTGCGGTTTCCACGCCAGACAAAGCTGAATTCTGCCGCTCAATCGGAGCGGATGAGACGATCCAGTATCCCAGAAACCCGGACAAGGACGCTCAGAAAGCTTTCTCAAAAGATATCAAGGCACTGGCGGGCGCCGAGGGTGTCGATGTCATCTATGATGCAGTGGGCGGAGCCTATGCGGAACCCGCGTTGCGAAGCATTGCGTGGAAGGGGCGATATCTCGTCGTCGGATTTCCAGCTGGAATCCCCAGCGTACCGCTCAATCTCGCGCTGCTGAAAGGGTGCCAGATCGTTGGCGTCTTCTGGGGGGCCTCCGTCTTTCGGGAGCCTGACGCTCACGCCGAAAACCTAAGCGAATTGTTTGACTTATACGCCGCAGGTAAAGTCAAACCCCGCATCACGGCGCGCTTCCCCCTTTCCGAGGGCGCGGCGGCAATCGAGCTGCTTTCTCAGCGCTCCGTTCTCGGAAAGGTTGTGGTCACAATGGACGAAACCTAACTGGAACGGGTTGCATCAAAGGCATCTTTGTCAGCCCACTCGCCTCATTGGAGCATTGTCCGGTAGACATCCCCACCAAATGCCGTTTAAGAAACGAATATGGGGACGGAGATTTATGAATAAAATTCTTGTGTTGAATGGCCCGAACCTCAATCTTTTGGGCACCCGACAGCCTGAGGTTTACGGCAGCACCACCTTGAAAATGGTGGAAGAGCAATGCGTTGCGCATGGCGCGTCTATCGGGCTTGAGGTTTCGACATTTCAGTCCAACCACGAAGGTGCTCTGATTGACGCCATCCATCAGGCCCGTGGCACGCAGAACGGTTTGGTTCTGAATGCAGGCGCCTATACCCACACGTCGATTGCCCTGATGGATGCGATTGCCTCAGTGGAGCTGCCTTTGGTCGAGGTTCACCTGTCCAACATCCACGCGCGGGAAAGCTTCCGCCACAAGTCCTACATCGCGTCGGTTGCCCTTGGGCAGATCTGCGGTTTTGGTGCGCAGAGCTATGTTTTGGCGCTGGATGCCTTGGCAGCTCATCTAAAATCAGGGGACGTTGCATGAAGCTGAAGGAATATCTTCGCTTTGTTAGCTATGCCAGAACCCTGGAAGAGCTTTGGGATGCCCATTGCCGACAGATGGCCATATACGGGTTTGACCGACTGATTTATGGCTACACTCAATATCGTACTGCCACGTCCTTGGGCGACCCTGAAGATTTTGTCATCCTCAGCAATCATCGGCGTGAATATGTTGACGGCTTCCTCGGTGACAGCAGGTATTCCAACGCTCCGATGCTGCAATGGGCTTTGAACAACGATGGCGCGGCAAGCTGGGGATTGATTCAGGATTTGGCTTCGAACGGGGAACTCACGCCCGAACAGCAGAAGGTTGTGGATTTCAACAAGTCGCACAACGTGCTTGCTGGATATACTGTCAGCTTCAACTCAGTCTCCGTGCGGTCCAAGGGTGCGATCTCGCTATCGGCCGAAGAAAACCGCAACCAGGACGAGATTGACGACATGTGGGAAGAGCATGGCGAGGATATTCTTCTGATGAACAACATCGCTCATCTCAAGATCCTGACGCTTCCCTACACACCTCCGAATCGTTCGCTCACCAAACGCCAGCGAGAGGCGCTGCAATGGGTCGGTGATGGCAAAACGACTCAGGATATAGCCCTGCTGATGGGGCTGACGGCGGCGACAGTAGAAAAACACCTGAGGCTGGCACGCGAATCGCTTTCGGTCGAGACGACGGCCCAGGCCGTTCTGAAAGCCGCCCTACACAACCAGATGTATGTTATGGAAGCCTGACCACAAGAGATTGACGCCAAACCGCGTCAATTTACCTTAGGTAAGGAAATCATGACTTCCCATCTTCACGGGAAAATTGCAGATTGATACCGTTCCGTGAGTGGTGGCTTTAGCCAAGGAACATTCGATTGGATCTTTGCAATACCAGAGCTCTCCAATCACTCTGACTTTTGGAGCGCCTATTCGTCCGCGTACCGACGTCGGAATTTTGGAGGGTCCCGACCATCCCCATCATGCGGGGCCCTCCATTCACCTTCTGCTTGAACAGACAAATCTATCTCTGACTCGAAAAAACCGGCCACGTTCGACGTGACCGGTTCTGAATGTCGTCAGGCCCCGCAACCGGGGCCTAGAGCAAAGACTCAGCCTTGTGCCGCTTTGGCAACTTCCGCAGCAAAGTCTTCTTTTTCGACCACGATGCCTTCGCCAACTTCCAGACGGATGAAGCCGGTGATGGTTGCGCCTGCTTCTTTGGCCGCTGCTTCAACAGTCAGGTCAGGGTTCACAACGAAGGACTGGTTGAGCAGAGTCGACTCAGCCACGAATTTCTTCATGCGGCCTTCGATCATCTTCTCGATCACCTGTTCCGGCTTGCCGGATTCGCGGGCGATGTCCATCTGAACCTGCTTTTCTTTCTCGACAACAGCCGGATCCATGTCGGCCTCGGACAGAGCTGCCGGGTTCACAGCTGCGATGTGCATCGCAACCTGCTTGCCGATCGCTTCGTCGCCACCGGTCAGAGCAACCAGAACACCGATTTTGCCCATGCCGTTTGTGGCTGCGTTGTGCACGTAAGACACAACGGTGTCGCCCGACAGTTTCGACATGCGCCGCACCGACATGTTTTCACCGATGGTGGCGATCTTGTCAGTGATCGTGTCTGCAACGGACTTTCCGCCCAGATCAGCAGCCAACAGAGCTTCGACATTGTCGACGCCTTCAGCAGCGTAGGTGATCTTGCCGACCATTTCCTGGAACTCAGCGTTCTTCGCAACGAAGTCGGTTTCCGAGTTCACTTCGACAGCAACACCGTTGCCACCGTTGACGTGAACAGCAACCAGACCTTCTGCTGCGGTACGGCCCGATTTCTTAGCCGCTTTGGCCAGGCCTTTGGTGCGCAACCAGTCAACGGCCTCGTCCATGTTGCCGCCGGTTTCGGTCAGGGCTTTTTTCGCGTCCATCATGCCTGCGCCGGTTGCGTCGCGCAGTTCTTTAACCATTGCTGCTGTGATTGCCATCTTTTGGCTCTCCTCAATTCAAACGGAATTGGGGCAGGTCATACCCTGCCCCATGTGTCAATTACGTGACGGGCAGCTTACGCTTCGGCTGGAGCTTCAGCGGCTTCTTCTGCAACGACTTCTTCAACCGGTGCTTCTTCGAAGGCACCCAGGTCAACGCCTGCAGCGCCCATCTGAGCAGTCATACCGTCCAGAGCGGCACGTGCGGCCAGGTCACAGTACAGCGAGATCGCGCGGGCTGCGTCGTCGTTGCCAGGGATGATGTAGTCAACGCCGTCGGGCGAGCAGTTGGTGTCGACAACAGCCACAACCGGGATACCCAGCTTGTTGGCTTCTGCGATGGCCAGTGCTTCTTTTTTGACGTCGATGACGAACAGCAGGTCAGGAACACCGCCCATCTCGCGGATACCGCCCAGCGAAGCCTGCAGCTTCTGCTGGTCACGCTCCATGCCCAAACGCTCTTTCTTGGTCAGACCTTCTGCGCCCGCTTCCATGGCTTCGTCGATCTGGTTCAGACGGTTGATCGACTGGGAAACGGTTTTCCAGTTGGTCAGAGTGCCGCCCAGCCAGCGGTGGTTCATGTAGTACTGAGCCGACTTTTCAGCCGCTTCAGCGATCGGGCCAGCAGCCTGACGCTTTGTACCAACGAACAGAACGCGGCCACCTTTTGCGACGGTGTCACGAACAGCCTGCAGAGCCTGGTCCAGCATCGGAACGGTCTGGGTCAGGTCCATGATGTGGATGCCATTGCGCGAGCCGTAGATGAACGGGCCCATGCGGGGATTCCAACGCTGTGTCTGATGACCAAAGTGAACGCCAGCTTCCAGCAGCTGACGCATGGAGAACTCGGGAAGAGCCATGCTATTTTCCTTTTCCGGTTTGCGCCTTGGCGGGGGTGAAAGAAGCGGATGCTCCAACCGGCGGTCTTGATGAGGATGTCTCCCTCAAAAAGCCCAAACCCCGCCTGCGGGTTTGAATGGCGCGCGTATACGGCAGGTTTGGATGCAGCGCAAGTGCCAATCGCCCTATTTTTCAAGCCGCGCCAAGCTATGCGCATGACGGACGGCCTCTTCGCAATGCGCCGCCAGCGCTTTGCGGTTTTCAAAGTCACTGACCTTGGCTGGCGCATGATAAATCAGCTCGACCGCCCCCTGCCTGCGCGCGCCGAGTGTCTTCAGCAGATGCGGGCCGAACTCCATGTCACCCCACCAACCGTAAAACCGGTCCGGTTCACCCACAGGTGCATGAAACACCACCGAGACCGGCTGAACATACATGAAATCTCGCAGCTCATCTGCGAAGAACGCGGCAAAGAGCGTTGTTTTAAATGACAAAACCCTGAGGCCATCGGTCGAGGTTCCCTCCGGGAAAAACAGCAGCTTATGCCCCGCTTTCAGGCGAGTTTCGAACACCTGTGTTTGTTCTTTTGCCTTCTTCCGGTCCCGTTCGATAAAGACCGTTCCGGTCGCGCGCGCCAACCAGCCGATACCGGGCCATTTCGCCACCTCGGCCTTGGATACGAAATACACCCGTTTGCGGGCATTCAGAGCAAAGATGTCGAGCCATGAGGTGTGGTTAGCCACCACCGCACCACGCTCAGCCATCAGATCTCCGGAAGTGCGAAAACCTATGCCCAGAATGCGAAAGGCGTTGCGGCAAACAAATTGTGTGATGAACGGGGTTATAGGTCGGCGAATACCGAACAAGGGGAGTTCAATCAGGCGTATCATCAGTAGGATGATCAAGCCACCAAAGACCAACAGCGCCAAAGGTACACCACGCAAGAAAACCAGTATCCACCCCAGAGGGCCAAGGTGAATCGCATCCGGCGCGTCGTCACTGTTCCAAAGCGGATCGTTCACGGGTTTAAGCTCCGCTATAGATGCGCTTTTGCCGCTCGTTCATCCGCGCGGTATCTAGGATCAAACAGACATCGGTGGTGTTGAAGCTGTGGTCGATAAAGGCCCCCTCGCCCACAAACCCGCCCAAACGGAGATAAGCTTTGATCAGCGCGGGCACCTGCACCATGGCCGCCCGGCGATCGAGGTCTTCGGGTGCCACGAGGTTCATGGATTGAAAAACATCCGGCTGCGCGCGGACCCGCAGATCGTCGGGGGCCAGATGGTTGTGATGCAGCATCGACAAGGGCTGGGCGAGCGCCGTGACATCGGTGCCGTGAAAGCTGGCGACGCCGAACAGAACCTCGATCTCACGCTCGGTGACATACGCAGCAAGACCATTCCACAGGTGATACATCGCCGTGCCGCCGCGATAGTCCGGATGCAGGCAGGATCGGCCAAGCTCTAGCAGCTTGCGACCGCCTTGCTTAAGAACGGTCAGATCATATTCATCTTCGGAGTAAAACTGCCCCAACCCTGCTGCACGTTCGCCCGGTAACAGCCTGTAGACGCCGACAGTTTCCCCGGTTTGATCATCTATCGCCAGCATGTGATCGAAATACGGGTCGAACTTGTCCTGCTCCAGCCCGGCATCGTGATCGACCATCTCTCCGCCACCACCTAGCTCGCGTACAAACACGTCGTAGCGTAGGCGCTGCGCGGCGCGCAGGTCGTGTTCGGTTTCAGCGAGTCGGATGGTGAAAGAAGGGCCTGAATCCGGCATGTCGTTCCTTGAAGTTGCCTCCGGCTGATACCGCAGCTGTTCCCCCAAAGGCAATACGGGTCCCATGTGATGACTGGCGTTAACCTTTCCTAAACCAGTTTCACGGATCAAAGACCGGCATCAAGGCGATACGCGTTCCGTCGATTACCACTTTCCCCTGCTCGCGGAAGTTCACGGTGATCTTGCCCCCGATATTGGACTGCACCTGTCCAACGCCCCAATCGGGGAAATCGGGGTGGCGGACGAACATGCCCGGTGCAAGTATGGCATTGAGGTCTGTCATAGCGGCTCCGGTCCGGTGGCAGATACAGAAGGAGGTACGCATGGGCGCCACGGACGTCAACCTGGCCGAGCTGATTGGCTCGCGCATCTGTCACGATCTGATCAGCCCGATCGGGGCCATCACCAACGGGCTGGAGCTGTTGGATATGGTTGGCGCGGTACAAGGCCCCGAGATGGAGCTGATCTCGGGCAGTGTCGGCAGCGCCGGCGCGCGCATTCGGTTTTTCCGAGTGGCCTTTGGCTCGGCAAGTGACCAGCCATTGGGGCGTAGCGAGGTGGCCGAGTTGCTGAAAGACGTGGAGCGCGCCGGTCGTGTGCGGGTCAATTGGAACCTGACCGAAGCCGTGCCGCGCAATCAGGTCAAACTGGCCTTTCTGGCCCTGATGTGCTGCGAGAGTGCAATGCCGTTTGGTGGGCAGGTCGATATCTCGACCTCTGACACCGGTTGGCAGGTGACTGGCACAGCCGACAAATTTAACATTGACAATGACTTGTGGAAGAATGCTGCCACGGGCAACTTCGCCAACAAAGTCACCCCGGCGCAGGTTCAGTTTGCTTTGCTGCCGGAAACGGCCGCGGCCATGGGGCGGCGAGTTGCGGTCGAGACCGGCACAACCCGCGTGACCTTGAGGTTCTAGGCGCGGGTCGTTCCGTTCCCGCGCACAAGATATTGAAAACTGGTCAACTGCGCCGCGCCGACCGGACCGCGTGCATGCATTTTGCCCGTGGCAATTCCGATTTCAGCGCCCATTCCGAACTCACCGCCATCCGCAAACTGCGTTGAGGCGTTGTGCATCAGGATCGCGCTGTCCAGCCGCTCAAAGAAGCGCGCAGCCGCCGCGTCATCCTCGGTCATAATGCAATCTGTGTGGTTCGAGCCATATTGCTGGATATGCGCGATGGCGGCGTCAATGTCGGCAACGGGTTTGGCAGCAATGATGCTGTCCAGAAACTCTTTGCCCCAATCCTCAGAGGTGGCTGACGTGGTTCCATCGACGGCCAGAACACCTTCGGAATGAACCTCGACCCCGGCGGCCATAAGCGCTGCAATCACGTCGCGCCCAAGGGTTTTGGCCACATCCTGATGGATCAGAAGACACTCTGCCGCGCCACATATACCGGTACGCCGGGTCTTGGCGTTCAGCACCACGTCCAACGTCTTTTGCGGGTCGGCGGCCTTGTCGATGTAGATATGCACGATACCCTCAAGATGGGCGAAGACCGGCACGCGCGCCTCACGCTGAACCAGCCCAACTAGTCCTTTGCCGCCACGGGGAACGATGACGTCGACATAGTCGGTCATGGTCAACAATTCCTGCACCGCCGCGCGGTCACGGGTCGGCACAAGTTGAATTGAATCCTCAGGCAGTTTCGCGGCCTTCAGACCTTCGACCAGACAGGCGTGGATGGCGGTGGAGGAGTGAAAACTCTCGGATCCACCGCGCAGGATCACGGCGTTACCGGACTTCAGGCATAACGCGCCAGCATCGGCGGTTACATTAGGGCGGCTTTCGTATATCACCCCAATGACACCCAACGGCGTGCGCACACGCTGAATATTGAGGCCCGAGGGCATGTCCCACTCGGTCATCACCTCGCCCACCGGATCGGTCTGATCAGCCACCGTGCGCAGGCCATCGACCATGCCCTGAATGCGGTCCTCATCCAGCATCAGACGGTCCATCATGGCAGGGCTCAGGCCCTTTTCACGCCCGAACTCCAGATCCTTCTTGTTGGCGTCGATAATCTGAGCGCGATTGGCCCAGACAGCCTCAGCCGCGGCGATCAGGGCTGCATGTTTGCGCTCCGCCGAGGCAAAGGCCAGCTCGCGCGCGGCAGCTTTGGCGCGTTTACCCAGATCGGCCATCAGAGCGGGAATATTGTCGAGATCCTTCATAACCTTAGCCTTTCTGCGCCTTTATAGCGCCAAATCGTCCCTGTGAATCAGCGCTGCGCGACCAGGATAGCCCAGCGTTGCCTCAATCTCTGAAGATTTTCGTCCTTTGATTGCGTCAGCCTCTTGCGCGGTATAGCGGCTGATGCCCTGCGCCAGTCGACGCTCTTGCAGGTCAAGAATGGCGACCGGATCGCCGCGTCCAAAATCGCCGGTCACTTCGACGATACCCGCTGGCAACAGGCTTTTGCCATTTGAAAGCGCCTTTGCGGCGCCATCGTCAATCGTTATCTCTCCGCGCGGTTTCATCGCCGAGATCCAGCGCTTGCGCGCCGCATGCGGATCAAGCGTTGCCGTGAACCACGTGCTGTTTGCGCCATTCTCAAGCGATTGCAAAGGGTTGAGCGTCGATCCTTCGGTGATCGCCATATCGCAACCTGCAGCTGTCGCCATCTTGGCCGCCATCAACTTGGTCTTCATGCCGCCCTTGGAAAGGCCAGAGCCAGCGTCTCCGGCCATCGCCTCAATCTCGGGCGTGATTTGGTCGATCGTGTCGTAGCGCGTGGCCGAGGCATCCTCGTTAGGATTGCCGGTATAAAACCCGTCCACATCCGACAGAAGGATCAATTGGTCCGCACCAACGGTTACCGCGATCTGTGCTGCCAGCCGATCATTGTCGCCGTAGCGGATTTCATCCGTAGCGACTGTATCGTTTTCGTTGACAATGGGAACAACGCCAAGGCCCAAAAGCGTCTCAAGTGTCGCGCGAGAGTTGAGATAGCGGCGACGATCCTCGCTATCCTCGAGCGTCACCAGCACTTGGGCCGTGGTGATCTGGTGCGGGGTCAGCGCCTCTTCATAGGCACGCGCCAGACGGATCTGACCAACAGCAGCTGCGGCCTGAGATTGCTCCAGAGCCAACGCCGCTGCAGGTAAGCCCAAAACACCGCGCCCCAAAGCGATCGAGCCAGAAGACACCAGAATCACATCCGTGCCCTGCCCTTTCAGCCAGGCCACATCCTGAGCCAGTGATTTCAGCCAATCCGAGCGTAGCTGTCCCGTGTTCCGATCCACCAGCAAAGCGGACCCGATCTTGACCACCAGCCGACGGGCTGCGGTCAGGGTTGCCACGGCGCGGCCTCCTCGGCGGGTTTCTGGCGCAGGCGGTTTTCGTCGATCTGAGCACGCAGGGCGCGCAGCACCTCGGTTACGCCCAGATGCGCGACACCTGACATCGTCATGACCGGGCCACCAACGGCCTCTTCCAGTTCGGCCTTGGCCAAATCACGTTCTTCGTCATCCAGAGCGTCGACCTTGTTCAGCACCGTGATCCGAGGTTTCTCGGCCAGTTCTCCGCCATAAGCCTCAAGCTCATGGATGATGGTGCGGTAGTCATCGGCCACGGTTTCCGAGGTGCCATCGACCAGATGCAGCAACACCGCACAGCGCTCAACGTGACCGAGGAACCGGTCGCCGATCCCGCGCCCTTCATGAGCCCCTTCGATCAGGCCGGGAATGTCGGCCACCACAAATTCCACATTGTCCACGCCGACCACGCCCAGATTGGGGTGCAGAGTGGTAAACGGATAGTCGGCGATTTTAGGCCGCGCGTTCGAAGTTGCGGCCAGAAAGGTCGATTTTCCGGCATTGGGCATGCCCAACAAGCCAACATCCGCGATCAGTTTCAGCCGCAGCCAGATCGTGCGATCAATACCCGCCTGCCCCGGATTTGCCCGGCGCGGCGCCTGGTTGGTTGCGGATTTGAAGTGGAGATTGCCAAAACCGCCATTGCCGCCTTTCGCCAGCAGAACCCGCTGCCCGACCTCGGTCAGGTCGCAGATCACTGTCTCTTCGTCCTCATCCAGAATCTCAGTCCCGACGGGAACGCGCAGGATGATGTCGTCACCATCCTTGCCCGTACGTTGCTGACCGCGGCCCGGTTGTCCGTTCTTGGCAAAGAAGTGCTGCTGATAGCGGAAGTCGATCAGGGTGTTCAGCCCGTCCACGACCTCGGCCCAGACGGACCCGCCTTTGCCGCCGTCCCCGCCATCAGGGCCGCCGTATTCAATGTACTTTTCGCGTCGGAAGCTGACGCAGCCGCCACCTCCGGCCCCGGACCGGATGTAGACCTTTGCTAGATCGAGAAATTTCATAGTCTGTCCCCTACTGCAAAGGCCCCATCGGCCACAAGTCAGAGTTTCTTTGTATAGGTCCAGGTGGGCACATTCGCGTCGCGCGCCACCGAGTAGCTTTCTGCATCGCCCAGATACTGGAACCCGCAATGGGTCAGCACCCGCGCCGAGGCCGGGTTGTCCTGAAACACGCTGGCGAACATATTGGCGTTCTCAAGCGGATTGGCACCGACCAGGGCTTCCACAGCCATCGAGGCAATGCCCGTGTTCCAATAGACAGGCGCAACCCAATAGCCAACCTCGGACTGGTTGCGATCGAGCCGCTGCAAAGAGATCAGGCCGATTAGCTCGGGCCCGCCGTCTTTGGTGGCGTCCATCGCCCAGACGTCCTCATCCCGGTCTTCCGCCATCGAGCGGGTCACGAAGGCCTCGATCGAGCCCGGCGGCAACGGGTGCGGGATCGATGTGGTCATACGCGCCACACGCTCATCGCCTGCGTAATGTTCGATAAGCCCCATATCCGACCGACGCAGAGGGCGCAGATCGAACCGCTCGGTTTCGATGACCGGCTGATTTATGATTGCTTCAAGTTTCATGAGTGCGTTCCTCCTCCGAACAACACAAAAAGTACGGACGCAACAGTCAGACTGGCGAGCGTCCACATCAGATATTTTTCCGCAGGCCGACCTTCAACCACATGGGCGATCCGGTCCCCTGCAAATGTCCAGATCGGGTGCAAAACGATCTGGCAGAACAACAAACAAAGAGCGATCGTGAGCGTCGCCTCAAAACTGGACGTCCCCGCCGCGACAAACCCCGTGAACCCTGCAATGATCATCGCCCAGGCCTTGGGGTTCAGCGGATGCACGATGAGCCCAGACAAAAAGCCCGGCGCGTTCCCTTCCGCCGCTGCACGAGACAGCCTAAGATTGGCAATCTTCCAGGCCAGCCAGCAAATATAGGCGGCAGAAGCGTATTTCAGCACCTCAAACGCCAGCGGAGCCTGATCGGCAACCTGCATCAGACCAAAGCCCACCGGCCAGATGATCAGCTGCTTGCCCAACACGACCCCGGCCACAAAAGGCAATGCGGCGCGAAAGCCATAGCGCGCACCTGTTCCCATCAGGACCATGTTGGCCGGTCCCGGCGTGCCGACCTGTGAGGCGGCAAAGATGAGAAAGCTGGTGGTTGCGACGGGCATTGCTGTTCTGGATCACGGTTGCGTTAAAACGAAAAAGGGACCGGCATTTTCTGCCGGTCCCCCATGAATTTTTTATTAAACCTTCTGGGTTTCGGCTTACTCTGCGGCCTCCGCCACTGGCAGGACCGAAATGAAGGTGCGGTTTTTGAGTCCCTTGTGGAACTTCACGGCGCCATCGGTGGTTGCAAAGATTGTGTGGTCTTTGCCCATGCCTACGCCTTCGCCCGGCCAGAACTTGGTGCCGCGCTGACGTACGATGATGTTGCCTGCGATGGCCGCCTGGCCACCATACAGTTTCACGCCAAGGCGGCGACCCGCTGAGTCGCGACCGTTACGGGAGGAACCGCCAGCTTTTTTATGTGCCATTCTCTCTCTCCTTAGCCTTGAGCCAGCTCTTTGGCTTGCTCAACCCATTCGGGCTTCACTTTGATGGTGTCGATAGCAGCAATCTGCTCGTCCGACAAGGCGGCCAGAGCGGCAAAGCTTTCGATACCGGCTTCAACCAGCTTCTTGGCAGCGGCAGGGCCAACACCGTTCAGCTTGGTCAGATCGTCAGCGGCAGCAGCGGCGGGTGCCTCTGCTTTGGCTTCTGCTTTCTTGGCAGGCTTTGCAGCAGGTGCCGCTTCGCCGGCCGGAGCAGAACCGGTTGCAGCTTTGATGCCCGACTTGTCAGCGCCCGACGACAGGATGTCGGTGATTTTGACCAGAGTCAGTTTCTGACGGTGACCAACGGTACGCTTCGAGCTGTGCTTACGACGGCGCTTGACGAATTTGATGACCTTGTCACCTTTGATCTGTTCGATCACTTCGGCCTGTACGCCTGCGCCTTCAACGAAAGGTGCGCCAACAACCGGAGCGTCGCCGCCCAGCATCAGAACATCGTTGAATTGAACTTTTTCACCTGCGTCTGCAGCCAGTTTTTCAACGCGGAGCACGTCGCCCGCCTGAACCTTGTACTGCTTGCCGCCAGTCTTGAGGACCGCAAACATGCGTCTTTCCTTTTCTAACCCGCGTTCTGTGGTCCCCTCCCGGGCGTTTTTGGCTTGAAAGCCACCTCGAACAGCGCGCCCTGTTTGGGCTGTGTGGAAGACCCCGCGAGGTTTCGAAGGGTCATATAATAACGACACCCGGCGCGGAGAACCGGCCGGGATGCGCGCTTATCCACATAATGAAAGGCAAAGTCAACACCCAAGACCGGTCAGAGATCCGAGGATTGCCAAACCTGCGCCACCGCCGCACCCAGACGGTACGAGATCCCATCAAACATCTCGTCAAACCCCTTGAACAGGGCCGCGTTCAAGGCCTGCCCGGTCTCGGTTCGAGAAAACGCGATATTCTCGCGCATCTCGACCTCATCCAGCGGTTGATAGGCCAGAAGCAGAAAGGAGTACAACCACGTGGTCGTTTCGGCCGTCACAGTGTCTTTCTGCATCAGTAACTCGTCCAGAACCTCTTCGTATTCGGCAAGGCTGTCGCCGTAGAGACCCAGGAAAAAGTTGTAATCCGAACTCAGCGAGCCTTGGACATTCTGGTCAATCAGGTCATTTGCACGGATGTATTCCTCGACCAGTTCGAACCTCGGCGAGTCGGGTTCGGTGCCCTCATAGGCCTCATTCGCCATCTCTTCGATCGCCTCATCGGCAAAGGCTTTGCGGGCCGAATTCTCCAGCGTCACGATCGTCTGCCCCAGATCGCTCTCGAAGAAAAAGATTGCCTGGTCCATCTGCTCCTTCGTCATGCCCTCGGCGAAGGCTTCGGTCAGACGAGACTTCATCCAAGAATGGTTATAGATCTCCTGAACCTGATCCTGAAACAGAGGACCTCCGTCACCGTCCAACAGGCTCTCTTCGAGTTCCTGCTGATGGACCATGCCTTCGTCGATCAGAATGCCCACAACCTGATCCAGCTTCATGGCATGCGCCAGCCGATTGGCCCGCTCATTCGCGACAGCTGGCAGCGCCCAAAGCAATGTCACCGCAAAGGCTAGTGCCAGTCGCATCAGATATCCTGAGCCGGATGAAGGTCTGCCATGCGGACAGCCAGAACCTCAAACCGCATGGCCATGATTTCATATTGGATCGCGTTCAGAAGCTCATAGACCTCTTGCATCAATGGCTGTTCAAGCGCCTCGGCATAGGCCTCGACCTCCGCGTCCGAGAAATCCTGATACGTGTAAGCCGCCCCTGCCAGCGCCGAAAGTTGCAGTGCCTGGCGCATCCCGGCCTCATTCTGCCGCAGCATCAACCGCAGCTCATCTGCGTCCAACTGCAGGTCGATCACGCCAGACGCGCTGGCCGCCAGAAGAAACCGCAATTGGATCTCCTGCAAAGCGCGCAACGAAGTCCCGCTGGCATCAATCGCATTGTTCATCCGCTTGAGCTGCTCCACCCGGGGCGAGCCATCCTGCACGAGGCCAGCTACGATTTCCTGCCCCTCCTGCTGTTTAGCCTCTTCATCGTCATTCAGATGCGCCGCGTTTTCGACCTCAACCAATCGTTGCCCCAGATCCGAAGCATAAAACTCGACCGCATGAGCCAACGCCTCATCGCTCAACGTCTCTTCAAGAATCGAGACCGCCGTTTCATGCATAAGCTGGGTATCGAAAACCTCTTCGGTAAGGCGGGTCCAGTCTGATCCGAATCCATCGGGATCAATGCCCAGCATTTCAGGGGCAGAGCCGGACGCCAGCGCAATACTCTCCAGCGCCACGTCAAACCCGGTGGTATTGAGGAATGCTTCGATCCGGTCGCGATTGGCCGCAACCGAAGAAACGGGGACCAAAACAAGCGCGACAAGCAGCGCGAGCAATGGGACAATAGAACGCTCAACTCGATTTTTCATGACTATCAGCCTAGGTGTTTTGTTGCGGCAGGCAATGGAAAATCCAAGGAATGTGATTTCTGGGAATTTTCTGCTTGCACCCCTGCGCGTTCCTCACTAAATCCCCCCCTCACAGACCCCCGCGGAGAGGTGCCGGAGTGGTCGAACGGGGCGGTCTCGAAAACCGTTGTGGGTGCAAGCCCACCCAGGGTTCGAATCCCTGTCTCTCCGCCATAATTTCCAATTGGTTTCTTTGCTTTAATAGACCGACTGGCCTATTGCTCTGCGCAAAGAGAGGGGCTGGCCAAGACCCCCTCATCCAGCCCCCCTCACACCGCCCCTCACATTCAACCACAAAGTGAGAGATCAGTGCCCCTTTGGCCCAATAGGCCTATTCAAACAAAAGACGTTACTCGTTAATTTGGGGACCGAACCCGAGCGCGACCCCCACCATGCCTCTTTTACCCCGTCTGACTGCAGTGTCGGTCATTTTGGGGTCAAAGGCAGTGAAGTCCTTCACATAAGACCAAAAATTCGACCGAGCAGTAAAGTGCGAGCATCGTCGCAGGTTTCGCTCGGCACCACGTTCTCGCGCAACGCCTATACCTCAAACGCCAGGCTCGACGCGGTAATGCGATATCATCGAAATTCAATGCAAAGCGCAAAGCGGTGGGCGCTTTGTCGCCGGATCAAGTCGCCCAATCAGCGTAGCTTGGCCCAAACCCGTATTCTGCTGAGAAATCACAAGAATTCCCCTTTGAGTCATCCTAGATTTGGATCATCCCAGCGGCACAAATTTCCAAAGGAGACTCATAATGTCGCGTACTCTTCTTATCATCATCGTCCTCGTCGGTCTTGGCGCGGGCGGGTATTTTTATCTCAACCAACCCGAACCGACGCCAGCCGAAAGACTTGAAGCCGCGGCCGAGGATGCGAGCGATGCGGTCAGCGAAGCGGCCTCGGCCGTGCAGGACGCCGCAAGCGAAGCGCTGGAATCGGCCACAGAACAAGCCAGCGAAGCGGCGTCATCACTGACCGAACAGGCCTCTGAGGCCGCGTCATCTGTCGCGGATCAGGCCACTGACGCCGCCAATTCGATAGCGGATCAGGCCTCCGAGGCTGCAGATCAAGCCGGTGATCAGATTGCCTCGCTGGCCGACCAAGGTCAGGAGTTGTTCAACTCTTGGGTTGAAGAGGGCATGCTGACAGCTCAGAACTTCGATTATGACGCCATGGTCGCCTCGGTCCAGAACAGCGAGATGGCACAGGGTGTCAAAGATCAGGTGATCAAGATCCTGGATGAGATCAAAGCCTCGCCCGAGGCCGTTCTGACGAAGCTCCAGGACCTGCAAAATGCGATGAGCCAATAAGGGTCAGGCCGTCCATGGGCGGCCTTCTCCACATGCCGCGACGTTAGACAGCGGCAGAATTGACGCGGCGCGGGGCTTTTGTTTGGCTTGACCCAACAAGAACCCCGCGCCGTTTTTCTTCGCCGTCAGGCTGAAGGCTGATCCGGTAAACCTGGCGCCACTCAAGGACTTACCAATGACCGACTTGCCCTCCACCATGCGCGCCGTTGTCCTGAAACATGACGGCTATTCCGGCACCATGACAGGCCCCACGATCAAAGACGCGTCTGAGTGGTTGGTAGATACCGAATTGCCCGTCCCTACCCCCGGCCCCGGACAGGTTTTGATCCGGCTGCGCACCGCTTCGGTCAATCCGTCGGACATTCACTTCATCAAAGGCGAATACGGCCAACCCCGTGTCAAAGGTGCCGCTGCGGGCTTTGAAGGGTGCGGAGATGTTGTGGCAACGGGCAAAGGAGCGGAAGGTCTACAAGGCCTGCGCGTCGCCTTTGTTGCCGCCGGATCAGGGGCTTGGGCGGAATATGTCGTGACCCAGATGCAAATGTGCATCCCTCTGCGCCCCGACATCTCGGACGATGACGGGGCTGCGCAGATCGTCAATCCGCTGACCGCGATGGCTATGGTTGATATAGCCAAGGAAAACGGAGATGCGTTTGTTGTTTCAGCCGCCACCAGCCAGTTGGGTAAGCTGATGTGCAGCCTTGGGCGGGATCTGGGCTTGAAGCCCATCGCCATGGTGCGGCGCGCCGAGACTGTTCCGATGCTGAAAGAGCTTGGGGCTGCGGAAGTTCTGGTCACAACGGACCCTGACGTTGCGCACCAATTTGCCGAACTGAGCGCCAAGCTGAAGCCCCGCGTCTTTCTCGACGCTGTCATAGACCCTCTGTCCGAGCAGATCTTCTGCGCCATGCCCAATCGCGCGCGCTGGATTTGCTATGGCAAACTCGGCAGCGACGCCCCGACCCTGACCCAAACCGGGCAACTGATCTTCATGGGCAAACGGATCGAAGGATTCTGGCTAACAAACTGGATGATGACCACCCCTCCAGCCGATCAGATGCGCGTCGTGACCGAGGTTCAGGCGCGTTTCGCGGACGGGCGTTGGAAAACGGATGTATCCGAGCGTCTAACGCTGGGCGATCTGATCTCCAACCTAGCGGACGCTTTGAAAACGAGCGACGGGAAGGTGATGATCACGCGTTAACTGTATTAACAGAAAAAGGGCCCGCACTTGCGAGCCCTTTCGATATTCGTTGTTCGCGGCGATTAACGCTTCGAGAACTGGAACGAACGACGCGCTTTGCGCTTACCGTATTTCTTACGTTCCACAACGCGGCTGTCGCGGGTCAGGAAGCCAGCGGCTTTCAGAGCGCCACGCAGCGACGGATCGTACAGTTGCAGCGCTTTCGAGATGCCGTGCTTGACCGCACCGGCCTGACCGGTCAGGCCACCGCCTTTGACGGTTGCAACAACGTCGAACTCACCTTCCACACCGGCAACCTGGAACGGCTGGCGCAGGATCAGCTGCAGAACGGGACGAGCGAAGTACTTGTCCTGGTCTTTGCCGTTCACGGTGACCTTGCCGGAACCCGGCTTGATCCAAACGCGGGCAACAGCGTCTTTGCGCTTGCCGGTAGCGTAGGAGCGGCCCAGCTCGTCGCGTACGGGTTCACGTACGATGACTTCTTCGGCCACGGTTTCAACGCCTGCGACGGCGCTCAGCTCTTCGAGAGTATTGATCTGATCAGCCATCGGTCATTAGCTCCGGGTGTTTTTCTTGTTCATGGACTTAACGTCCAGAACTTCGGGGGCCTGGGCTTCATGCGGGTGCTCGGCACCGGCGTAAACGCGCAGGTTGGTCATTTGCTGACGCGCCAGACGGTTGCCCGGCAGCATGCGCTTGACGGCCTGAACGACAACGCGCTCAGGATGTGCACCTTCCAGGATCTGCTGTTTGGTGCGCGACTTGATGCCGCCCGGGTGGCCAGTGTGCCAGTAGAAGTTCTCTTCGCGCTTCTTGCCGGTCATCTGGATTTTGTCAGCGTTGATCACAATGACGTTGTCGCCCATGTCCATGTTCGGGGTGAACGACGCTTTGTGCTTGCCACGCAGGCGCATGGCGACGATCGAAGCAAGACGGCCCAGAACAACGCCCTCGGCGTCGATCAGGATCCATTTCTTGTCGATGTCTGCAGGTGTTGCAGAAAAGGTTTTCATGGCAGGATAGTCCTGTTTGATGTGAAAGACCGCCCCAAGACAGAGCGGTCCGAATTCGATGGAGGGGGTTTAGACCTGCTTAGAATGCACGTCAACACACGCAATCAAGTTTTTATTGTTCTTTTTTAATGACTTACAAAATAGGTATTATTTTACCCCAATCTAAACGCTGATTTGTTCAGGCGGATTATCCAGTAAAGCCCGCAGGCGGAGCATCGCATCCTCGAACCTCTGCAGGGATACATGCCCGTTCATCGCAATGCGCACCGCATTTGGTGCTCGCCCATCGCGCAGCGCGAACTCATCTGCAGACCGCAGCTGAATCCCTTCTCGCTCGGCAGCACGGCTGAAGGCCGCAGCCCGCCAACCCGACGGCAAATGCAGCCAAACAAACGGCACATCAGGCGCCCAGTTCAGATCGAACCCGCCCAAGGCATTCACTGTCACCCGCACATACTCTCCCATCCGCGAGCGTACATCCCGCGCGATTTGACGCGTGCGAGGGTCAGAGAGCAACAACCGGGTCAGTTCAGCCAGTGGCTGCGCCAAGCCAAAATACCCGTATTCGGCTGAGCGGCGCAGATCCACGCTCCGGTCTCTGGGCGCAATAGCGAAGCCGACGCGCAGGGACGGAGTCAGCACTTTCGAGATCGAAGACACATGCCACCCACGCTCTGGGGCCATCGCGCGGAAGCTTGGTTCCTTCGCGTCTCCCATCCGGTAGCAGTCGTCCTCAACGATCTGTACATCGTATTTCCGTGCGATTTCCACGATTTCCTTGCGCCGCTCTAAAGGGGTGTGCAGTCCGGTCGGGTTCTGAACCTCGGGCGAAACACAGACCGCCTGCGCCGGCGTCTGGCGCAGAACATGCTCCATCGCTGCCGGGTCGATGCCCCATTTGTCCATTCGGATGCCAACCACATCGGCCCGCATCAACTCTGCCGCGCGACGGAACCCAGCATAAGAAAGGTCTTCGACCATCACGATCGGTTTGGGACCTTGCAGAATGGTCTGGAATACAAGGCACAGGCCGTTCTGACCTCCGTGTGTCAGTACAATGTCGTCGTCGCTCAACTTGCCAAGCGGCAGGTTCGACAACCATTCAACCACTGCCTGGCGCATGGGTTTATACGCATCGCGTGTCGGATAGTTCATGAACAAGGCCGGATCCGACTGCGCGACTTTCTGTAGACACTCGCGGATCAGAGACACCTGCCCCATATCTGCAAGCCTCGGGCTGAACAGGCTGACGTGATTGGCATTCTGAGCCTCAGCCAGATGAAGCTGCCTGGACCAGACATCGTCCAGAATCGGGGATTTGGGAGGGGCTACAAATGTACCACGTCCGACCTCAGCTTGTAGTAAGCCCTCTTCGGTCAGAATCGTATAGGCCCGCGCGACGGTTCCCGGAGTGATCTGGAGCCGATACGCAAGTTCGCGCACAGGGGG
The DNA here is from genome assembly GCF_056536505.1 of Ruegeria sp. CL3. Classification (NCBI taxonomy): domain Bacteria; kingdom Pseudomonadati; phylum Pseudomonadota; class Alphaproteobacteria; order Rhodobacterales; family Roseobacteraceae; genus Ruegeria; species Ruegeria sp. CL3. The sequence goes on along the minus strand of NZ_JBQFPT010000001.1, from coordinate 246,715 downwards.
CAGTTTGGCCCCGATATCTAACGTCTTACTTTCAATCGCTTTTCGTATTGTATCAGCCACTAACGCATACTTGGGCCCTTTGGATTTTGGCAGCGTCTCCGGCCAAATTGTATCCATTACAATTCTTCCTTTGCATTTGACACAATTGCGAATGTATCAAACATATGTACCGAACATTGCTACTTTGTGTCAATACAATTTGAAAGGAATACTGAGATGACACGCACAATGCACACTCCCGCCCTTACACTGCTGAACGCCAGCCCCCGGCTGCCGCTGATCGCTGTGCTGGCCGTGCAGTTTGCGGCGGCGGTCACTCAATGGGAACGCCGTCGTCGCAGTCGCGTCAATCTGGGAAGGCTGGATGACAGGTTGCTCAAGGACGTAGGCCTGACCCGTCTGCAAGCCGATCGCGAAATCAAGCGCTATTTCTGGCAACTTTAACCCATCCCCAGTCCCAAATTCATTTGGGACCTCTTCCCTGGCCGGGGTTCGCCCCGGCCCTTTTTATCCGAATTTTGCAGCCAAAGACCCGGCCGGCGGGATGGAATAGGTCATACTGGCCCGCGCCACGGGTTGATCTGCCCCAACCGAGTAAATCAATACATCGCCAACGGCCAGAGTGCGCCCCAGTTTCAGAAGGCGACATTCAGCGATCAGATCTTTGCCACCTTCAGGTTTGCGCAAAAAGTCCAGAGAGCTGTTGGTCGTCACCGCCAAGGACTGACGCCCCTTGCGCGCCAACACCATGGCATAGACGCAAACATCTGCCAGACCGAACATCGACGGCCCTGAAACTGTACCACCGGGGCGTAAATGACGGTCCTCGACCACAAGGCGCATGGTGATCGTCTCCTCGGTCAGGTCCTCAACCACGAAATCGCGATGAACCTGTGGGAATACCTCTTTAAGGTACTGCGACAGCTCGTCTTTGCTTAACGCCAATCCCATGCTTCCCCTCCTTAACTTCTCGCCCTAGAGTTGGCCCAACAGCCAGCGGGAGGGCAAGATGGCAATTTTGGAACGTAACGACACAGGTGCCATCGCGCGGCTGCACATGAACGCGCCCGAAAGGCTGAACGCGCTGAGCGACGAGATGCTGGCCGCCTTGCAGTCCGAGTTCGACACGCTGCGCGATGACCGCTCGATCCGTGCAGTTATACTGTCGGGCGAAGGCAAGGCCTTCTGCGCTGGACATGATCTGAAACAGATGACGGCCGGACGTCAGTCTGAGGATGGCGGCAAGGCCTATTTTCAAGACCTCTTTAACCGTTGTGCGCGGATGATGATGTCAATTCAGTCCCTGCCCCAACCCGTTATTGCGCAGGTGCACGGCATTGCCACAGCAGCCGGTTGTCAATTGGTTGCCACCTGCGATCTGGCCGTCGCCGCCGAAGGCACGCGTTTTGGAGTGAACGGAGTGAATATCGGCCTGTTCTGCTCAACCCCCATGGTCGCGCTCAGCCGCAACATCCCCAGAAAACAGGCATTTGAGATGCTGACCACCGGAGGTTTCCTCTCAGCCGAACGCGCGCAGGAACTGGGGCTGATCAATCGGGTTGTCCCTGAAGCTCAACTCAACGACCAAACCCTCGCCTTGGCCGAACAGATCGCAGGCAAGCTGGGCGTCGCCGTCAAAATCGGAAAAGAGGCGTTTTATCAACAACTTCAGATGCCGCTGGATCAAGCCTATGCCTATACCGGAGAGGTAATGGTGCAGAATATGCTGCATCGCGATACCGAAGAAGGCATTTCTGCGTTTATCGAAAAACGCCCCCCGAATTGGTCTCAATAAGACAATTATTCCGAACATTTTTCACTACTGTCATCATTTTTGCACTTTTCAAAAGGGCAACACTGTGGCAATGCTGGGACGAGGCTAAGGCCTCACGTACACTTTTGGGTCGCCGTGGGCGGAAGGTCCCTCCAAGCTGGTTTCTCTCACTGGCGTTGACATTCCCGCAGCGGCGACCCCAAGACCCCCCTAAAATCTGTAGCATTTGGCGGTTGCTCTGTTGCGCCTGCTTGGGCTCTGCCCTATGTGGCAGCGCATGACACAAGCATTGCATATCGTGGGCGGCGGCATGGCCGGGTCCGAGGCCGCATGGCAAGCGGCGGAAATGGGCGTGGATGTTGTGATCCACGAAATGCGCCCCACTGTGGGCACCTTTGCGCACCAGACCGGCAATCTGGCCGAGATGGTGTGTTCCAACTCGTTCCGCTCGGACGATGATGAGCAAAACGCCGTGGGTCTGCTGCATTGGGAAATGCGCGCCGCCAATGGTTTGATCATGACAACTGCCGATGCCCACCGTCTGCCCGCAGGCGGGGCGCTGGCCGTCGACCGCGATCCGTTTGCCGAGGCGGTCACGGCCAAACTGCGCGCGCATTCCCGGATCACGGTGACGGATGAAGAAGTTACCTCTCTGCCCGACGACGGGCAGTGGATCTTTGCCACCGGTCCTCTGACCTCAGCAAAGTTGGGTGAGGCCATTCAGGCCGAAACCGGTTCGGACGCGCTGGCGTTTTTTGATGCCATCGCGCCGATTGTCTATGCCGAGAGCATCGACATGAGCAAAGCCTGGATGCAGTCCCGCTATGACAAAGGCGAGACTGAGGAAGAGCGGACAGCCTATCTGAACTGCCCCATGGACCGCGATCAGTACGAGGCCTTCATCGACGCCCTTCTGGCCGCCGATAAAACTGAGTTCCACGAGGGCGAAACCGCCGGTTATTTTGATGGCTGCCTGCCGATCGAGGTTATGTCTGAACGGGGTCGTGAGACCCTGCGCCACGGGCCGATGAAGCCCGTCGGCTTGACCAACCCCCATCAGCCAGACGTGAAACCGCATGCCATTGTGCAGCTGCGTCGCGACAACGCGCTTGGTACGCTGTTCAACATCGTGGGTTTCCAAACCAAGATGAAATACGGTGCCCAGACCGAGGTATTCCGTATGATTCCCGGTCTGGAGAACGCCAGCTTCGCGCGCCTTGGCGGGATACATCGCAACACGTTCATCAACTCTCCGACGCTTCTGGACGCCCAGATGCGGTTGAAATCAAAGCCGAACATTCGTTTCGCCGGTCAGATCACCGGTGTCGAAGGCTATGTCGAAAGCGCGGCTATGGGGCTTTTGGCAGGTCGACTGGCGGCAGCTGAAATTCTCGGCCGCGCCCTGCCCGAGGTACCGCAGGACAGCGCCATGGGCGCGTTGATCCATCACATCACCGGCGGCGCAGAAGCCAAGACGTTTCAGCCCATGAACGTCAATTTCGGCCTGTTCCGCCCTGTAGATGGCCTGAAAGGTGGCCGCCGGGGACGCAAAGACCGCTACAAGGCCTACACCGACCGCGCCAAGGCTGAATGGACGGAGTGGCTCGCGCAAAGCTGACTGGACGATAGACGATCCAGCGGCTTAACATGCGGTTATGAGTGACAAGTTTTTCAAGGACACATACGGATCAAAATCTCCGCAGGACACCCAAGCGCACTATCAGAAATGGGCCGCAACCTATGAGGATTCTGTCGCGGAACAGGGATATGCCACGCCGGGCCGGGTTGCCAAAGCGCTGTGGTCCAAGAGGCCTGAGGCACAAACTCCCATCCTCGACTACGGCTGTGGAACGGGGTTGTCCGGTCTTGCGCTGCGCTCAGTCGGGTTTGAAGTGATCGACGGAATGGACCCCACGCCCAATATGCTTGAGGAGGCCAAAGCGAAGAACGTCTATCGGGCGCTGATCGGCTTTGACATCTCTGATCCTGAACCCATTGAACACGGCGCTTACTCAACCATTTCAGCCATCGGAGTGATCGGTGCCGGAGCAGCACCGCCTGAAACTCTGGACCTCCTCATGCATGCGCTTCCCAAGGGTGGTCTATTGGCATTCTCTTATAATGATCATGCACTTGCGGACTACTCTTACACCTCACGCCTGAACGACTGGCTGGACATGGGGGCCGCGCGCCTGCTGTTAAAGGAATACGGGCCGCATCTGCCCGGAATGAACATGAAATCTGACGTGTACATACTCGAAAAGACGTGACTTTTACGACTCGCTTCGCGCCTTCCCCTACAGGTCCCCTGCATCTTGGACACGCCTATTCGGCGATGCTGGCCAGTGACATGGCTGCCTCCGAAGGCGGCACATTCCTGCTGCGGATCGAGGATATCGACCAGTCCCGTGCACGACCGCAGTGGGAAAAACAGATCTACGCAGATCTCGAATGGCTGGGCCTCAGATGGCCGACACCCGTTATGAGGCAATCTGATCGCATGCAGATCTATGAACAGGCCCTCGATACCCTGTGGTTGAAAGGTCTTTTGTACCCTTGCACCTGCAATCGCAAGGATATCGCCGCAGCGGCCAGCGCCCCTCAGGAAGGGGCACCTCTGCACGGGCCGGATGGGATCATCTATCCCGGCACCTGTCGGCACAAAGCGAGCCTAAACAGCGTAGAACGACCTAAAGACACGCCCCTCAGGCTTGATATGGCTATGGCGGCACAATCCGTTCTGTCACATGGGAGCGGCAGTTTTCTCGAGCTAGGCACTGGACCAAATGGGGAAACTGGACGGATTTCCTTCGACAAGGCCGAACTGGAAACAACGATCGGTGATGTCGTCCTTTCCCGCCGAGGTATGGGCACCTCCTACCACCTGTCCGTCGTCCTCGACGATGCGGCGCAGGGTGTGACCCATATCATTCGCGGTCAGGATCTGTTTGAGGCAACGCGTATCCACGTCCTGTTGCAGGCTCTGCTGGGCTTACCCACGCCCGAATACCTGCACCACCGCTTGATCCGCGACCCGAACGGCAAACGCCTCGCCAAACGAGACGACGCTCGCGCCATCGCAAAATACAGGGTCGAAGGCGCAACCCCTCAGGACATCCGCGCCATGGTCGGCCTTTGACACCGCTTTGTCGTTTCAAAAATACTCAAACCGAAGGTAGCGACATCTGCGCCACTCACTCCATCGGTTTCATCAACTCGACTTCTTCACCGTCGCGCGCGGCCGTGTAGAAGCACGACCGGCGATTTGTGTGACACGCCGCGCCAGTCTGACGGATCACGACCAAGATGCAATCCCGGTCGCAATCAAAGCGGAAATCGACCAGCTCCTGAATATGCCCGGACGTCTCGCCCTTGATCCAGAACGCCTGGCGCGAGCGCGACCAATAGGTGACGCGCCGCGTCTCCAACGTGCGCTTAACCGCTTGCTGATTCATCCAAGCCATCATCAGGACCTCACCCGAGGCGTGATCCTGCGCGATGGCGGGGATCAGCCCGGCTTCGTTATATTTGAGATTGGATGGATCGAACGTGACTGTGTCAGACATGACAAAAACCTTTTGCATCCCGAGGGCTGACCACTATGTATGGGGAACACGGAACGAGGGAAAGCCATGAGCGGCGAGAACGACCTGATTAAGCTGTACTCCGGGCGCATTCTGGCGCTGGCGGCTGATATCCCGCATCTTGATCGGCTGGATCAGCCTGATGCGACGGTCAAGAAACGCTCGCCGCTTTGCGGATCAACCGTAACCGTTGACGTGACGATGAAAGACGGACGTGTTAGCGATTTCGGGCAGGACGTCAAAGCCTGCGCCCTCGGTCAGGCAGCTGCTTCGGTGGTTGGCGATGCGGTGATTGGTGCAACGCGGGCACAAGTTGAAACCGCCCGAGATCAGCTGAAGACCATGCTAAAAAAGGACGGCCCTGCCCCGGATGCCCCGTTTGACGGGCTTGAAGTTCTGATCCCCGCCCGCGAATACAAAAACCGCCATGCCTCAATCATGCTGGCGCTTGAGGCAACAGCTGAAGCGATGGAACAGGCCGAACAGTCGAACTGCGCCTAAGCTTGGTGTTTTGGCCTAAACCTGTTTAATTTCACCCAAACTTCGGTGGAGGAATGGGATTGAACAACCTGCTCGAACACTTCGTGACGTTGTGGGTTGTCATTGACCCGATCGGCACAATTCCTGTTTTCATCGCCGTCACTGCGGGCCTCGAAGCCGCTGCACGGCGCAAAACGGCGATGCTCGCGTCGTTGATCAGTGCCGGCGTGCTGCTGTTCTTCCTCGTCTTCGGACAATTACTGATCGAGGCGTTAGATATCGGGTTGAACTCGTTCCAAGTCGCCGGAGGGATCATCCTGTTCCTGTTCGCGCTGACAATGATCTTTGGCGAAAGCAAGCAGGAGATCGAACAACGCGCCGCCGAAGACGACAAGGAAGATAAGGTCCATACGCACAACCCGGCGATCTTCCCTCTGGCTGTGCCATCCCTGGCCTCACCCGGTGCGATGCTGGCGATCGTGATCCTGACCGACAACCACCGCTACAGCGCCGCCGACCAGGGGATTACTGCCCTCGTCATGTTGTCGGTCGTGCTTATCGCCTTTGTTCTGATGCTTCTGGCCGAGCCGATCATACGCCTTATCGGTCATTCCGGCGCGGCAATCATCAGCCGGGTGATGGGGATGATCCTGGCCTCGGTCGCAGTGAATTCCGTTCTGTCGGCGATGTTGGAAATCATAAAGACCGGCCAGCTGTAAAAAAAAACCGCCGCTCCTTCCGGGCGGGAAGGGCGGCGGCAGGCAATGCGTTTCTCGTGTGGGGTCCGGGATACCGCGCGGGGCCGAGGCATGGCCCCTCAAGGGGTTTGGGACAGGCAGGTCACCCTTGATTTCACTGGGGATGACAGGCGCGGGCTATTCGGCACGAGATCGCAGGCAAAAAGAGTTAGAAGCCGACCGGAAGGTGAAGAGCCACCATCAGCATAACGACCAGAGACGCAACACCCGCTGCATCCTGCAGGATGGTCGAGTGCGAGCGTGTGATTACGGTCTTGATCTGGGTCAGCATGGGTCACCTCCGGGTCAGGGATTTAATCCTTTGTTGACCTTTTGTTCTCATATTTCCCCGAGTCGGTAAAGAACTTTTTAAGAACATTTGCGAACTTTATGGATACTTCGTTACTAACCCACTGAAATCAAACGGATCGCCTGATCCTGTTTCATCAGCCAAAGCAGAACACGCGCGGCCTTTCCCCGGTCCGAAGTCAGTTTGGGATCGGTGTTCAGCAAGGCCCGCGCATCGGTCTGGGCCACGGCCATCAATCCGGCCTGCCGTTCCAGATCCGCAATACGAAACTTGGGCAGCCCGGATTGGGCGGTTCCAATCAGATCCCCCGCACCGCGCATCTGCAAATCGGTCTCTGAGATGCGAAAGCCATCTTCGGTCTCACGCAGGACCTCCAACCGTTTGCGGCCGCCCTCACTGAGAGGTGCCTGATACATCAGAAGACAGGTCGAATCCGCATCCCCTCGGCCAACGCGTCCGCGCAACTGGTGCAGTTGAGCCAGACCAAAAATCTCAGCCCGTTCGATCACCATGATCGAGGCATTGGGGACGTTTACGCCGACCTCGATCACAGTCGTCGCCACCAGAACCTTGGTTTCACCTGTCTGGAAAGCGGTCATGGCGGCATCTTTTTCGGCAGGCGGCATCTGCCCGTGGACCAAGCCAACGGTGCCCTCGCCCAAGATAGCGCGCAGCCGTTTGAACCGCTCTTCCGCCGCTGTCAGGTCGGAGACCTCGGATTCGTCGACCAGCGGACAGACCCAGTAACACTGCCGCCCTTCCTCAATGGCGCGGCGCAGATGGGCGACGACTTCTTCCATCCGTCCGGTGCTTACAATCGCGGTCTTGATCGGTTTTCGCCCCGGCGGTTTTTCGTCCAGAACCGAGACATCCATATCGCCGTATTGCGCCAGAGCGAGACTGCGCGGGATTGGCGTGGCTGTCATGACTAGAACATCAGCACCCTGCCCTTTTTCCGACAGCTCCATCCGCTGGCGCACGCCAAAGCGATGCTGTTCGTCGACAATCGCCAGACGCAAGGCCTTGAACGCCACATCATTTTGGAACACCGCATGGGTGCCCACAAGTATTTGGATATAGCCAGCCTCCAAAGCAGCCAGCTTGGCCCGACGCTCGGCCCCCTTGTCGCGTCCGGTCAGGATTTCCAACACAACGCCAGCCTCTTCTGCCAAGGGGCGCAACCCCTCAAGATGTTGGCGCGCCAGAATCTCGGTCGGAGCCATCATGACCCCCTGCCCCCCGGCCTCGACAGCGACCAGCAGAGCCATAAACGCCACCAGCGTTTTGCCTGCGCCCACGTCACCCTGAAGCAGCCGGTTCATGCGCGATTCCGAGGCCATATCGCCCGCGATTTCATCTATCGCCCGCGTCTGCGCACCAGTTGGACGATAAGGCAGTCTCGCCAGAACCTTCGATTGCAACTTGCCCGTGCCAACACTGACAATCCCGCGTGCTTTGCGTTCCCGCTGCCGCGCCAGAGCCAGCGTCAACTGATGCGCCAACAGCTCATCATAGGCCAAACGCTCCCGCGCCGGGGCGAATGAGGCCACGTCATCCGCACCTTGTGGACTATGTGCGGCCTGAATTGCCGCGTGCCATGAAAGCCAGTTCTGACTGCTGATCTGCGCCGGATCAGCCCATTCGGCCAGGTCGGGCGCGCGCGCCAAGGCGCTGCGGACGGCCTTGAACATGGTCTTCTGCGTGATCCCCTGCGTCAGATGATAAACCGGCTCGAACTCCGGTATTTCCGAGGCTTGATCTACGGGCAGCATATGATCGGGATGCACCATCTGTGCCATGCCGTCGAACAGCTCCAACTTGCCCGAGATAACACGGCGCGAACCCTCCGGCAGAATTTTCTTCAGGTAGTCGCCACGCGCGTGAAAGAACACCAGTTGGAAATCGGCCTGACTGTCCTCGACATGGACCCGATACGCGCCGCCCCTATTCCGAGATGGGCGATGCGGGCCGACCGTCACCTCAACCGTCAACGTCGACGGCAGATCAACCCCTTGGATCGTGTCGCGCCTGCGTCGATCAATCACCGCATAGGGCAAGCCAAACAGAACGTCTCGCGGGCTTTCCATCCCGGCCTGCGCCATCGCCTGAGCGGTCTTCGGGCCGACCCCCTCCAAGGTTTCAACCCCAGCAAACAGGGGAAACAAGGATTCTGGCCGTCCGCTCATGCGCCGTCGATCAGCTGCAACCAGCCATCCTCATCCAGGGTTTCGATCCCCAGCTCTGCCGCCTTTTTAGCCTTCGAGCCAGCGCCCGGCCCCGCAACCAAAATATCGGTCTTCTTACTCACCGACCCTGAGACTTTGGCCCCCAACGCCTCGGCCCGTGCCTTGGCTTCGGCGCGTGTCATCTTTTCCAGCGTGCCGGTGAAAACCACGGTCTTGCCCGCCACCGGGCTTTCTGAGGCTGGCGCATCAGGTGGCACAACGGTCAAATGCGCCTTGAGCGCATCAAAGGCCTGTCGCTCCTCAACATTGGCGAAGGCGTCGGACAGAGCCAAACCAACCGTCGCGCCGATCCCGTCAACCGCAATCAGATCCGTCCACGCGGCCGAGGCCTCCTCGGGCACGGACAATTCCGCGATGGCGGCGGTGCGGCTTTCCTTGATCCGCGCCCGACGCCCGTCAGAGGCAGCGGCCAACCGTTCAACCTCTTCCGCTTGATCCGCGGCGCGATACGCAAGCGCCGCCGGTCTCGCGGTATCGACAGCTTGGGACATTGCCTCCCAGTCGCGGTAATGTAGCGCAAGATCACGCGCGACGACCTCACCGACATGGCGGATGCCAAGGCCAAACAGCAAGCGCGCAAAGGGAATGGTCCGTTTTTCATCAATGGCTGCAAACAGATTACTGGCCGAGGTGTCCCCCCATCCTTCGCGATTTTTCAAACGGGACAGAGCACTTGAGTCCCGCTCTTGCAGATTGAAGATATCGGCAGGAGTTTTGATCGGCAGGACGGGATCTTCATAGAACATCTCGATCTGTTTTGCGCCCAAGCCTTCGATATCGAAGGCTTTACGAGACACGAAATGCTTTAACTTCTCAACGGCTTGCGCCGGGCAGATCATACCGCCCGTACAGCGCCGCACCGCGTCACCTTCTTCGCGCACCGCCGCACTTCCACACTTCCCACACGTGCGCGGGAACTCATAAGGAACCGCATCTTCAGGCCGTTTCGACAGGTCGACATCGGCGATTTTGGGGATCACATCCCCGGCGCGGTAGACCTGTACCCAATCCCCCTCGCGGATGTCCTTGCCATCCCGGATGGTGCCCCCCTTGGCATCGCGCCCGGCGATATAGTCTTCGTTGTGCAGCGTTGCATTCGAAACCACAACTCCGCCAACTGTGACCGGATGCAAACGCGCAACAGGGCTGAGCGCGCCGGTGCGGCCGACCTGAATGTCAATCGCTTCAAGCCGGGTCCAGGCCAGTTCAGCGGGAAATTTATGCGCGATGGCCCATCTGGGTGTCGTCGATCGAAACCCGAGACGGGCTTGCAGGCCAAGGTCATCCACTTTGTAGACCACACCATCGATATCATAACCCAGCGTCGCGCGCTGTTCTTCGATCGACCGGTAGTGCGCCAACATGTCCTGAGTTGTCTTGCACAAACGTGTCAGCGGATTGGTCGAGAACCCAAAGCTTTTCAGACGCTCAATCGCTCCATCTTGCGTCTCCGCCAGAGGGGCCGACAGCTCTCCCCACGCGTAGGCAAAGAACTTCAGCGGTCGCGCGCGCGTGATTTCGGCATCCAACTGTCGCAACGAACCGGCTGCAGCATTTCTGGGGTTGGCAAAGGGTTTGCCGCCAGCCTCAGCCTGACGTTGGTTGAGCGCTCCGAAATCCGCGTGAGACATGTAGACCTCACCGCGCACCTCCAGAATATCGGGGGCGCCTGCGATAGTATGTGGGATATCCGAGATCGTTCGGGCATTCGCCGTCACATTCTCTCCCACTTCTCCATCGCCCCGCGTGGCGGCTTGGACCAGTTTTCCCTGCTCATACCGCAGAGACAACGAAAGCCCGTCGATCTTGGGCTCAGCCGTATAGGCCAAAGGCGCGTCCGCAGACAGGCCGAGATATTTGCGAATCGAGCGGTCGAAATCCGCGACATCCTCATCATCAAACGCATTACCCAATGACATCATGCGCTGTGCATGCGTGACCTTGGAGAACCCGTCGGCCGCGCGCGCGCCAACCTGATCACTTGGACTGTCAGAGCGTTTTAGATGCGGAAATTTCTCTTCTATTTCGCCATTGCGCCGTTTCAGCGCATCGTATTCGGCATCCGAAATCTCGGGCGCGTCTTCCCCGTGATACAGCCTGTTGGCCCGCAAGAGCAGTTCTGCAAGGCGCGCGAGTTCGGCGCGTGCCTCTTCCTCTGTCAGGTCTGCTATCGAGATGGAATTGCTCATGGCCTCGCCCTGTCACTTTATTCTGGACCTCAGTGATAGGGCGAGGTCATGGCTAGGTCCAGATGTGCTGAGCCGTGAGTGGAAATGCCACCCTTTGGACCATAGGGGGCAAGTGTCTTCGAACGTCAGGCGTTGACCGCCATCCGCGTCTCGTCGAGGGAGTTGCTTTGCGGGTCCCGCAACACATAGCCGCGCCCCCATACGGTTTCGATGTAGTTGTCACCGCCCGTCGCGTTGCTGAGCTTCTTGCGCAGCTTGCAAATAAACACGTCGATGATCTTCAATTCAGGTTCATCCATGCCGCCATAGAGGTGGTTGAGGAACATCTCTTTCGTAAGGGTTGTGCCCTTTCGCAAGCTCAACAGTTCGAGCATCTGGTATTCCTTGCCGGTCAGATGCACCGTCTGACCATCAACCTCGACGGTTTTCGCATCCAGATTGACCGCAACCCGACCGGTGTGAATCACCGATTGCGAATGGCCTTTAGAGCGGCGAATGATCGCGTGGATACGGGCCACCAGTTCTTCGCGGTGGAACGGTTTGGTCAGATAATCGTCTGCCCCAAACCCGAAGCCCTTGATTTTGCTTTCGGTATCATCAGCACCGGACAGGATCAAAATCGGCGTTTCCACCCGCGCAATACGCAGTTGGCGCAGAACCTCATGCCCGTTCATATCCGGCAGGTTCAGGTCCAAAAGAATGAGATCGTAATCATAGAGTTTCGCCAGGTCGATTCCTTCTTCCCCAAGGTCCGTCGCATACACGTTAAGGTTGGCATGCGTCAGCATCAATTCAATGCTTTTGGATGTGGTCGGATCATCCTCGACAAGAAGTATTCTCATTTCACTGCTCCAATTCGTGTCAAAACTTCCAATTAAAAATAAACCTGACCAAGAATGGTTAATCTTGCGTTACCGTTGAATTGTTTATTCACGTTCGCCTTTAGGTTGTCTATATTTTTTTAGCGCGGTAACTTTCAGAGCATCAACGCCATGCTCTGCCACAGCAGAGACCCAGATGTTGAATTCCTCATCGCTGATGCCGTAGCGTTTCTTGGCCTCGGACAAAGTGATCAGGCCATATAGTACCCCGCGCACGACAAGGATCTTGCGCGACGCCACCCAGCGCCGCGTATCTGGCGGCGGCAGATCGGCCTGCGACAAAATCGTGCCATCCGGCAGGGTTACAGACCGCGGACCTTCAACTTTGTGCAAATACATCTCTCAACCCTTCTCTGCTGCGACAAAGTTGACACCAGCCTACTTAATGCTGCGTGAAACCGCCCCTTGAGAGTGTCTAGAATTTTCTTATATTCTGCCGGTCTTTCTTAACCCGGACTGGAATCGCCATGGCCCTCGCCGCCGAGACCCAACTCAATTCGCTTGGCTTTGCCAAACCGCCCTCGGAAACGCGGGTGGTGGTTGCTATGTCGGGCGGCGTCGACAGCTCCGTCGTGGCCGCGTATCTGGCGGATCAGGGCTATGATGTCGTGGGCGTCACGTTACAGCTGTACGACCACGGTGCCGCGCTGGCTAAAAAAGGCGCATGCTGTGCCGGGATCGACATCCATGACGCGCGACGTGTGGCCGAAGAGCGTGGTTTCCCGCATTACGTTCTGGATTATGAGAACATCTTCAAGGACGCGGTAATTGACGAATTCGCCGACAGTTATCTGGCGGGCGCGACCCCGGTGCCCTGCATTCGCTGCAATGAGCGGGTAAAGTTCAAAGACCTGCTGGAAACGGCCAAAGACCTAGAAGCTGATTGCATGGCGACCGGCCACTATATCCAGCGGAAGATGGGGCCCAATGGGCCGGAGCTGCACAGCGCCGAGGATGCGAACCGAGATCAGTCCTACTTCCTGTTCTCGACCACGCCCGAGCAGCTGGATTTCCTGCGCTTCCCTCTGGGACACCTGCCCTCGAAGGATGCGACCCGCGAAATGGCTGCGCAATACGGCCTGGCGGTGGCCGACAAGCCCGACAGTCAGGACATCTGTTTCGTGCCCAATGGCAACTATGCCAGCGTCATCGAAAAGCTACGCCCCGGCGCCGCCGAACCCGGTGAGATTGTCCATGCCGATGGCCGCGTTTTGGCTAAGCACAACGGCGTGATCCACTACACGATCGGTCAGCGCCGCGGGCTGGGTATCGGAGGCCTGAGCGAGCCGCTTTATGTGGTGAAACTGGATGTCGACAAAAAACAGGTCGTCGTCGGCCCGAAAGAGATGCTGGCCACGCGAACCGTTCCCGTGCGCGAGATCAACTGGCTGGGCGATGAACCCTTCACGTCACGCGACGAATGGCATGTGTCGGTCAAAGTGCGATCAACCCGTCCCCCGCGCGAGGCGATCATTCGACCATTGTCTGAAACCACGGCCGAGGTCGAACTGCTGACACCCGAGGAAGGCATTTCGCCCGGTCAGGCCTGCGTGTTCTACGACCCAAACAGCAGTCGCATTTTTGGTGGCGGCTGGATTTGGAGCGGTTACTAGGCCGAGACCGGCGTGACCTCGGGTTCGATCTGGATCTGAAGCGCATCGTTGAACCGATTGAACGCCCCGCACAGGGCAATGCGCCATGTCAGCTCAACGATCTGCGCCTCGGTGAACCACTCTTTCAGGTCCGAGACCTCAGCGTCGCGCATCCGGCCTGAGCGGGTGGTCACCGCCTCGGCATAGCGGACCACTGCCTTGTCACAGGAATCCAGTTCGGGGTGATCTTCGACCTCCGGCAGCCGCGCGACGCCTTCTGCGCTGAGACCTGCCACAGTCAGCAAGGGCGTGTGATGCGACACGCAATAGGTGCAGGCATTCAGTTTGGAGACGGTGACCATCGCCAGCTCCAACGCGCGGCGCGGAAGGGTCGCCTGCGCGCGCAAGTTGGTGAGCATCCCGCTGACATGTTCCAGAACCGGCGGGCAATGCGCCGCCACTCGCGCCCAATTGTCGAACGGCCCATATGCGCCCAATTCCGCATGCGCCGCGCGCGCGGCCGGTGTCATATCATCGTCGGTCAAAGCGGGAATACGGGTCATTAGGGCTCTCCTTCTGCCGCAGGGTATCGCAAGCTGCAGGTCCAACTGCAACGCCGCTTCGTTCACAACACCGACACAGATCAGAGAATATCGGTCGGCGAGTTCAGCAGAATGTAGAGACCGACGCAGACCATGATATAAGGTGCGATCTTCTCAAGCCGCGTGACGCGCGGACCTAGTTTCTGCGCATGAGGCGCACCCCAGGCAGCAACGGCTGCCAAACTTGCCGAAGCACAAACCGCGCCAATCAGAGCCGCCAGCCGGTATGTGGGACTAGAATCTGCAAGCAAGGGTGTCATCACGGCGAATGTATCAACCGACAGGCTGAGAAACAGCGTCACGACCGAGGTCACCGCGCCCTTTGGGGTGTCGTCTGTTTGCTCAACGCCAGAAATCTGCTGCCAGATACCGCGCAGACCCAGAGCCAATGGAACAATCCCAAGATACCCGATCCACTCTGGCAGTCCGCTCTGGCTCAGGCCTGTTGCGACGGCCAATGAAAGGCACAGGACAAGCCCATGCGCGACGGCAAACCCCATCAACGAGCGGCGGTGATCCATCACCAGCATCAACCCCAACAACACGGCCAAATTGTCGAGATTGGTCGACACCATCACAAGCCCGGCCGAGATCGAAAAGAGCAGATACTCAAGCATCAGCTTTGGCCATCCGGGCCAGCAAGGCCTTGGCGGCGCGCAGGCCCGGTGCCTCTCCGCCGCGGCCGAGACGATCCATCGTAAGCGTCATGGCCTCACGCTGGGCCTCCGGCTGCGTTGCAACACGTTCCAGGGCTTCGGCGATCTGGTCGGGCTGGCAATCGTCCAACAGACACTCGGGCACCGTCCGCGTGTCCGAAACCAGATTGACCAGCGTCGCCGTGTCCAGATGCACCATCCGTTTTGCGATCAGAGTTGTCAGCCAGTTGAGGTTATAGGCAATCACCATCGGCGTGGCCTGAGCCGCCAGTTCCAGTGACACAGTGCCTGACGCTGCCAAGGCCAGATCAGCCGCCGCAAAGGCGGCCCGCTTTTGCTCCACTGCCTGATCTGAGGGCAGATCACGTGGATCAACCACCACGGGCGATCCTGGCCAGCTACGCAAATGCTCGGTCACGGAGTCGACCATATGAGCCACCGCTGGCACAACAACCCGCGTTTCGGGGCGGGTCTTCAGGTAGAGGGAGAGCGCCTGACCAAAGACAGGTGCAAGCCGGTCGACCTCGCCCCGGCGAGAACCCGGCAGGGCCAGCAACAGCGGCGCATCCCCCAGATCATGGGCGTCTCGAAAGGCCTTGATCTCCGCTTCCGTCGCCTGCGGTTCGCTTGCGACCGGGTGGCCGACAAAATCGCACTCCATCCCAGCGCGTTCCATGTAGGGCGGCTCGAAAGGAAGCAGCGCTAGAACGTGATCGATCACCTTGGCCATCTTGTCCGCTCGACCCGGACGCCAGGCCCAGACGCTGGGGGCGACATAGTGAACAGTGCGAATGTCACTGCTCGCCTTGACCAGTTTGGCCACACGCAACGAGAAATCTGGGCTGTCGATGGTGATCAGAACATCTGGTTGGGTGTCCAATACCGCCTGTGCCGTCTCAGATATCCGGCGTTTAAGGTGGAAGAACTTGGGCAGCACCTCAACCAGGCCCATGACGCTGAGTTCGGACATGGGAAAGCGGCTTTTCAGACCCTGCGCCTGCATCAACGGCCCGCCTACCCCATCAAACGCGACGTCAGGGACCAGCGACTTTAGACCCTCCATCAAAGCGCCGCCCAGCCGGTCGCCCGAAGGTTCTCCGGCGACCAGAAAAACGCGCATCAGACGGCCCGCTCGCGCACAAAGAGGAACAGGCCAAGGCGGTTGCACTCGGCGATGACATGATCCCGCCGCAGCACCATCACACCACCTTTTTCGATGACGATGCCCGTCAGACCGGCGGCCACCGCATCGGTGACGGTTTCCGGACCGATGGCAGGCAGATCAACGCGCCGATCCTGATCGGGTTTCGGACCTTTGAACAGAACCCCGCCGCCCGCATCAGGCCGCTGGGTCAACGATTGCAACATCCACGCAGTGCCAAAAATGCTCTCAACCGCCAGAGCCTGCCCTTTGGAGACGGCACAGGCCTGACCGATATCGGCAATGCCCATCGCGCGCAGAATACCTGCGGCACGGTCGGCATCGGCCAGATCACCCTCGGACGGATGCGTCTCGGACAGGCATCCCAGCGGAGGCAGCAGATCCGGTGCGATCTCATGCGCGGCTTTGACGGCCAGGCCCGCATCTTCAAAGATACCGATCACAGCGCGCAAAGCGCCATCATCACCCGACATCATCGCCTTTTGAATGATCGGCACCAAAGGCATCGTTGCGGCATCAATCCGCGCGGGATCGACTTTAGGCCGCTGCACCGCACCCGCCATGCAGATCTGCGTCACGCCGCGCACCTTGAGATCCGCGAGAAAGCTGCCGAGCTGCTCCAGACGGAAAACGACGTCTACAGTCAGGCTCTCAGGTTCGAACCCCTCCATCGCGCAGACCAACGGACGGTCTGGCAGAGCGTCCACGACAGCGTCCGGCAGAACACCCGTTCCTGCGATCAAAGCCAGCATTTGGTTATTTCCTCGGCGTCAGGAACGAGCGATCAGATTGACCCGTGACGAACTCGACAATGCGTTGAACATATTCGCTGTCGGTACCCTCGCCTGCGCGATGGGCGCGTTCCTGAAAGGTCCCCTCGCCGCCGGACAATTCCTTGAACGCAGCACGCAGCGCCGAGATATCCTCACGCGATACACCGCGCCGTTTCAGACCAACAAGGTTCAGCCCATCCAACTCGCCGCGCGGCGCTTGCACCAGACCGTAGGGAATAACGTCATTCGGTACCATGGTCAGCGCGCCGATGATAGCGCCACGACCAACACGGACCCACTGGTGCAGGCCCGAGATTCCGCCAACGATTACGTCATCTTCGACGATACAATGCCC
This sequence comes from Ruegeria sp. CL3, assembly GCF_056536505.1. Classification (NCBI taxonomy): domain Bacteria; kingdom Pseudomonadati; phylum Pseudomonadota; class Alphaproteobacteria; order Rhodobacterales; family Roseobacteraceae; genus Ruegeria; species Ruegeria sp. CL3. The sequence continues at coordinate 229,374 of NZ_JBQFPT010000001.1, read as the reverse complement.
CGCCGCGCCCGCATGGTTCACCATGATCACACGGTTGCCGATCTGAACGTCGTGGGCCACGTGAACTCCGGCCATGAACAGGCAATCGTCACCGATCCGAGTCACACCACCACCGCCTTCGGTGCCGGTGTTGATGGTCACATGCTCGCGGATGCGGTTGCGCTGGCCGATCTCAAGCCGCGTATTCTCGCCCCCGAATTTCAAATCCTGCGGAATCTCTCCGATCACCGAGAAGTTGAAGATCACCGTATCGTCGCCGACCGTGGTGTCGCCCGTGACGACCACATGCGTCTTCAGCTCGACCCGGTCGCCCAGTTTGACCTGAGGACCCACATAGCAGAACGGACCGATAACGCAGTCCTGACCGATCTGCGCACCGTCTTCGATGATTGCGCTTGGGTGAATGCCGCTCATGTTGTTTTTTCCATGTCCCAATCCACATAGGCCGAGAATTCGGCTTCGGCTGCGACTTCACCATCAACGGTCGCGCGTCCATTGAACTTGAACAGCTTGCCGCCCTTCTTGCCGCGCAGGGTTTCGACATGCATCTCCAGCACGTCACCCGGCACCACCTTGCGGCGGAATTTGCATTTATCGATGCTCATGAAATAGATCAGCAGCTCGGTATCAATGACATCCATGCCGACACCCAGCATCACGCCCGAGGTCTGCGCCATCGCCTCAACAATGGTCACGCCCGGCATGATCGGCGTTCCGGGGAAGTGACCCTGGAAATGAGGCTCGTTCATGGTGACATTCTTGATACCACGGGCCGATTGATAGCCATCGATGTCGACCACCTTATCGACCAGCAGAAACGGATAGCGATGCGGCAATATCCGCTGAATCAGCTGAATGTCGGCGCTTTTTGTTTCCGTCGTCATCGTTCAATCGTCCCGTTATTTGGATGTGTCAGTTTCCGCGTGGTTAGCAATACCGGCCCCTGAGGGCAAGCGAACCTATTCGCCTGAGCCGTCCTGAAGGCCGGTTCCATCGCCAATTGCGGCATTGATGCGGGCAATCGCTTCATCGGTAATGTCCGAGGTGTCGGCGCTGAGGAATACATTTGCGCGTTCCAGCACCACAGCCGCACCCGTCTCGCGCATAAGTTCGATCAGAACAGGCTGCGCCAAGGCATAAAACGTTTGGCGGCTTTCTTCGCTACGTCGGGCCAAAGCGTCCAGTTTGGCGCGCTGGCCTTCGCGATGCGATTGCACCTTTTCGTCGAAGGCCTGCGCCAGAGGCCGGAAATCCTCAGGGGCCAGCTCGGCGCGCTTCTGTGTCAGGTCTTTCTCTTCGCTGCTGAGTTCCGCGACGATCCGCTCATTCTCTTCCGCGAGCTGCGCGCCCTCGTATTCGATCTCGCGCAGCACGCGCTGGCCGAACGCCGAATCCGCAAACAACCGGTCACTTGAGATGGTCAGGACCAGCGGATCACGCACGCCCAATTGCTGCGCTAACGCTTGGGACGCAAGCACAAGGCCCAGCAAAAGGCAAAGGGCCCGAACCGGGCCCCATGCGCGTCTGGATATTCGCAACCGCATGCCGGATCAGAACCGAGCCTGAACGGTCAGGTCGAAATTCTGTTCCTTATCGAAGTCTTCCTTCTTCAACGCTTTCGAGAAGTTGAAACGCAGCGGGCCGAACGGTGTTTCCCACAGAACCGACACACCGATGACGTGACGAATGGAGCCATCCGCACCCACAATATTTGCACCTGCGGTATTTACGTCATTGATGTTGTAAAGGTTGCCGACGTCGTAGAACAAACCGCCCCGTAGGCCCAGTTCTTCCGGCAGCCCTAATGGGAAGTCACTTTCGAACCGCGCCACCCAGTAGTAGTTGCCGCCGATGGCGTCGTCCTGCCCGTTGGACAGATCACGCGGGCCAAGACCGGCCGGCTCAAATCCGCGGAAGGTGTTCGGCCCCAGAACGAAACGGTCGATGGTACGGCTGAAGTCATTCCCCGACCAATGCAGCGCGCCGGCCTCGAGCGTTGCGCGCAGAACGACTTCTTCGTTCCAAACACGGGTTTGCGCGATCGTGCGCGCCGTGGTCTTGAAGTACTTGTTATCGCCACCCAGACCGGCTGCATCGAAGCCAAGTTCGAACAGAACACCCGCATTGGGGTTCAGGCCGCCGATACGGCTGTCATAGACATAGGTCAGGCCAAAGCTGCTGTTGACCCGCTCACCTTGCGCGATTTCCGATGTGATGACCGCACCGTTCGTCTCGTTGTCCTGCTGGGTCATTTCCGAGCGTTCCCAGCCATAGCGCACACGCAGGGCCGACAGTTCGCCGATCGCATAGGTCAGCTGTGGGTTAAAGAACAACCGGTCCGTATCGTAGCTGGCAAAGCTTGAGTTCGTGGTAGCAATACCCAGACCCAGATCAAAACGCAGTTTGCGGCCCAAAAGGTACGGCTCAGTAAAGCTTAGCGAGTATTGCTCGGAGTCCTGAGCGGTCGAGATCGTCAAACCAAGGTTCTGGCCCCGACCCAGAAAGTTCGATTCATTCAGGCCGATGGCAACACCGAAACCATCCGAGACCGAGTAGCTACCACCAAGGCTCAGTGAGCCGGTGGGTTGTTCCTCGACATCAACATCCAGGATCACCTGGCTGGGCGAGGATCCTTCTCGCGGCTCGACCTCGGCGTTAGCAAAGAAGCCCAGGGCGTTGATCCGCTCAGCCGCTTGGCGAATTTCGCGTGGGTTGAAAGGGTCGCCTTCCACGGTGTCGAACTGACGACGGATCACCCGATCCAGCGTAGTTGTGTTGCCCTCAATATCAATACGCTCCACGAAAATCCGCGGCCCACGGCTGAGGACGAATTCCACGTCCAGCGTCAGATCGCGCGGGTTCCGCGTGACTCGCGGTTCGACTCTCAGGAAATCCACGCCCTGCTTCACACCCAGCCGTTCCTGACGCGCAATCGAGTTCTCTATCAGGGTCGGCGAATAGGTCACGCCCGGCTTGATCTTGAGAGCATCCTGATAGATCGACGGATCCACACCCGGGATCTCGCTTACGGTCGTGATTTTACCGAACGAGAACTTCTGCCCTTCGGTGATGTTCATGACCAGGAAAAAAGCATCCCGCTCACGGGTGAATTCCACGTTGGCACTGTTCACACGAAAATCGACATAACCGCGTGACAGGTAGAAATCCCTAATGACCTGCTTGTCGAATTCGATCCGGTCCCCGATGAATGTATCGTTGCGGAAGAACGTCCGCAGGAAGGTCGCCTGTTTGGTCTCAAGCACGCGACGAAGGCGGCGGTCCGAGAAGGCACGGTTGCCGACAAAGCTGACACGTTCAACCTCGATCGTGGTGCCTTCTGCGACTTCAAACACCAGATCGACGCGGTTGTCGTTTCGGCGGATGACGCGCGGGATCACAGTTGCCGATACCCGGCCTTGGGCGGAATAGACTTCGGCAATCAGATCGGCGTCCGCCTCGGCTGCCTGCGGAGTGAAAACACGGCGCGGCTCGGACGAGATCACATCAAGCAGAAGGTCATCTTTGACGCGGCGATTCCCTTCGATGCTGATCTGGTTGATCGTCGGGTATTCCTGCACCTCGATCACCAGAGTCGTGCCACGAGGTGTCAATTCGACTGTTTCAAAAACACCACTGTCAAGCACACGCTGATAGGCGTCGTTCAACTGACCGGCCGAAACAGTCTGCCCGGGTTCGATTCCCGTCCGTTGGATGATTGTGCCGGTCTCGATGCGCCGGTTGCCCTCAACCTCGAAGGAGTTGATGGTAAAGTTTTGCGCCTGCGCTGCATGCGGCAAAGCCAGTAAACCCATTGCCGCAGTAAGAAAAAGAAATGATCGTGTGCGCCACAAAATCTTGTTTGTTGTCATCTGCCCTCCGCAGGATATACCCGCGCCTCGCCCGTCAGCCATTTTTTCTCTACCCAAAAATTTAGGACTTAATGCTGAGTAACGAGATTGAATGCGCTTGTCAAAACTCCAAAACTATCGGGGCGACGATAGGTCACCTGACACGCATTCTTACAGGGTTTTGGGAATCAGAGACCGGCGAGATACGCGCCGCCGGCAAGCGCCAGCGCCGTCAGACCAAAGCACAAAAGCACATCCCAGTTCAGAACAAACAGGACGCTGACACTCTGATAGGATTTTTGAATAGCTTTGGTCATGGCCGCCTCATTTTCAGCGGCTATTTTTTACCCCTGAAATGAGGCAGCAATGCGGCGTGATTGCGCCGCTTGCGCCACAATCAGCAGAACAGATCGTTACTGACCGAGAAAACCATGAGGCTGAGAACGACCGCAATCCCGAGGGTCATCAAAATCCGCAGGGCCTTGTCGCTGGGCGGTTTGCCCGAGACCGCCTCATAGGCGTAGAACACCAGGTGCCCTCCGTCCAAAGCCGGGATCGGGAAAAGGTTCAAAAGACCCACGGCCGTTGACAGTACCGCGATAAAGAAGATGAAGTTCTGCGCACCCTGGCTGGCCATGGCGCCCGAGGTCTCGGCAATTCCGATCGGACCCGAAATGTTACATGTGCTAATCGCGCCGGTAATCATGTGCCACATGCCGGACAGAGACCCTTCGATGATGCGCCCGGTCTGACCCACGCCGCCAACCAGCGAATCCCAAAGCCCCGCAGGCTCGGTCGCCGGTTGCAGCATCATGCCGCCAACGATCCCGATCCGCCAATGGGTGACGAACCCACCATCCGGCTTCGGTTCATCTGTCCGACGCGGAGCAAGCGCGAATTCAAGCTCGGCCCCGTCACGCCAGACGTTGAGTAGCAACACCCGACCGTCCGAGCCTTCGACATGTTCTTTCAGCTGCTCGAAGGCAAAGATCGGATCTCCATCGACCGAGGTGATGACGTCGCCGCCTTCCAGCTGGATATCAAACGCCGCACTGCGCGGCGTGACCTGCTGGATCAGTGGTGGGAACAGCCAAGGGGCTGAGACATTCAACGTTTCGCCATCGCGCAGAACAGTATAGTCCAGCACCGGCTCGACCGGCAGCGCGTCGGTGAAGTCGCTCCACGCGCCTTCTTCATCGAAATCAGGGACTTCAATCCCGGCAATGGCCAGAATCTCATCGCCCTCCCGCAGCCCCTGCTCTGTTCCCGGCAGCGGCTTCAGTTCACCAACCGTCAGTGGCTCACGCGTGACGCCCTGAGACCAGAAGATCAGGCCAAAGACCAGAATCGACATGACGAAGTTGAACACCGGCCCGGCCGCCACAGTGGCAGTTCGCGCCCACAAGGGCGCTCCGTGCATGGTGTGGCGCAGATATTCCGGCTGCTGCTGCGCGATGTCATCCATCGCGTCTTCATCCTTGCCCGAGGCTGCATTGGCATCCCCAAGGAACTTCACATAGCCGCCAAAGGGCAACAGCGCAATCTGCCACCGCGTGCCGCGCTTGTCCACGCGGCTCCACAGAACAGGGCCGAACCCGATCGAGAACACCTCGGCATGAATGCCGGACCAGCGCCCGACGATGTAGTGCCCATATTCGTGAACCGCGACGATCGCGGACAGGGCAATCACAAAGGCCACAATCGTCCAGAGCAAATTTCCGAACTGAGGGATCAGCGAAAGTACGTCCAAAACTCTATCCTGCTCGTTTGATCACGGCTTCATCCGCCCACTGCCGTGCGAGATGGTCCGTTTGCTGTACGTTATCAAGGGTCAAAGGGGCGTTAATAAGGCCATCTTCGGCATCAAATCGGTCCAGAACGCGTGAGACGACCTCCGCCATGGTCGTGAAACCGACCCGGCCCGCGATGAAGTGATCCAGCGCGCGCTCTTTCGCGGCGTTGAAAACCGCCCCCGAAAGGCCGCCTCGGGCCATCACGTCGCGCGCCAGTTTCAGCGCGGGATAGCGGTTCAGGTCGGGATGGGAAAAGCGTAACTGGCTGAGTTGCGCCAGATCCAGCCGCTCAACCGGCAGATCGCGGCGTTCGGGCCAGTGCAGAGCATAACCAATTGCATGCCGCATATCAGGCGGGCCAAGATGTGCCATCAGCGCCCCGTCCCGAAACCCGACCATCGCATGCACAATGGATTCAGGATGTACCAAGACCTCGATCTGGTACGGGTCGACGCCAAAGAACTCTCGGGTTTCAATGACTTCAAGCGCTTTATTGAACATGGATGCGCTATCAATCGTGATCCGCTGCCCCATGTCCCAGTTTGGATGGCTGGAGGCTTGCGTAACGGTAGCGGACGCCAGCTCTTCGAGCGGCCAATCCCGGAACGCTCCGCCGCTTGCAGTGATGATAACGCGTTCGACCGCGTCCATATCCTCACCGACCAAAGCCTGAAACACCGCTGAATGCTCACTGTCGACGGGCAGCACACGCGCATCGTTCTCGCGGGCCATCTGCAACACAAGGGCGCCCGCACAGACTAAAGTTTCTTTATTGGCAAGCGCCAGCGTTGCGCCTTGTTTTAACGCCTCAATTCCGGGGGCGAGACCGGCGGCGCCAACGATCGCGGAAAGCACCCAGTCCGCGGGGCGCGCGGCGGCCTCAACGATCGCGCTCTGACCCGCTGCCACCTCGATCCCGCTGCCCTGCAATGCATCGCGTAGGTCCTGCAATCGGTCCTCAAACGCGGTGACGGCGAGTTGCGCGCCAAGCCGCCGGGCATCCTCGGCCAGTTGCTGGATATTTGCGCCACCTGTCAGGGCGACCACGTCATAGGCTTCGATATCGCGCGCAATGAGGTCAATCGCATTCTGACCAACTGATCCGGTCGCCCCAAGGATCGAGACTTTGCGCATCACATCTCTCCGGGTGCGTAAACCAGCCCCGCGATCAGCACAAACAACGCCGCGCCCATCATGCCGTCAAACCGGTCGAGAAACCCGCCATGCCCCGGTATGAGGTTCGAGCTGTCCTTGACGCCGAATTTCCGTTTGACCGCGCTTTCAACGATATCACCCGCCTGGCTGGCCATTGATGCCAGAATCGAGACCAGAACGAATGGCACCCCAAACCCGCCATACAATGCGAAGCCCGCGCCAACCAGGCCCGCCGCGACCCAGCCACCTGCTGTTCCTGACCACGTCTTCTTGGGGCTGACCTTGGGCCAGAATTTCGGGCCACCAATGGCCTTGCCCACGAAATACCCGGCAACATCCGTGGCCACGACGACCGCAATCAGCCAGACCATCCAGCCGAAGCCCATGTTTTCACGGATGGAGATGAAACCCAGACCAGCGCCCGCGATCCACAAGGCGAACAGAAAGTACAACCCGCGCGAACGGGTGACCTGCCCTGCCCCGACCAGCGCCGGAGCCACCAGAAACGGCAACTTATAGAGCGGCGGCACGTGATAGCTGATGATCACCGCAACCCCGGTCAGAATACCGAGTTGCATGGCCATGCCTCCGCGCTGCGGTTCGATCATGCGTACCAGTTCCCAGGTCATCAAACCGCAGGCAACCGCGATGAAGCTTTCAAACCACAACCCGCCCAGCCATACCTCAACCGCGCCGATTGCGACCAAAACGACTGCGGACAGAATCCGTGCGGTCAGATCAGACCATCGGCCTTCGCTCATGCCAGAACCGCTCCGAAACGCCGCTCGCGCGAGCCGTAGTTGCGGCACAGACGCTCCAATTCGGCCGCAGTGAAATCCGGCCAGAGCGTGTCAATAAATTCGTATTCGGAATAGGCCGACTGCCAGAGGAGAAAATTTGAGATCCGCGCCTCTCCGCTGGTGCGAATGACCAGATCGGGATCGGGAAGAACGCGTGTATCCAGATACTTGGGCAGGGTTTCTTCATCCACATCCTCGGGCTTCAGCCGCCCTTCGGCCACATCCCGTGCAAGACGTTTTGTGGCCCGCGCCACCTCATCCCGGCCGCCATAGTTCAACGCGACGGTCAAATGGACCAAATCGTTGTCCTTCGTTGCCTCTTCCAGCGAATCCATCAGGTCGATCAGCTTGGCATCCAAGCGGACCCGATCACCGATAAAGCGCACGCGAATGCCGTTCTCGGCCAGAGTGCGCGTTTCCTTGATGATGTAGCGCCGAAACAGGCTCATGAGGCCAGCAACTTCGACCTGAGTTCGCTTCCAGTTTTCCGTCGAAAACGCAAAGACAGTTAGGTATTTAATGCCCAACCCCGGACAGGCCTCGACCACCTCACGTACGCGCCGCGCACCTGCGTGGTGACCAAAAAGCCGAGGCCGGCCACGCGCCTGCGCCCACCGACCATTGCCATCCATGATAATTGCGACATGCTTTGGGCCAGCCTGCACGTCCGTATGGGGATCCTTGGGCATCAGTACCGGCTCAGACCTGCATGATTTCCGACTGCTTGGTCTCAAGCGCGGCATCAACAGCTTTGATCATCGTGTCGGTCAGATCCTGAACTTCGCTCTCCCAGAACTTCTGATCATCTTCGGACATTCCGTCCGATTTCGCTTTCTTGATCTGATCCATACCGTCCCGGCGCACGTTGCGGATCGAAACCCGCGCGCTTTCGGCATATTGCCCGGCAACTTTGCCCAACTCGCGGCGGCGCTCTTCGTTCAGTTCCGGGATCGGCAGCATGATGATTGTGCCGTTCAGCTGTGGATTAATACCCAGCCCGCTTTCACGGATCGCCTTTTCCACCTTGCCCACAAGGCCCTTATCCCAGACATTCACCGTCACCATCCGAGGTTCAGGCACATTGACCGTGCCAACCTGGTTGATCGGTGTCATCGAGCCATAGGCATCCACCATCACCGGCTCCAGCATCGAGGCCGAGGCCCGCCCGGTGCGCAGAGAGGCAAATTCAGTTTTGAGATTGGACATCGCGCCGTCCATGCGGCGTTTCAGATCGTCGGTGTCCAGTTCGAAGTCGTCAGACATGCTGCTCACTCCCCGTCTTCAAGTGCTGTTTGGATGGGTCTTAAGCCATCGCATTTGGGATGTATAGCAATCATGAGCATGAATTGTGGCAATGACCAGAACTGTTTCGGTCCTTTTGCCGCCCAGAAGGTTAAGCCAGGGCAGTTCTGCCCCGGCTGTTTTCTTGGATCAGGCGTTTACGTCGACGACAACGCGGCCCTTGACCTGACCTTTCAGAATATCCGCACCCAGTTGCGGCAAATCGGACAGAGCTGCCGGATGCACCATGGCCTCCAGCTTGTCCATCGGCAGGTCGGTCGCGATGCGCTGCCAAGCTCGCAAGCGGTTGTCATAAGGCTGCATCACGCTGTCGATCCCCAAAAGGTTCACACCGCGCAGTAGGAAGGGAATCACTGTTGCAGGCAACCCCGCACCGCCAGCAAGTCCAACTGCAGCGACCGAGCATCCGTACTTCATCTGCCCTAGAACACGCGCCAGCATATCACCGCCAACGGCGTCAACACAGCCCGCCCAGGTTTCACTTTCAAGCGGGCGCTTCGTGGTCTCGTTCAGCTCTTCACGCGGCACGATGGTCGTGGCACCGAGCGATTTCAGGTAATCTCCGGTCTCGGGGCGTCCAGTCACAGCAGCGACCTCGTAGCCCAGCTTGCCCAAAATGGCCGTCGCCACCGAACCAACGCCGCCTGCAGCACCAGTCACCAACACAGGCCCGCGATCCGGCGTCAACCCGTGATCCTCCAGCGCCATGACCGCCAACATGGCCGTAAACCCGGCTGTTCCAACGGCCATCGCCTGCCGAGCGTCCAGCCCGTCCGGCAAGGGTACCAACCAATCGGCCCGAGCGTTGGCCTTCTGCGAATACCCGCCCCAATGGGCCTCACCCACACGCCAGCCGGTCAGAACCACCTTGTCACCGGGCTTGTAGCGGTCGTCCGAGGACGCCTCGACCGTCCCGGCATAGTCGATACCGGGAATGTGCGGATAGTTCCGAACCAGACCACCACCCTTGGCCGACAGGCACAAACCGTCCTTGTAGTTCACCGTTGAATACTCAACAGCGACCGTCACCTCTCCGTCAGGCAGATCCTCCAGCGAGAGCTGCTTCACCGAGGGGCTGGCCAAACCGCTTTCTTCATCTTTCTCCATAACCAACGCATTGAACATATTGCTATCCTTTCATTTTTTGGCGGCCAGCCCAATCCTTCACCTGGCCCAAAATATCCCGGGGGAGTCGCGCAGCGACGGGGGCAGAGCCCCCTGCCTCCGCTAGATCCAAAACTGCCCCTGCACCGTCGCGCCCCTCATACCGTCAGGCGTTTCAACCTCGACCTTGGTTCTGGCGTCCCAATGGCTCAACTTGACCATACCTATCGAAACATTGGTCGAGAAATCCGGAGACCAAGCAGAAGACGTCACCTGACCCACCTGCTTTCCGTCCGCAAGAACAGGCCACGGCTGAACACAGGGCGGCACCGCATCTCCGTCAATTGCAATCGGTCTGATCTGCTGCACCGGGCCCTCCTTGGCCACACGCAACAACGCATCCCGACCCACACAGCCAATGGCGGTATGCGTATTGCAGAACTTGCCCAGCCCGCATTCATGCGGTGTGTTGTCGTCGGTCATGTCATTGCCGTAGGACAGCAACCCACCTTCGATCCGCTCGATCAGGTTGGGACACCCGGCCCGTACGTCCAAGTCTTCGCCCGCCGCGAACAGAGCGTTCCACAGAGGCATACCGATGTCGCTGCCCTCGACATAAATCTCGAACCCGCCCTGTTTCGAGTAGCCCGAGCGGGCAACCGCAAGATCGCGCCCTTCGAATTCGAACATGTCGAACTTGAAGAAACGAATATCACGTACACGGTCTCCGAAAACGCGGGCCATCAGTTCATCTGCTTTTGGCCCCTGAACGCCCAAGGGCGACACGTCCGGCTCATCAACCAGCACATCCAGACGATATCCGTTGGCCAACCCTTTGACCCATAGCAACAAATCGCTGTCGGCGATGGAGATCCACCAGCGGTCCTCCGACAGCTTCACCGCCACGGGATCGTTCAGCATACCACCAGTTTCGTCCACAATCGGCACGTAGAAACACTGCCCGGGAAGCATGCCACGCAGGTCACGCGGTGTCAGCATCTGCATCAGACGGGCAGCATCCGGCCCGCGCAGCTCAACCTGACGCTCACAGGAGACGTCCCAGACCTGAACGTTCTTTTTCAGGTGATGGTAGTCGGCCTCGACACTTTCAAAGACCGTCGGCAACAACATCCGGTTGTAAACCGTGTAGCCTTTGACACCAGCGGCTTCAACGCCTTCGGAAAACGGCGTGCGACGCAGGCGACGAGACAGGGATATTTGCGGCATTCAGCCCTCCTTTGGCATGAAGCAAAGATCGCTGACCGGGGCCTCGGAACCGGCTTCGGTCAGCATTTTGTGGAGTTGTCCACGATGATGGGTTTGATGATTGAAGAAATGCATCACACATTGCGCGTAAGGCAATGTAACATCAGCCTCTTTTGCGGCTGAGTACCAAGTGAAAGGACCGGAAAGAACCTCATCGCCAAGCGTATCCGACCAGTCCGAGATCCGGTCATCCATAGCCACGCGCAGAGCCAGCCAGCTGTCGAGATCGGGGCAGAGATGCACGCTTTCGTGGATGCCGCCTCCGGGTCGGTGGATGTTGCTTTCTGGTCCCGGCCCTTTGTCAAAGCGTGACATCCAGATCCAGTCGCCCCACAGCAAATGGTTCGCTGTACCCATAATCGAGCCGAAAAACGCACCGCGTTCCTGCACCAATTCCTCGGGCGAAAGCGCTTGAAGAAATTCTGCCAACTGGCTGTTTTGCCAATGGTTATAGCGCGCCATTTCCCTTGCATAGGCTCCAGTAATCATCACTTAGGCCCATGCCAGTCAATCGGGCAGATCTCGGCGGATTTACCACCGAAATCCCAGACGCGCCCATAATCGCGCACTTTCGATTTATTTCCGCGCGCAACGATGATGTCTGGCCCCATCCAGTATTTGGAGTTCGACACCATCACCGGATGCTCAGGGTCTTTACCGCCCAGCATCTCGATCTCGCCTTGGATTTTACGACCGATCGCGATCCTTCGCTTGTTGCCGTCCCGTTCGATCTGGACCGGAGCACGTTCAGCCCCGATGATCTCACTCACCAGCATGGTGAACAGGCCAGTGGTGCCGCCGGCCTGACCGCTAAAAATCTGCAGCAGCCCGTTATAGGCCTTGCCGCTGGCCCGTTCATCGACATAGGCGGCGACTTTCCACTGCCCCTCGCCCATGCGACCCGGGATATCGACCAGAAGACCAACATTCAGGCCCGACAGATCCTCGCCCTCATAATGCCCTTCGTCGATGATCACACCCATCCACGCGTGGCAATGACCCTCGGTCGGAGGGTGCGCGCCCAATGAGACCACACAAGGACAGAACACATCGCATGAGCAGTTCAGGATCAGCTCGCCCTTGATGGACCAGTCCGTCGGGCTCATCTCACGCCGTTTGGGGTTGGGCATACGGCTGTCGATCCGCTGACTAATCGGAAGCCGGTCGGCCTCGGGTTTTCTGTTTTTCGCCATCAGCTTATCCTCCGTAAGCAAAGGGATAGATCAGCAGCGCAATACCGCCTGCGATCAGTATGAACCCCATGGGTCGGGTCACAGCATGCCCGATCTGGGGGAGTTTTTCCAAAACCATGAACAGTGTCGCCAACCCCATCCACAAAAGGCTCATGACGCCACCAACAAAGCCGAGCGCCATGAAGCCCCAGCAGCAACCGACGCAGAACGCGCCCAGGCCCAGCCCCATTCTCACACCGCCCGCAAAGCCGGTTTTCCAATGGCTTAAAAAATACGTCATTGGGGCGTGACAGACGCCGTGGCAAACCTCTTTCGCGCGAGTGAACTGGAAGGCGCCGACCACGATCAGCAGCCCTCCGGCCACCCAATGGGACTTGGCGATGCCCAGCATATCGACAAACCCACCGAACAGCAGGGCGAGTTGCACAGCCGCAATGAACGCCGCAAATCCCACCCAGACGATGAAATACCCGGCCAGAACGCCCAGCCATCCAGCCCGCGTACCATTGGCGCTGCGTATCAGGTCGTCATAGCTGCGGAGCGTCGGCACAAGCGTCGGCAGCATCATTGCAGCCATCATGATCGCCCACATCCAGAACAAAGGTCCGAACTCGGCCATGGGCATATACATATCCATGCGTGGGTCCATCGCCGCCATGGCCTGTCCCATCGGCCCTGGCCGGCCAATGAAGTCAAGGTCCATGTCGCGGCTCATCGAGAACATGACCCACCACGCCCACAGGATCACAGCATAGAACGCCAGCCACATTCCGCTGCGGAATAATGCGCGACTCATGTGATCCTCCGACTCAACTCTCTTGCTTTTCAAATGTCAGACTTTTAAATGTCAGACAAATAAAATTTTCAGACCGGCTGTAAAATGAAGATAGACCCCGCCAATCCCGCAGACCTCTCTGCCCAGATTGCACAAGCCATTCGGAACGCGATAGTGTCCGGAGAATTGATCGTGGATGAGCGCCTGCCCTCTGAATCGGAGCTTGCGGATCAGTTCCAGGTGTCGCGACCTACGGTTCGAGAGGCCCTGAAGCGCTTGGCTGCTCAGTCCCTGATCCGCACCCAACGCGGTGCAACTGGTGGGGCCTTTGTGAACCGGATCAGCTTTGAGGACGCCTATTCGCAGCAAATCACCACCTCGACCCTGCTTCTGTCGATGAACGCCGTCAGTTTCGATACGGCCTGTGAGGCGCGGTATGCGCTGGAACGCGCCTGCGCGCCCTTGTCGGCCGAACGCCGCACCGCGGATCAACTGGCAACAATGCGGGCCGAGATTTTCCGTCAGGCTCAGCCGGGCCTGACAGATGAGGCATTCTGCGCCTCAGACGTCGCCTTTCACCGCGCGCTGGTTGATGGCGCGGACAATCCAGTGCTGTCCTATCAACTCGCGGGTGCGGTCGAGGCCATGCAGCCGCTGATGAACATGATCACCTTCACCGCGCGCTCACGCGAAGAAATAATCGCGCTGCACACCAAGATAGCCGACGCGCTTGAGGAACGCGATGCCCCATCGGTGGACGCGACGCTGATCGAACTTGAAACCTATACGCGCCAGCTGGCCCGGGATGTGGCCGAGCGCAAACGTAAAACCGCCTGACACCCAGGCCCGAAATCTGACGCAGACCAACAGGCAGAAAGGAAGCACGAGCAGGCAGGATGTCACCCGGCGCTAAGACCGGAACTCTCAGAACGAATTGAAGATCAATGATCTTACGGGAGGATGTTATGAACACAAGACCGGACCCAACCTTTTACCCATCTGCCAAGCTGGCGATGGAGGGCCCCACTGAGACGCTTGCTTTTACGCTGATGCTCAGCCCGGATTTTTCGCAACCTGACGGGCTGGCGGTTGTGAATGTCGATCCAACTTCTGACGACTATGGAAAAATCGTCCATCAGGTCATCATGCCGGAAAAAGGCGATGAGTTTCATCACTTTGGCTGGAATGCTTGCTCTTCCGCGCTGTCACCGCTGACGGGCCACGCGTTTCTGGAACGGCGCTATTTGATCATTCCGGGCATCCGCTCCAGCCGGATCTACGTGATCGACGTGAAGACCCCGCTTGAGGCCAAAATCCACAAGATCATCGAACCCGAGGAAGTCTTTGCAAAGACGGGGTATTCTCGCCCTCACACCATTCATTGCGGGCCTGAGGGCATCTATGTCAGCACCCTAGGTGGCGGCGGAGAGGACGGGACCGATGGCCCTCCGGGTATCTTCATCATGGATTGCGAAAGCTTCGAGATCATCGGACGGTATGAGATCGAGCGCGGCGTGCAAGACAAGCACTATGATTTCTGGTGGAACCTGCCTCGCGACTACATGGTCAGTTCTGAATGGGGTCTGCCGCCACAGTTCGAGAACGGGATCGTGGCCGAGGACCTGCTGTCGAACAAATACGGACACAGCATCCATTTCTGGAACCTGCGCAGCCGCACCAATATCCAAACCATTGATCTGGGGGAAAACCACCAGATGGCGTTGGAGATTCGGCCCGCACACGATCCGGTCAAGCAGTATGGGTTCTGCGGCGTCGTTGTGGACACAACCAACCTGCAAGGCGCGATCTTCACATGGTGGCGAAACGACGACGGCACGTTTGAGGCCAAGAAAACCATCACCATTGACCCGCAGCCGGCCGACCCGGATGACCTGCCAGACTTGTTGAAAGGCTTCTCGGCCGTTCCACCGCTGGTGACGGATATCGACCTGAGCCTCGACGACAAATACCTCTATGTCGCCTGCTGGGGCACCGGTGAGATGCATCAATATGACGTCTCGGACCCGATGAACCCGACACTAGCGGGCAAGGTTGAAATTGGCGGGATCGTCAAAAAGACCAAACATCCAAACGGTCAGGACTTTGGCTATGGCCCGCAGATGGTTGAAATCAGCCGCGACGGCAAGCGGGTCTACTGGACAAACTCGCTCTATTCCACTTGGGACGACCAGTTCTATCCGGGTGAACGGGGCGCAGCCATGGTCAAAGCCGACGTCGGCGAGAACGGCGGTCTGACCTTGGATCCCAAGTTCTGGGTCGAGTTCCCCGAAGGCTATCGCAGCCATCAGATCCGGCTGGAGGGCGGAGACTGTTCGACCGACAGTTTCTGCTACCCCTCGGTCTGAGTTGGAATTTCTGATGACATCAACGGCTGGCCTCTGGCTGGCCGTTGTTCTCAGCGGCGCCTATCACGGGCTGAATCCCGGTATGGGCTGGCCGCTTGCTGTCTCCTCCGCGTTGATGGAGCAGCGCCAATCGGCCCTCTGGCGTGCGTTGGCGGCCCTTGCGGGCGGTCATTTCCTGGCGATGCTGGGAGTCCTGCTGCCATTTGCGATGATGGCCGTGTTGATCGACTACCAACGCGAAATCCGCATCGGGGCTGCGCTGATCGTCATTGCGATGGGGCTGTATATTGCCGTCACGCGCAACCACCCTCGGTTTTTGTCGCGCGTGCCGCCCAGCAAACTCGCGCTGTGGTCCTTTCTGGTCGCGCTCGCCCACGGCGCAGCCTTGATGCTGGTTCCGATCTATCTGGGCCTGTGCAACTTGGATGAGCTGGACGCCGGGCATCAGGCTATCTCTCAGATCATGACAACAAATACCCTGCTGGTTCTGGCGGTGGCCGCGCTGCACACGGCCGCCATGATCCTGGGAGGTGGCCTTCTGGCCTATGGCGTCTATCGCTGGCTTGGGCTTCAATTCCTCTCACGCACCTGGTTCAACCTTGAACTCATCTGGGCACTCAGCTTGATTTTGGTCGGCGTGTTGGGGCTTTGGTCCGCAATCTAGTCGCCGCACGATCACCTTGCACATGTTTTGAAAAACCGCTTTGTCCTGCTTTGAAAGAAGTTAGGAGTTTTCGAAGTGTCCCAGAACACGCGTCCCACGGAATTGCTGCGCCAAGGTAAGGCAGCCGACTGGCAGGCCGCTACCACCCATGCCTTCACGCGCGAGCTGTCAGAAGGCACCCTGCCCGAGGACAAGATGCGCTGGTATCTGCAACAGGACTATCAGTTCGTCGATGGCTTCGTCCGCCTGCTGGCCAGCGCCATTGCACACGCGCCCACCCTGGCCGACAGCGTTCCCGCCGCGCAGTTTCTTGCGGTGATTACTGGGCCTGAAAATACCTACTTCCTGCGCTCGCTCGAAGCGCTGGGCACCCAACCCAGCACCGACCCTGCCCCCGCTACCAAAGCCTTTCAGGACCTGATGGCCGAGGCCGCAGCCTCGGGCCGGTATGAGAACATGCTGGCGGTTCTGGTTGTCGCCGAATGGGTCTATCTCAGCTGGGCCAGCGCGGAAAATCCGCCGAAACCCGACCTACCCTTCTGGTTCGCGGAATGGATCACGCTACATGCCGGAGAAGGTTTTGAGGGCGTGGTCGAGTATCTGCGCGGGCAGCTCGACAAGACCTGGCCCACCTTGACGCCAGAGGCGCAAGCCGAAGTAACACGGCTGTTCCACCGGGCGGTCGAGCTGGAGAAAGACTTCTTTGACGCCGCCTACGCGGTGTAACCGGACAAAGGCACAATCATGGTACATATCCTCAACGTCATCGCGGCTCTGCTGACCATCGGCTTTGGCCTGTTCGGCTTTCTCGCACCTTTGCACACCGCGACGGCGCTGGATCTGGCCCCGACGAACAGCAACATGGGTCTGAGCGAGATGCGCGCCTCGGTCGGAGGGTTGTTCGTTGTCACGGGCATCGCCGTGATCTGGCTAAACCACCCAATGGCATACGCCATGCTGGGCGTAGCCTATGCCGGGGCGGCTTTGGGACGGTTCGTGTCGGTGCTGCTGGACAATCCACCACTTGCTAAGGCCATGATTTTCGGGGGAATTGAACTGATCCTGGCCGTCTGGCTGATCGCCGCAAATCTGAACCGCACCCCGTGATTTACAGTGCTCAAAGGGCATTTCCGGGTTTGCATCCCGAAATCTCCTCACCTATATAAGTTCTGTCCTTCGGGACTATGGACATAAACGCGCTCGTAATAAGCGGATCGGACCCGGGGGCGGTACCCGGCGGCTCCACCAAACATCCTTCGTTTGAGGATTTTGGGGCCGAAATAGGATCGACGAACGTCTAAAGGGGTTAGCTTTGTCTCGGCTGTCTGCCACCGTTATCGGCGAAACTAGTACAATTGCAAACGACAATCGTGCTCCGGTTGCAGTTGCTGCGTAAGCAGTAACAAGACCGAAACTTAAGCCCTTGCGCCTAGCCGCGTAAGGCGGGGTTCGCAGGTACCTGGCAACAGAAACCTGCATTTCCCCTACCTTATGTCTGCGTTTATTTCGGCTCAGATTCAGAGTTTATTCATCTCTTTTGTCCAAAGTCATCCCAGACAGACAGGAGGGCCGGGATGACCCACTCAGATATCTTGAAAGCGTGGTATTCGGAAGTTTGGGAACAAGGGAATACCGATGCAATTGATCAGTACTTTGCGCCGGACACCATGGCCGAGGGGCTGATCCCCGAAATGCAGGTTGGGGCCGGTGATTTTCGCGATCTTGTGATGGCCTTCCGGCATATTCTGGGTGAAATCTCGGTCGAGCTGCCAAAGATCATCGAAAACGGGGATTGGGTGTCTGCCATTTTGCACGTCAAAACCTTCCGCGCCGACAACGGTGCCCCGCTGGAGGTGACGGGCCAGGTCATGGCCCGCTTCAAAGGCGAAAAGATGGTCGAGGCCTACAACCAGTTCGATTTCATATCGTTTTTTGAACAACTTGGTCAGTTTCCGCAGGATACCCTGCCCGTCTGCATGACCGGTCAGCGACTGGATTGGAGCTGAACACCCAAGCCGCCTTGACCCCCAAGTTTCTGACGCGATAGCTAAGGCCATACGTGCCGCGCGCATTCGGTGCGCGGCCGCTATTGCAGGGAAATGGATCATGCTTCGTGATCGAAAAATCCAGCCATCCGAGCGCATTTTGACCGTTGGGCTAACGTGACATGACGCCATCGGTGCGCGAGCTTGTTCTGGTCTTCGGCAGAATTGGCCTTTTGTCCTTCGGCGGCCCTGCGGCGCAGATATCCTTGATGCATCAGGAGTTGGTAGACCGTCGCGCCTGGTTGTCCGAGGAAACCTATTTGCGCGCTCTTTCCCTATGCATGTTGCTGCCGGGGCCAGAGGCGATGCAGCTGGCCACTTATGCGGGCTGGCGTCTTCGGGGCGTGACCGGAGGGTTGATTGCTGGCACCCTGTTTGTTCTGCCGGGGGCAATAGTCATCTCTGCGCTGGTTCTGCTCTATGCGAGCTTCGGCACCCTGCCCCTTGTGCAAGCCGGTTTTCTGGGGATCAAGGCCACGGTCATCGTGATCGTCCTTCAAGCGCTCCTGAACCTGTCACGAAAGGCTTTGACCGACACGGAACACCGCCTCATCGCGGGGATCGGATTCCTGGGCATCTTCCTGTTCAACCTGCCCTTCCCACTGATCATTCTGGCCGCAGCACTATGGGGCTATGTGTCTTTCAAAGGACCCGTCGCGCAGCAACCCCCCCCCTCGCGCGCAAGTTTTTCCGGCACCCTACGCACGGTTGCCATTTGGGTGCCGCTCTGGCTCGGACCATTGGTCCTCCTGTCCCTGTCCGGTCATCAATTGCTCAGTGATCTGGGATGGTTCTTCGCGCGTCTGGCCGTGGTGACCTTTGGCGGGGCCTACGCGGTTCTGGCTTACATGACCCAGACCGTAGTTGACCAATACCAATGGATCAGTACCGGTCAGATGATCGACGCACTGGGCCTTGCGGAAACCACCCCCGGCCCGTTGATTCTGGTCACGCAATTTGTCGCGATGCTGACCGGACAAATAAACGGTGGGGTCTCACTGGCCTTCGCCGCAGGTGCGGTTGCGCTATGGGCGACGTTCGTACCGTGTTTCCTTTGGATCTTTCTCGCCGCTCCGTATTTGGACAAACTGGCGACGCGCCCTCGGCTCTCTGCCGCTTTGCATGGCATCACGGCAGCCGTCGTAGGTGTGATTCTCAACCTCTCCGTGTGGTTCGCCTTGAACGTTCTATTCGGTGCGCTCACGCAATACAGTTGGGGGCCTGTCTCGATACCTCTGCCTGTTTGGGAATCGCTAAACCTCACTGCGGCTGCGCTCACTATCGCCGCTGGGGTATTGATTTTTCGGGCAAAATTAGGGATGGCAACAGTTCTGGCACTAATGTCCGTCGCTGGCATCGCTATCCAGCTTTTATGATCAATCCGGCGATACCCGCCCTTTCGTTTCCAGCTAAAACGCCTATGCTGGATGCAACCACTTTCGAGGATGACACATGTCGCAAGACATCGACTATGGAAACCTGATGCACACCGCCATGCGCGGGCTGATCAAAACCGTTCTGACCGGCGTCTCTGAAACCGGCTTGCCCGGCGCGCACCATTTCTTCATCACGTTCGATACAAAAGAAGACGGCGTCGACATCGCAGACTGGCTGCGTGACCGCTATCCCGAAGAGATGACGATCGTGATGCAGCACTGGTTCGAAAACCTCGAGGTCGGCGAAAACGGCTTTGCGATTACGTTGAACTTCGGCGATGCGCCGGAACCGCTCTATATCCCCTACACGGCTATCAAGACATTCGTGGATCCGTCCGTCGAATTCGGCCTGCGCTTTGAAGGCCCCGAGGATGACGACGCGGAAGAGGAATTCATAGAAGAGACAATCGAGGTCGAAGAACCCGAGGTTCATCACGACGCCGACGTCGTCTCATTGGACAGCTTCCGCAAATAGGCAATCAAGCCCCGCGCCCGTCGCGGGGTTTATTTTTTTTGCAAAAAGGTCTCGACCGCGCGGGATTTGTCTCCGTTGATGAAGCGCGAGAAAGACAGGTTCAAGCCGCCCTCGGCCAGGGTTCGATCATATTGCTGCAACTCGTAGCCGCCCTGCGCATCAATAAACAGGGAAAACACGGTCATCGTGTCCCCTTCAATCCGGCCCCAGACAAAGGGTTCTCCTTTCATTGGGTCCAGAGGCACCTCATGCCCGAACACATTCCGTTGCATAGCAGCCGAAAACACATCGGGCCGGTCCGAGGACACAAAATCGACTGAGAATTTCTGTTGCTTGACCCGCCCGTCCAGCTTGTAGGTCGTTGTGGTCCAGCTGACATTGAACCCGTGGCGGGTCTCATGGATCGAAACGCTCATATCCCGAGGCGTTGCAGTTCCATCTACGTCGACAACATTGGCGGATCCGGTGTAGTCCCCGACGAAGGGCGTGATACTGGATGCGTTTGCCAGCGTGCCCAGCAGGACCAGCCCCATAGCCAACAACATGGTTTTCAACGGGATCATCCGAGCTGAGATTGGCATTTCATCCTCCACGATGGCCACACATATATTGTAGCTCAGCAGCACGCGCGCACAATGGTGCTTACGCGCGCGATTAAAACAATTTCACCCGCCTTGCGCCTATACCTTGGGTTTTGTTGAGTTTAAGCTGCGCGCAACTGGCCAATTGCGTTGCGGCGCGGCCTTGGCTAAACGGCATACAACTGCATACCAGACGGAGTACCCGATGTCTCAGACCCGCACCGAATCCGACAGCTTTGGCCCGCTCGAGGTTCCCGCTGACAAGTACTGGGGGGCGCAGACGCAGCGCTCGATTATGAACTTCCCCATCGGCTGGGAGAAGCAACCCGTGGCCATCGTGCGCGCTCTGGGCGTGATCAAAAAAGCCTGCGCAATGGAGAACAAAGCGACCGGCAAGCTGGACGCTAAGATCGCCGACGCGATCATTCAGGCCGCTGGTGAGGTGATTGAGGGCAAGTTCGACGACAACTTCCCTCTGGTCGTATGGCAGACCGGCTCGGGCACGCAGTCCAACATGAACTCGAATGAAGTGATCGCAAACCGCGCGATCGAGATTCTGGGCGGTGTCATCGGCTCGAAAGACCCAGTTCACCCCAATGATCACTGCAACATGGGCCAATCGTCGAACGACACGTTCCCCACCGCCATGCATATCGCAACTGCGGTCAGCGTACGCGACGTGCTGCTGCCCGGTCTGACCAAATTCGCCGAAACGCTTGAGAAGAAGGCCGCTGAATTCGCGGGTATCATCAAGATCGGTCGCACTCATACGCAGGATGCGACTCCTCTGACGCTGGAGCAGGAATTCGGAGCCTACGCCCATCAGATCCGTCAGGGCATTACCCGTGTTAAGGCTGCAATGCCCGGTATCTACGAGCTGGCGCAAGGTGGAACTGCCGTTGGAACCGGGTTGAACACCCATGGTGGATGGGACGAAGCCGTCGCCGCCAACATGGCTGAAATCACTGGCCTGCCCTTTGTAACCGCTCCGAACAAATTTGAAGCCCTAGCCGCGCATGACGCCATGGTCTTCTTGTCCGGTGCATTGGCGACCATCGCAGGGTCTTGCTACAAGATCGCCAACGATATTCGCTTGCTAGGCTCAGGCCCCCGCTCGGGTCTAGGAGAACTGATTCTGCCTGAAAACGAGCCAGGATCGTCTATTATGCCTGGCAAAGTGAACCCGACACAGGCCGAAGCCCTCACTCAGGTGGCCGCACATGTCATGGGCAATGATGCTGCGATTAAGTTCGCGGGCTCCCAGGGTCATTTCCAGCTGAATGTCTATAACCCTATGATGTCCTACAACCTTCTGCAGTCGATCCAACTGCTTGGCGACGCCACCGACAGCTTTACCGAACGGATGCTATCGGGCATTCAAGCCAACGAACCGCGCATCGACAAGCTGATGAAGGAATCGCTGATGCTGGTGACCGCTCTGGCCCCGACCATCGGCTATGACAACGCCACCACGGTTGCCAAAACGGCGCATAAGAACGGCACCACCCTCAAGGAAGAGGCCGTCGCGCTGGGCTTTGTCGATGAAGAAACCTTTGACGCCGTTGTGCGCCCCGAACAGATGATCGGCCCGAAAGACTGATGGGTAAGCCGGTCAACTTGAACCGGTATCGGAAAGAGAAAGCGCGGGCCGAGAAAAAGGCCCGCGCGGATCAGAATGCGGTCGCCTCTGGGCGCAGCAAGGCCGAAAAACAGGTCGTGAAGCTGCATAAAGACAAGCAGAACCGCGATCTGGACAATCACGAGCTGGACGAATGAGCGGTCCTCCGGTCAAACGCTCGCTGACCCTTAAGGGGCATCGAACATCGGTCTCGCTTGAGGATGAGTTCTGGCGGGCGTTTCGCGACATTGCCGAAGAAAAACAACAACCTATCAATGCGTTGGCTGCAGACATTGATGTCGCACGCGACCCTGAAACAGGGTTGGCATCGGCCATTCGTGTTTTCATTCTGAACTGGTACCGCGACAAGCTTTGACGCTTGTCAGAGCCCAAGCTTTGAGTGTAGCCTAAGTGAGAACAAAATAGGTACATTTATGAGCAAAGCAGTTTTGGGTCCTGATGGCCTCACCCGGTGCGCATGGTGTCAAGCGGCACCCGAGTTCTTCGACTATCATGACACGGAATGGGGTTACCCGGTGTCCGATAATCGACGACTGTTCGAAAAATTGTGTCTTGAGAGTTTTCAGTCCGGCCTCAGCTGGCGCACGATCCTGAACAAGCGCGAGAATTTTCGCCGGGCCTTTTGCGAATTTGATTTCAATAAGATGGCCGAGTTTTCTGAGGTAGATGTCGAACGCCTTTTGCAAGATGCAGGTATCATCCGCCATCGCGGAAAGATCGAAGCCGTGATCAACAATGCCCGACGCGCGCAGGAGTTGGTGGCGCATGAAGGTTCCCTCGCGGCCTATGTCTGGCGGTATGAACCGACCTCACCGCCAGAGCCACAGACCGCCAGCACCTCAGCCGAGTCAGTGGCGATGTCGAAAGACCTGAAAAAGAAGGGCTGGAAGTTTGTCGGCCCCACCACTGTTTTTGCCTTCATGCAGGCGATGGGGCTGATCAATGATCACGCGATAGGCTGCGTCAGCCGGGAAAAAGCGGCGCAGATGCGCCGCGATTTCATCAAACCGGTTTAGGCGTCAGGCCGACGCTTTAAAGATCTTGTCGATATTGCTTCCAAGGGCGGCGTTGAATTCCGCATCCGATTGCTGTTTCGCAAGCCCCTCGGTCAACGCGCGAGAGAAAGACGCGATCATCTTGCCGTTCTGACCCAGCAGATCACAGGCCTGCTCGGTCGAGTAACCACCTGACAAGGCCACGACACGTAGAACACGCGGGTGATCGGCCAATTCGTCAAAGAGGTTCGCGACGCTTGGGATGGTCAGTTTCAGCATGACCTCCTGCCCTTCAACCAGCTGGTCGAGGTTTTTCAGGATTTCGGCTTTCAGGATATCTTCGGCCTCGGCCTTGGTTTCCGAGTTGATGTTCACTTCGGGCTCGACAATCGGCACCATGCCAGCGTCGGTCACAACGCGAGCCACGTCGAATTGCTGGGCAACAATGGCGGCGATGCCTTCGGCGTTGGCTTCATGGATAACCGAGCGTTCCTTGGTGCCAAACACGCCTTCCGTTTGGGCCAGTGTTTCGGCCAGCCCCGGGATCGGCTTCATCATCTGAACACCGTTCGAAGTGTCTTCCAGACCTTTGTCGATCTTCAGGAACGGCACGATCCCTTTGACGGACCATAGGTAATCGGCGACCTTGCGACCTTCGATCTCTTCGCCAAGGGTGCGTTCGAACAGGATCGCGCCGATCACTTTGTCCTTGGTGAAGTCATCCGCCAGGATGATCCGCGCGCGCATGTTCTGGATTTCGCCGAACATCTCCTCTTCCGAGGCGTATTGCGCGGCATCCACGCCGTAGAGCGCCAGAGCTTTCGGGGTTGATCCGCCGCTTTGATCCAGTGCTGCAATAAAGCCTGCTCCATCTGACATCTGCGCGCGCTGTTCTGCTTTGGACATAGTATTTTCCCGTTCAAGACTGATTCCGATTTCCTTCACCGCATACAGCACAGTTATGGGTGATGGTAGTTTGTTAGCGCTCAACCACGCGCAACCATATGCCATCCCGCGATCTGACCGTCAGATGAGCCACCGGAACGGGCGTTTTGTCCGGGATTGTTTCGAATCTGAAATGGCGCAGCAAAGTGGAAAGGATCAAAGGCCCCTCGACCATCGCAAACCCGGCCCCGGGACAGACGCGCGGGCCTGTCGAGAAGGGTATATAGGCCTCACGCTGACAGGTTTTGCCGTTTTCCGTGCTCCAACGATTGGGATCGAAACCATCCGGGTTGTCCCACAGCCGCTCTTGCCGATGCAGATGCCAGGGGCTGATCACGATCTGCGACCCTTTTGGAATGTCTCTGTTGCGAAACCTCTCGGGGCAACTAGCCTGCCGGACCATCATCGGCACTGGCGGATAGAGCCTGAGGGCCTCACGGAACACGTCGCGGCTGAGTTTCAGCTTGGACATCACCGCGAAAGAACGATCGTCAAGTGCTTCAGCTTCCTTCGCTAGTCTCTCCTGCCACTCGGGGTAAAGCGCCATCAGGTAGAGCGTCCACGCCAAAGCCGAGGCGCTGGTTTCGTGTCCGGCCAGAAAGAAAATCGCAACCTGATCGACCATCTCCTCCGGCTCAAAACACTTGCCGGTTTCCAGGTCAGGTGTCGTCATGATCTTGGTTGCCAGATCATCGGGCGCGCGATGCGCAGCAATCGCCGCAGCCCGATCTTTCGTCAGATTGGCAATCAGGGAACGAATCTCTTGCGCGGTCTTACGAGTCTTTCGCGAATGAAATCGGGGCAACCAGCGCGGGAGCGGCACAAAAGCGGCCAGGTTCAACAAGGGCTGCTCGCGCTGATACGCTCGGAACCTATCAAATACCTGTGCGGCGATGTCGTGTTCGATAGGCACGGAAAACAGAGTTCGGAAAATCACGTCAGCGGCGGCATGGCTGGTGACCTGTTCGCACTCGACTTGCGTTCCCACCAAAGGTCGCAGCCGATCCACACAAGCGTCTGCGGCGGCGAGCATGGCCGGGAACGTATCCTTCAGACGTCCGCCCTCAAAAGCGGGGTCAATGATACGGCGCTGGCGTTTCCACACCGCGCCATTGGTCAGAAACACGGACTCCCCCAGCAATGGCCGCAGCCCTTCACTGATACGATGGGATTTCGGAAAATCATCCGGGCGTTTCTTGAGGACCTCATCCACCAAATCCGGTTGATTGATCATGTAGGACCGGAAAAACGGCGTGCGAAACTCAGCCATCCACGCGCGATAGAGGCGTTGAGGCTGCGCCGACAATAGGTCCTGCCGGAACAATTTCAGATAACGCCAGAGAGAGACACGATCCGAACGAGACTGCGGCTTGGGCGGCTTCATCGGCTCGTTTCCGTGTATTTCGAGACCGGCGTCTCGATCCGGCTATTTGACGGCGCGCGGTCTTTAAACCGTTCTGCCAATGTCAGAGGTCCCGCAGTGATGCGGAAATAGTCATATGTTCCCGGTCGATCAAAGGCGCAGAGGTATTGAAAATGCAGCCGAAAGAACCTCCACCGCAGGGCTTTCGATCGCTCGGGCGACAGCGTCTGTGTAAAGGCGGCGGACAGGACCAGAGGCCATTTCTTGTCGGGACCAGAGACTCCGCTAACGGCAACCGGGTCACATAGGGCGAAAGAACACCCATCACCGGGCGCTGAGACATCCACCCATGTCAAAGCCGTTTGAGTAGACAGGAACTGAAGGTCCGACCTGAGTTTCTGTGCTTTGGGCAGGAACGAGACCATAGGCACCACTTGCCCGAGTGTCAGAAACGACAGTGCTGGCCCACTTGCGGTCTGTCTACGCAGAACATCCGCCAGAACAGAAACGCCAAGATGCGCGCCCGAGCTATGGCCGACGACCAGAACCTCATCAACATCCGTCTTTAGCGCGGCCTCGATCAAATCCGCGAACTCCTCCAGGCGGTGTTGCAGTTTGCCCGGAATCTCCCCCTGAAATTGCGCCGAGTATGCGTAATCATGCATCAGGTAATAGGCGAAAAGGCGATTGTCGATTTTGCGGAACCAGCGCAGCAAGCCATAGGCCAAAGCCAAACCCGGCAGCAGCCCCCACCATCCAGCCAGAGTGACCGCAAGGATCACGATCAACACGGCAGCGAGAAGTTGCAACAGCAGCATCCCCACCGGATAGAGCGCAGCAATCACCGGGCCCTTCCTGAGCTGCCGCAGCCTTTTTAACGTACCCGATGAGATATAGGTCCACGCCGTCTGACCAAGCTGCAAATAGGTCGCGAGAATCGAGCCCGACATGCTGTCCTGCACGATATCGGACCAGACCAGAACCTCGACATCTGTTTGAACCTCAACCCCATCCTGAACAGATGAAACATGCCAGCCAAACGGGCCGTCGCCCGTCTTTGGCGCAAGGTTGATCTGGTATCCCGAGATCTCAGCCTGCGCTTGCGACTCGGTCCGATACAGCTCGCGGTAACGCCGCGCGGGGATCGGGTCGTAGCCGGGAATGTAAAACACATGCCGCCTGCGCAGCTGTGGCTGATTTATCTGACTGCTCATGGCCTTACCTTCTGCTGCGCAGGTTAACGCAGCATTGCGGCCAAGGTAAGGTGGATCAGCCCAGAACCGCCAGCGCCGGGAAGGTTTCCAGCAGCCACCAGCTGAATTCGGTGAAGAGGCCCGTGATCAGCATGATGCCCACGAACAGAAGAAGCCCGCCCATGACCTTCTCGATCGTGCCCATATAGGGTTTGATCCGGTTCATGACACCCATTGAGCGATTCAGGAACATCGCAGCCAGCAGGAACGGAATACCCAGACCCGCCGCATAGACGCCGAGCAACAAAGTGCCCCGCGCGACCGATGCCTCAGACGCGGCCAACGACAGGATTGCACCCAACTGAGGGCCAATACACGGCGTCCAGCCAAAGGCAAACGCAAGACCCAGAATATAAGCGCCAAAGACCGAGCCGCCGGAGTCTCCGGTTTCAACCCGCGCTTCGCGATCCAGCAGAGGGATACGGAACACGTTCAGAAAGTGCAGGCCAAAGACAATCACCACCGCACCCGAGAGCTTGGCGAAAAGCACCTGATTTTTCAGAACAAACGCCCCGAAGGCCGAGGCGGTAAAGCCAAGCAGCAGGAACACGGTCGACAGCCCCAGAACGAAGAACAAGGCGGTCAAAGTCGCCTTGCGCCGGGCGCGGGCCTGATCCTGCATCTCGTTGATGCTGACGCCGCTCATATACGCCAGGTACGGCGGCACGATCGGCAGCACACAAGGCGACAGAAAACTGATCAAACCGCCGATCAGGGCGATGAACATAGCAGGCAGCAGACCCGCGTCGATGATATCTATTCCGAACATGTTTCAGCACATATGGTATGAAGGCGGCTTCGTCACGGGGCTATTCGGTCACATCCTCGTGGTTGCGCGCTGGACACTGCGCCTTGGGCGAAATATCTGAGCCTTATGTCTAATCCTACTGAAACCCTCGATGCCCTGGGCCTGTTGTGCCCTTTGCCTGTGTTGAAAGCGCGCAAAAGGTTGAAGTCCTTGCCCGGTGGAGCAGTATTGCGCGTGCTGGCAGATGATCCTGCGGCGATAGTTGATGTCCCGCATTTTTGTTCGGAGAGCGGCCACACCCTACTGTCGCAAGGCGAAGAGAACGGCCATCAGGTGTATCTGATCCAAAAAGCGGGCTAAGTCGCAAGCAATCGAATCGAAAAAGGCGGGCCTCAAGCCCGCCTTTTCTTTTTTAGCTTCTCATTTTAGCTTCCGAGCGACCACCAGCCGCGCCGTTTAGGCTTGGGCGGCTCCGCCGGTTGTTCCGGCTCTTCCGCAACCGTTTCCAGAACGGGTTCGGCTGGGGTTTCCTCAACTACGGGTGCGGCTTCAGCCTCAGCAACCTCTTCGACCGGGGCGGGTTCCTCAGCCGGTTGAGCTTCGACCGGTTCTTCTGCTTCCACCGCCTCGGCAGGCTCTGCCGTTTCAACAGCTTCAGCAGTTTCTTTGGTGTCTTGAGCCGGTTCCGGTGCGGCTTCTGTAACCTCCGCGACGTCCGATGGAGCCTCTTCGACCTGTTCCGGAGCAGCCTCAGCCTCGGCAACCACATCGGCTGCTTCCACTGGGGCGTCTTCCTTGGCCTCTGCCTCCTGTTCAGGGGCATCCTGCGCTTCGGATTCCACGTCTTTCTTCTTGCGACGGGGCGCACGGCGACGCTTGGGCTTGGCGGGCTTTTCGTCCTCGTCCGATGCCTCAGCAACGTCTTCCGTCTTGGCTTCGTCTGAGGAAGCCTCGGCAGCCGTGTCTTCAGCTGCTTCCGATGCCTCAGCCTCTTGCTGATCGTTACCGCCCTTCTTGCGGCGACGACGACGGCGCTTGCGCTTGGGCTTGGCTTCTTCTTCGGCCTGAACCGCCTCTTCTTCGGCCTCTTCCTCTTCGGTTGCGTCAACCAGATCCATCAGTGATGCATCGACGGAGACGACCGGAGCGGTCGCTTCGGGCACGATCCGGCTGGCGGTCTTGAACTTCTCCAGCGAGAAATCGGGGCTGACCAGATGCATGTCGCCTTCGACGCGCACGGACAGACCATAGCGTGCCTCTATCTGGGCGATATGTTCACGCTTCTGGTTCATCAGGAAGTTGGCAATGCTGACCGGGCAGCGCACCAGAACCTCGCGAGAGCGGCGGCGGGTGCCTTCCTCTTCGATCTGGCGCAGGATCGATAGCGCCATGTTGTCGTCCGAGCGGATCAGGCCGGTACCATGACAGGCCGGGCACGGCTGCGTCGTCGCCTCAAGCATACCGGGGCGCAGACGCTGGCGGCTCATCTCCAGCAGGCCAAAGCCCGAGATACGACCCACCTGAATGCGCGCGCGGTCGGTTTTCAGCTTGTCCTTCAGACGTTTTTCGACCGCAGTATTGTTCTTGCGCTCGTCCATATCGATGAAGTCGATTACGATCAGACCGGCAAGGTCACGCAGACGCAACTGGCGTGCCACTTCCTCGGCGGCCTCAAGGTTGGTCTTGAGCGCGGTTTCCTCGATCGAGCCTTCCTTGGTCGCCCGGCCCGAGTTCACGTCGATCGCCACCAACGCCTCAGTCACACCGATCACGATATAACCACCGGATTTCAGCTGTACGGTCGGGTTGAACATCCCGGCCAGATAGCTTTCCACCTGATAACGCGCGAACAGAGGCAGCGCGTCCTCATACCGTTTCACGTTTTTAGCGTGAGACGGCATGATCATCTTCATGAAGTCCTTGGCGATGCGGTAACCGCCCTCGCCTTCGACCAGAACCTCGTCGATGTCGCGGTTATAGAGGTCGCGGATCGACCGTTTGATCAGGTCGCCTTCCTCATAGATTTTGGCGGGCGCTATGGATTTCAGCGTCAGCTCGCGAATCTGCTCCCACATGCGCTGCAGGTATTCATAGTCGCGCTTGATCTCGGACTTCGTGCGTTTGGCCCCTGCGGTCCGGATGATCAGGCCGGCGCCAGTTGGCACGTCAATCTCGGCAGCGATTTCCTTCAGCTTCTTGCGGTCGGGCGCATTGGTGATCTTGCGGCTGATGCCGCCGCCGCGTGCGGTGTTAGGCATCAGGACGCAGTAGCGACCGGCCAGCGAAAGATAGGTGGTCAGCGCGGCGCCCTTGTTGCCCCGCTCTTCCTTGACGACCTGCACCAGCAGAACCTGGCGCACTTTGATCACTTCCTGGATCTTGTAGCGGCGCGGGCGCGGCTTGCGCGGAGGACGGATATCCTCGCTGTCGTCCTCATCGGCGACCGATTCAATCGAATCATCCTTGGCGGTCGCATCAGACTTTTTCTCTTCGTCGTCTGAGTCGTCACCTTCGGCAGGCTCTGTCTCAGTGGTTTCTGCCTCAGGCTCAGCCTGCGCGGCTTCCTCAGAGTCAACCTCGGCTTCTTCCGCATCAGCAGTAGCTTCGGGCTGTTCTTCCGCCTCGGTTTCAGCCTGCTCTTCAGAGATCGCCTCAACGGTCTCGACTTCAAACGCCTCAACCTCTGCTGTCTCTTCCGCATCAGCCGGAGCGTCAGTGGCCTCAGTCGCTTCATCCTCAGAGGGTTCTTCCACCGGAGTCTCGGCAACCGTCTCCATCGGAGAGGTCCCCTCGGGCACTGCCAGATCATCGTTCTCTTCGCTGTCGTCGAGATCAATGGTCTCCATACCCGTTGGCTCGGACGAGACATCCAAGGTCTCGACCGGGTCGTTCGACTTGACGTCCGCTGCTTTGCTGCGCGACCGCGAGCGGCGTTTTTTGGGTTTGGCTTCCTCGGCCTCATCACGCGCCTTCATCGCCTCGGCATAGGCGCGCTCTTCCTCCATCAGCGCCTCACGATCGGCGACGGGGATCTGATAATAGTCGGGATGAATTTCCGAAAACGCCAGGAAACCATGACGATTGCCGCCATAGTCCACGAATGCCGCCTGCAGAGACGGTTCGACCCGAGTAACTTTTGCTAGATAGATATTGCCAGCAAGCTGGCGTTTGTTTTCGGACTCAAAATCGAACTCCTCGACCTTGTTTCCGTCAACCACCACAACCCGAGTTTCCTCGGCGTGGGTGGCATCGATAAGCATTTTCTTAGCCATGTGTCCTTGATGCACCGCGCCAAACGCGTTGTCCTGACCCATCCAGGCGGACAGGCACTTTTGGGGAGGTGTCTTGTACGGGCGATATCAGACGGCGCGCGGCAGGGTCTGGCGCTGTGGCCCCCTGCCCGGTCTCTCAAACGTTGCGCGCGCGTCATCGCGGTTCTTCTCCGACAGGCGCGATCTTGGTCGCCGCCTGCCCATTTATTCCTTTCACCCGGAATTTTCCGGGTTCAGGCACTCCATTGCCCCGACGGGGGCACAATCGGTCTGCCATGCCGTGAAAGATCGATCATCACATGCGGCACAGCAGCGAAACTCAAAAAAGCGGGACCTATGGGCGTCAAAATCGCCATGCCCGTTCGGACACAATAAAAGCAGTCCTGTGGAAAAGACAATGGGCAAACGTCATGCGACCGAGAAAGCAATATAATTGACAGCGAGGTCGCAAACAGAACAGACTTAAATCCAACACTGCTCAGGATGGGTCTGCAAGTCCGAGGAACTGAATGCCCAACGAAGTTTGGAAAATACGTCTGATCAGCCGTACCATTGGCGCGGATCGTGGTCGTGCCGCACGGGGACGCCCAGCACAGGTCTGATTTTGATCGCAATCTCAATCACCTGAATAATCGGATACCCACAATGAACGAACAAACTCGCAGCTCTGCAAGAACTGGCGGACGCGCAGCGCGTCGTGCTGCCCGCGCCGCGGCCCTGCCCGACCACTTGCGCCCGGTCCGCCCGGGGATGGAGGGCGGCACCTACAAACCTCTGACCCAAGCGCAGATGGAGCGTATTCACGAAGCGGCACTTCAGGCTCTGGAAACCATCGGGCTGGCGGACGCTCCGCAAAGCGGGATCGACTATCTGGTGGGCGCTGGGTGCACTCTGGGTGACGATGGGCGCATTCGTTTCCCTCGGGCATTGGTCGAAGACACCATCGCCAAAGCAAACCGCTCGGTCACCTTGTATAGTCGAAACGGCAAGACCGATCTGGAGCTGAGTGGGACGAAGGTTCATTACGGCACGGCGGGTGCCGCGGTCAGCATGGTCGACGTGGATGGGCGGAACTACCGCGACTCGACCGTACAGGATCTGCACGATGCTTCTCGCATTTGCGAGCAGCTAGACAATATCCACTTCGTTCAGCGCCCCATGGTGTGCCGTGACATCGCCGACAACCTCGAGATGGATCTGAACACGATCTACGCGGCATGCGCAGGTACGTTTAAACATATCGGCACCTCCTTTACCGAACCCAGCCACGTTGCCCCGGCGATGGAGATGATCCACATGATCGCCGGCGGTGAGGATAAATGGCGCGAACGTCCGTTTATCTCGAACTCGAACTGCTTTGTTGTGCCACCTATGAAATTCGCAACTGAAAGCTGCGAAGTCATGGAAGCGGTCATCAAAGCGGGAATGCCGGTCCTGTTGCTGTCCGCTGGCATGGCCGGAGCAACCGCACCGTCGACCATCGCAGGGGCCATCACTCAAGCCACAGCGGAATGCCTGGCCGGTCTGGTCTACGTAAATGCCGTGGTGCCTGGCGCGCCCGCCGTCTTTGGCACATGGCCCTTCGGTTTGGACCTGCGCACCGGGGCGATGTCCGTGGGATCGGGCGAACAGGCGCTGCTGAGCGCGGGATGCGCCCAGATGCACAACTTCTACAACCTTCCGGGCGGAACCGCCGCCGGAGCATCGGATTCGAAACTGCCCGACATGCAGGCCGGGTGGGAGCAGATGTGTTCAAACGTCATGACCGGCCTATCCGGCGCCAACATGATCTATGAGGCCGCCGGTATGCATGCGTCCCTTCTGGGGTTCTGTCTTGAAAGCCTGATCCTGGGCGATGACCTGATCGGACAGGCACAACGGTGCGTGCGTGGGATCGAGGTGTCGGACGAAACTCTGGCGCTGGATCAGATCGCCGAGGTTTGCCTGGGCGGCCCTGGCCACTATCTGGGCACGGATGCGACGCTCAGCCGGATGCAGGCGGATTATGTGTATCCAACGTTCGGCGACCGCACCTCACCCAAGGAATGGGCCGAATTGGACAAGCCTGACCTGATCCAAAAGGCAATCGCGCGAAAAAACGAAATCCTCTCCAGCCCGTCTGCAGCGAGTTTCGACCCTCTGCTGGACGCGGAAATTCGCGCCAAATTCAACATTCACTTACCTCTGTAAAAAATTGAAAAGCGGCCCGATTTTTCTCGGGCCGCAAAGTCATCTGGGCAATCAGCCGTTGCTTGGGGGTAGCAAACCGGCTTCTTGCGCGATGGCGATTTCATCCGCGTCCAATGCGCCATCCCCATTTGCATCCATGGCCGAGAACGTATCGGCGTCAACCTCGGGCACGACGGCTTGAACCTCTTCGATGGTCAACACGCCATCTCCATTTGCGTCGGCTGCCGATTGCGCAGTGGCCAGAGTGGGCAGTGCGAGCGCAACAGCCGCCAGAGCGGTCAGATATTTCGGTGTCATAAGTTTGCCTCCTGAGTGAATTTTTGGATTTTGCGTCCGGACGAGCGCAAGAAACCTCAGGATTTGGCCAGCGTCACCCGCATAACGAGATTACGACCACTTCGCGCCAATCTCCGCGTGTTTGACCGAGTCGCCTCTGCGGCTTGTTGCCGGGCAAAAATCCCCCATCGCGCCTCGGCAGAACTTGCCCGATGGTTTTGAGGTGATCTGGCAAAACTCAGCTTAGCAGCCAGTCGTTGGACAAAAAGAAAGGGGGCCGAAGCCCCCTGTCAGTTTCGCCTTCCAGGCTCATTTCGTTGACCGCCCGGTATTTTTTTGCCTGCGGCCTGGACTGCGCATGGGGCGAGCGCACCCGCCCCGTGAAAGAGTGGGAGGGAGCAATATTCCGCCCCACCCTGTTCCCGGCCAACACGGGCATGTCGGCCGAGTGGAACATGGCTTTGATGGTAAGTCTCAGCGCCATGCTCCGTATTCGTCGGGGCCGGTACATAAGGCAGCGACCGACCCCTGCACCCCGGGTTGCCGGGGCGCTAAACTCAGCTACACCCGCTTGTTGCACCGCAGGTGTTGCACTTCATGCAGGTGCCGTTGCGCACCAGCGTGTAGTTTCCGCATTCGCCGCAAGGGTCCCCTTCATAGCCCTGCATCTTGGCTTTGGTCCGTGCGTCCATGCCGGTCGCCACGGCGGTTTCTGCCGACGCTTCAAACGCGGCTGCCGGTTCGGACATACCATTGAGCTCGGCTTGCGGATTGAACATCGCCAGATCCTGCGGCAGACGTTTCCGCAGATAGCCTGTCGAACTGATTTGCTTCAGCACTTCCAAGGACTTGGACGCCGCAGTGTCACTGATCTCGGAGACATTCGAGACACCTTCTTCCTCACCGCGACCCAGATCATCGAAGCTCGCGCCTTCGGGTTTCACATGGGCCAGATCAGTGCGGTCCAGATAAGACACGGCCAGTTCACGGAAGATGTAGTCCAGGATCGACGTCGCGTTCTTGATCGAGTCGTTGCCCTGCACCATCCCAGCCGGTTCGAACTTGGTGAAGGTGAAGGCGTCGACAAACTCCTCCAGCGGCACACCATATTGCAGGCCGACCGACACGGCGATGGCGAAGTTGTTCATCATCGCCCGGAAGCCAGCTCCTTCCTTGTGCATGTCGATGAAGATTTCGCCCAGCTTGCCGTCTTCAAACTCACCGGTGCGCAGATAGACCTTGTGGCCACCAACGATCGCCTTCTGGGTGTAGCCCTTGCGGCGATGGGGTAGTTTCTCACGATGGCTGCGGATCATTTCTTTGACCACAACCTTCTCGATCACCTTTTCGGCCAGAACGACGGCTTTTTCCTGCGTCGAGCCGCTTTCCAAAACTTCTGCCGCTTCGTCGTCATCCTCGACCAGCGCTGCGGCCAGAGGCTGAGACAGTTTCGAGCCATCACGATAGAGCGCGTTCGCCTTCACACCCAGCGACCAGCTGAGTTCGTAGGCCTTCTGGCAATCCTCGATGGTCGCTTCATTCGGCATGTTGATCGTCTTGCTGATCGCACCCGAGATGAAGCTCTGCGCTGCCGCCATCATGGTGATGTGGCTATCAACCCCAAGGAAACGCTTACCTTTCTTGCCGCACGGGTTGGCGCAGTCGAAGATCGAATAGTGTTCCTCTTTCAGATGCGGCGCACCTTCCAGCGTCATGGTTCCGCAGACGTGGTCGTTCGCTGCGTCAATATCGGCTTTGGTAAAGCCCAGATGACGCAGCAGATCGAAAGTCGGATCGTTCAGCTTGGTCGCCGGGATGCCTAGTACGCCGGTGCAGAAATCCTCACCCAGCGTCCATTGGTTGAACACGAACCGGATGTCGAAGGCGCTTTCCAGTGCGGCATCCACCTTAGCCAGCTCATTCGGGCCAAAGCCGTGGCCTGTCAGCGAGGTATGGTTGATGCCCGGCGCGTTGCCGATCGTGCCGTGACCAACCGCATAACCCACGATCTCTTCAATCTGAGACGAGGAATAGCCCAGCTTCTCCAGCGCCGACGGCACCGAGCGGTTGATGATCTTGAAGTAACCGCCACCCGCGAGCTTCTTGAACTTAACCAGCGCAAAGTCCGGCTCGATCCCGGTGGTATCGCAGTCCATCACCAGACCGATGGTGCCAGTGGGTGCGATCACGGTCGCCTGCGCGTTGCGGTAGCCGTTCTTTTCACCAAGGCTGAGCGCTTCGTCCCAGGCCGACATGGCAAGATCAACCAGACGCTTGTCCGGGCAGTTGCCGTGATCCAGAGGCACCGGCTTGACGGCCAGTTTCTCATAGCCCTCGGTCACGCCCTGAGACGCGCGGCGGTGGTTGCGGATGACACGCAGCATGTGATCGGCGTTCCGCTCATAGCCTTTAAAGGCACCCAACTCACCGGCAATCTCAGCCGAGGTCGCATAGGCCACACCGGTCATGATCGCGGTCAGCGCACCACAGATGGCCCGGCCTTCATCCGAGTCGTAGCTGTAGCCCATGTTCATCAGCAGGCCGCCGATGTTTGCATAGCCCAGACCCAAGGTCCGGAAATCATAGGAGAGTTTCGCGATTTCCTTCGACGGGAACTGCGCCATGGTCACAGAGATTTCCAGAGTCAGGGTCCACAGGCGCGCCGCATGCATGTAATCGGCCGCCTGGAACTCACCATCCTTCAGGAAGGTCAGCAGGTTCATGGACGCCAGGTTACAGGCCGTGTCGTCTAGGAACATATATTCCGAACACGGGTTCGAGCCGCGAATCTCACCATCTTCTGGGCATGTGTGCCATTCGTTGACCGTGTCATGGAACTGGATGCCCGGATCGGCGCAAGCCCATGCTGCGTGGCCGACCTTTTCCCACAGATCGCGTGCCTTGACGGTCTTGGCGACGTTGCCGTCGGTGCGGTTGATCAACTCCCAATCGGCGTCTTTCTCAACAGCGGTCAGGAACGCATTGGTTACGCGGATCGAGTTGTTCGAGTTCTGACCCGAGACCGAGCTATAGGCCTCCGAATCCCAGTCCGTGTCGTAGGTGGGGAACTCGATGCTGTCGTGACCCTGCCGCGCATAATCCAGCACGCGCTTGATGTAAGTCTCGGGGATCGCGACCTTTTTGGCCTCACGAACCGCTTTCTTTAAACTATCATTCTTGTTGGGATCATACGCATCGTCCTGCGCACCGTCCCAGCTGCGGATGGCCTCGAAAATGCCGTTCAGCATCTTCTCGTGCATCTTCGATCCGGCAACGATCGAGGCCACCTTCTGCTCTTCGATCACCTTCCATTCGATGAATTGCTCGATGTCCGGGTGATCCGCATCGACGATTACCATCTTTGCTGCTCGACGGGTTGTCCCGCCTGATTTGATCGCGCCAGCGGCGCGGTCGCCGATCTTGAGAAAGCCCATGAGGCCCGAGGATTTGCCGCCACCCGACAGCGCCTCACCTTCTGCACGCAGATGGCTGAAGTTGGTACCGGTGCCAGAGCCATATTTGAACAGGCGCGCCTCGCGCACCCACAAATCCATAATGCCGCCTTCGTTCACCAGATCATCATCGACGGACTGGATGAAGCACGCATGCGGCTGCGGATGCTCATATGCGGATTTCGATTTGGTCAGTTTGCCGGTTTTATAGTCGACATAGTGATGCCCCTGCGCCGGGCCGTCGATACCGTAGGCCCAGTGCAGACCGGTGTTGAACCACTGCGGCGAGTTCGGCGCGGCCCGCTGGGTCGCCAACATGTAGCGCATTTCGTCAAAATAGGCGCGCGCGTCTTCCTCTTCCGAGAAATAACCGCCTTTCCAACCCCAATAGGCCCAAGCGCCTGCCAAACGGTCAAACACCTGTTTCGAAGATGTTTCACCTTCGAACTCGGCATCGTCGGTCGGGATCGAGCGCCACAGGAATTCAGGAACGTCCTTTTCTTTGACTTTCTTCAACTTGCTGGGAACGCCAGCCTTGCGGAAGTATTTCTGCGCGATGACATCGCTGGCCACCTGGCTCCAGCTTGAGGGGACCTGGATATTGTCCAGACGAAAGACAATTGTGCCGTCAGGGTTTCGAATCTCGGAGGTTGCCGAGACGAAATCGAGGTCCGCATACGCATCCTGCCCTGATTTGGTAAATTTTCTTTCAATCTTCATGTCCGCCGCCTTTTAATGTCCGTCAACCCACGCTGCGGCTTGGGAAATGCAAAGCCACCAGCAATGCCGAACCTGACAGACGCAAAGGACTAGCCGCTGCCCGTATGAGCGCGATACCGCCGCTGCGGTTGCACAAATATAGTCGTGTGCGTTCCGTCCCTGCCCTGCGCCCTCTCCGGCTTTCATACCAGATGTAGTGGCGTCATATTCGGCCCATACAATCTGGCGTATCTTTGCATATCAGGTCAACGACCTTTTTAAGTCATTTTTGAAATCTTTTGTGTTGACCTGTTTGTTGGGTGCTGGGCCACCTGATTCCTCCACAGAATGATCCACGGCGAGACGTCGCCGATCGCAAAACCGGCAAGAAGAAATTGCCTTTTTGCCAGCATGGTTATCCGGGTTTGATCATCCAGTCCTGTGCTGGCTAAGCTGGCAGGGAATCAGGTTGTGGCCTTTCGGCCATATCCTCGCGTCAACCCATTGAACAAAGAGCAGGCAAAACGATGAAGTTGCTTCACCTCGCCCCGATAGGCGCCCTGATCGCGGCCTGCACAGCACAAGAATTGCCAACGTCGTCGCGTAGCGCTCAATTCAGCGCCTACCCCGACAGGTTGTTCGAAACCTTCCAGACCAGTTGCGAAGGCCCCGGTGAGACGTTCTTGAAGATCGACGCCAATTCTTATGAGTGCCGCGAGTTTCTACCACCGGATACCACAGCCTTTTTGATTCTCAGCTATGATGGCTCGCACGAGGATTTGCCGCAGAGCATCATGCGCATGACCTCAACCAAAACCTCTGGCGGGTACCGCGTGGATGCGCGGTTGTTCTTTCAAGTGCCGCAAAAAAGCGGCGCAACCGTCGAAGTTCCCGTTGAAAGCAAAACGCTGGATAAAGCGCTGAGCGCGCTCTACCAAGCGATGGGTGGTTCACCAACATAAGTGAAGAAGTGGTCGGGGCGGCAGGATTCGAACCTACGACCCCCTGTACCCAAAACAGGTGCGCTACCAGACTGCGCCACGCCCCGGACCGTGCGCCGTTCCTAACGATGCTGATCTGATTTGAAAAGCCCTAACAGGGCCAAATCGCACTCGCTTGTGAAAAAATTTCGTGTCGCATCTGGGTGCCGGGCTGAATGCCATAACGCGCAGACAAACCGGCGTTGATTTCAAGCACGGCAAAGATGTCGCCACCCCCTTCAATCGGGGTCAGATCACCGGGAATCGCACCTTCATGCACGCGGGTCACAACGCCCGCGTGATCGACGAAAATCATATCCAGAGGAATCAGTGTGTTCTTCATCCAGAACGCCACCTGTTGCGGTGGATCGTAGACGAAGAGCATGCCCGACCGGTTCGGCAAATGCTCGCGAAACATAAGCCCGCGCGATTTCTCGGGGCCGGTCACGGCCAGTTCGACGTCAAACCGGACATGAGTCTGATCGTTGCGCAACTCTACCCGGTCAGGACGACATTCGGCGGCCACGCTTTCTGCCAGAAATATCACGCATACTGCCAGAGAAGCCCAAAACCGCATCATGGTGTTAGTGATCCAGCGCCGCTTCCCAAGCCAAGACCTGAGCCGCCATACGGCCCCGTTTGCCATCAATCACCCGCATGGCCAACGCCTCGCCCGGCTGCAGATCGGCAAGGCCAGAACGGCGGAGAACTTCGATATGCAAAAACACATCCTCATCCCGGCCGAACACATTGGCGAATCCGAATCCCTTGCCCTTGTCGAACCATTTCACCCGCGCAGCTTCCAAAGGCGCCGCCGCAATCGCCGCCGGATCCAGCTCGGCAAAGTCGGCCAACATCATTGAGTCGGCGCGCGCAGGGGGATCAACGGCAACAACTTCGACAGCCTGAACACCGCGATCCGTACGATGGGTCATGATCTCGATGCCTGCCCCATCGGCGACCGAGCTCTGCCCGAAATTCCGCAACACGTTCACATGCAACAGAATATCCGGGCCGCCTTCATCAGACACAACGAACCCGTATCCCTTTGCGGGATCGAACCATTTTACGTGTCCACGAACGCGGTACATGTTGTTCAGGTCTTCAGGCACGGTGTTCCCATCGAATGATTTAGTAGTGCGTTAAGGTTTCGGTTTTTATGGCAATGGCAGGCAAATTCAAGCTGAAAAAAACCTTTGATTTCGGTCTGTTGCATTTCGCGATACGTGAACGTCATGGATTTAACCTCTGCACTTCCCAAGCGGAACCCGGATCAACCCTCCGCCATCTGAACCGATCATGCAGGCGAAATGCGCCATCGGCCCAGAATTCAATTTCGGTCGGAACCAACCGGTATCCTCCCCAAAACGGAGGGCGCGGTGGATTGGCCCCAAGTTTTGCTGTCACCTTGGCAACCTCGGCCATCAGGGCCGTCCGGCTGCTCAGGGGTTGCGACTGCTTAGACGCCCAAGCACCCAGCCGACTTTTCAGCGACCGTGACGCATAATATTCATCCGCCTTGGGCCCGCTTTCCCGACTGACTATACCACGAACGCGAATCTGACGCCGCAAAGATTTCCAATGCATGACAAATGCAGCTTTTTCGGCCTGATCCAACTCAGCCGCTTTGGCACTTTCATAGTTGGTATAAAAAACAAAGGCCTCCGGCTCGATGTCTTTCAAAAGAACCATGCGCGCGTTCGGCATGCCGTCTTTGTCAACGGTCGCCAGGGCAATCGCGTTCGGGTCATTCGGTTCATTCTGTTCGGCCTCACCCAGCCACCGCGCCGCTATTTCAAACGGATCGGAGCCAGCAAAAATGCCATCACGCTCGGTCATTTCCATCCCCTGGAAAGTATTTGTCGGAAGCCTAGGGCGATTACCCGCCGCGGGCAAGACCACACGGCCTTGAAGCAGGGCAGTCAATGGCATAAACCCATCGCAACATAACGCGACGACAGGCGGAGAACCAATCATGTCAAATCAGTTGATGGCCGGAAAACGCGGCCTCATCATGGGACTGGCCAATGACAAATCAATCGCATGGGGAATCGCCCGCGCCTTGTCCAACGCCGGGGCCGAGCTGGCCTTTTCTTATCAGGGTGATGCTCTGAAAAAACGTGTTGACCCTCTGGCAGCGCAACTCGGCAGTGAAATCGTGCTGCCATGTGATGTCAGTGACGAGGGGTCGATCGACGCTCTGTTTACTTCACTGGAAGAGAAATGGGGCAAGCTGGATTTCGTAGTCCACGCCATCGGTTTCTCGGACAAGAACGAACTGCGCGGTCGCTATGTCGACACCAGCCGTGCAAATTTCAAACTGACCATGGATGTGTCGGTCTATTCCTTTACCGCCGTGATGCAGCGGGCCGAAAAGATGATGTCCGAGGGCAGCAGTGCCATTACGCTCACCTATTACGGTGCCGAGCAGGTCATGCCCCACTATAACGTGATGGGTGTCGCCAAGGCTGCGCTTGAGGCTTCGGTCAAGTATCTCGCCGAAGATTTGGGCAAGGACGGTATCCGCGTTAACTCGATCTCGGCCGGACCGATCAAGACGCTGGCCGCCAGCGGCATCGGAGATTTCCGCTACATCATGAAGTGGAACGAATACAACTCGCCCCTGCGCCGCAACGTGACGATCGACGATGTGGGCAACTCGGCCCTGTATCTGCTGTCCGACCTCAGCAGCGGTGTCACCGGTGAGAATCTGCACGTGGATTCGGGGTATCACATCGTTGGTATGAAAGCCGTCGATGCCCCGGACGTTGAAAAGGGTTAAGATAAAATGAGCGCCAAAGACCGCCTGCCCCACGAAAAAGGCTTCCACATCAGCTGGGACCAAATTCACCGCGACTCGCGCGCTCTGGCGTGGCGGCTGGATGGTCAAGGCCCGGATGACGGCGCATGGCGCGCCGTTGTCGCGATCACCCGCGGCGGCATGGCCCCCGCCATGATCGTCAGCCGCGAGCTGGACATCCGCACCGTCGATACAATCAGCGTACGCTCGTATCACCATCAGGAACAAGGCGAGGCCGAAGTTTTGAAGGCACCAGATGCAAATCTGATGGGCGATGGTGAAGGCGTTCTGATCATCGACGATCTGGTCGATAGCGGCAAAACGCTGGAACTGGTGCGCGCGATGTACCCTAAGGCGCATTTCGCCACCGTCTATGCCAAGCCCAAAGGCCGCCCCATGGTGGACACGTTCATCACCGAAGTCAGCCAGGACACGTGGATATTCTTCCCCTGGGATATGGCCCTGCAATATGTCGAGCCTTATCGCGGCACCGACTAACTTCTTCTGTTCAAAAATACCTCGGAGTGCGAGGCAGAGCCTCGCAAAGATTCTGCCATGTCCCAAACACGCACCCGGTCCACCTTCCCGCCACCAGTGATGGAGGCACGGCGTTGGTTGGACGGGGTCGTGTTTCCTGATGACCGGCCCCTCATCAATGTCAGCCAGGCTGCACCGGTTGACCCTCCGCCGTTGTCCATGCGGGAGGCCATGGCAGAGTTCGCTGTAAACGAAGACAGCGCCCATCTCTACGGACCAGTGCTCGGCAATGCCGATCTCCGCGCCGAATTGGCCGC
The DNA here is from genome assembly GCF_056536505.1 of Ruegeria sp. CL3. NCBI lineage: Bacteria > Pseudomonadati > Pseudomonadota > Alphaproteobacteria > Rhodobacterales > Roseobacteraceae > Ruegeria > Ruegeria sp. CL3. Next base: position 187,165 of record NZ_JBQFPT010000001.1, on the reverse strand, counting down.
GGAAATCAGCAATCACTATGCCGGGCAGGTTTCAGCAGATCAGATCGCCATAACGTCGGGCTGCAATCAGGCATTCTCAGCTGTGATTTCATCGCTCACCGACGAGGGGGATGAGGTCATCCTCCCAACTCCATGGTATTTCAACCATAAAATGTGGTTGGACATGGCGGGCGTGCGGGCCATTGACCTGCCCACGGGCGACGATCTGCTCCCCGACCCAGAGGCGGCGCGCGCTTTGATCACCGAAAAATCACGCGCCATTTCTCTGGTGACCCCAAACAACCCGGGCGGCGTCGAATACCCGGCCGAACTGGTCAGCGCCTTCTACGATCTCGCGCGCGATGCAGGTATTCGCCTGCTGGTCGACGAAACCTACCGCGATTTTGACAGCCGCAGCGGTCCTCCGCATGACCTGTTCCAAAAGCACGGCTGGGATGAGACGCTGGTGCATCTTTATTCCTTCTCCAAAGCCTACCGCCTGACCGGACATCGCGTCGGCGCGGTTGCAACCAGCGCAAGCCTGCTGGCCGAGGCCGAGAAATTTCTAGACACCGTCGCTATATGCCCCGGTCAGATCGGCCAGTTTGCCGCCCTGTGGGGCATGCAGAACCTCTCGCAATGGCTTGCCGGAGAGCGGGACGAAATCCTCGACCGCCGCGCCGCGATTGCTGAGGGTATGCCTCAGCTTGAGGCCAAAGGGTGGCGCCTGCTGGGTCTTGGTGCCTATTTCGCCTATCTCGAACACCCGTTCGACCTCCCGTCGGACGAGCTGGCGCAAAGACTGGTGCCCGAGGCCGGTATCCTGCTGCTGCCCGGCACCATGTTCATGCCTGATCATGACCCGGCTGGAAAACGTCAGGTGCGTATTGCCTTTGCCAATCTCGACCGCGCCGGGATCGTCCAATTGTTCGACCGGTTGCAGGCTCTGTCCTTCTAAGCTTGCCCCCCGGCGGTGCCCGTCGTATTCAGGGCCGCAACCAACAGGGCAAGCAGTAAGAGGGCATCATGGCCGCAGGCAAAAACAGCATCTCGAAAACCTTTGTCTGGATTCTGATGGGCCTTCTGTTCGTAGGCCTCGCAGGGTTCGGCGCCACCAGCCTGACCGGCACCATCCGCACGGTTGCGCAGGTCGGGGATGAGAGTGTCTCGGTCGACGCCTATGTCCGCGAGCTTCAGCGCGAAATCCGCGCGGTTGAGGCACAGACCGGCCAAGCCCTACAGATGTCTCAGGCGCGCGAACTGGGTCTGGAACAGCTCGCCCTGTCCCGACTGACTGCTCTGGCCGCGCTAGACAATGAGGTCGGTCAATTGGGCCTGTCCATCGGCGACGAGAACCTACAGGACGAGATCGTCTCGATCCCGGCCTTTCAAGGCGTGAACGGCACGTTCGACCGCGAAGCCTATCGCTTTCAGCTGGAACAGGTCGGGATGACAGATACCGAGTTCGAATCGGACTTGCGCAAGGAATCCTCGCGCACCATCGTACAGGGCGCGATCATCGGCGGTGTTGAAATGCCCTCAACGCTAACCGATACTCTGACAAACTATATCGGCGCGCGCCGCAGCTTTACCGTGGCGACTTTGGGTGCGGACGCGCTGGAAACACCAGTGGGCGATCCAACCGATGCGCAAATTCAAGCCTACTATGACGAGAACACCGACCAATTTACCCTGCCCCGCACCAAGCGTCTGACCTATGCGATCCTGTCTCCGGAAATGCTGCTGGATACGGTCGAGGTAGATGAGGACACGCTGCGCCGCCTCTATGATGAGCGCGCCGATGAATACCAGCAGCCCGAGCGCCGCTTGGTCGAACGCCTGAACTTCCCGGACGAAGACTCCGCGAACAACGCAAAGGCCCAACTTGAAGTCGGCGGCACCACCTTCGAGCAACTCGTACGCGAACGCGAGCTTGAGCTGAGCGACATTGATCTGGGCGACGTAACCCGCGACGATCTGGGCGAGGCCGCGGATGAGGTCTTTGCCGCTGAGCTGGACTCGGTCGTTGGCCCTCTGCCCTCCGTATTCGGCCCGGCGCTGTTCCGCATCAACGGTTCGCTGGCCGCCAACAACGTCCCGTTCGAGGATGCCGAGCCTGCCCTGCGGGAAGAACTGGCCTCGGACCGCGCGCGTCGTCTGATCGAGGCACAATCCGAAGACATCAACGATATGCTCGCCGGTGGCGCCACGCTGGAGGAGCTGGCACAGGAAACCGATATGGAGCTGGGCCAAATCGACTGGACCCGCGACAGTGTGGATGAAGTCGCCGCATATGACGGCTTCCGCAGCGCGGCTGAGGCCGTGCGCGAAGGCGACTTCCCCGAGATAGACTTCCTCGAAGACGGCTCAATTTTCGCGCTGCGTCTGAACGAAGAACTGGCGCCACGCCCAGAGCCTCTGGACAGCGCCCGTGACCGCGTCGCCGCTGCCTGGATTGCCGCCGAGACCGCCAAAGCACTGCAAGAGCAGGCCAATTCTGTTGTCACCACCCTGGCAACTGATGGCGATTTCACCGCCACCGGCCTGCCGTTCCGCGTGGAAAACGCCCTGACGCGGACTGCGTTTCTGGATGACGTCCCCGCAAATTTCATGAACGAAGTCTTCGAAATGGAGCCGGGCGACCTGCGCGTCATTGGCGGCGAAGGAATTGCCCTGATCGTTCGTCTGGACGAGGTTCTGCCCCCGGCCGAAAGCGATGAGCTGCGCCAACTGAGCGACGCATTGGCCGCGCAAATGAATCAGGCACTGGCGCAGAACATCTTTGACGCCTATGTGCGCGACGCGCAAACCCGCGCGCGCCCGGTTGTCGACCAGCAGGCCCTGAACGCCGTGCAGGCGAGTTACTAGACGAGACCCAAATGGCCCTGACACCCGAATATGAAAGCTTCGCGCGCGCTTATGAAGCGGGCGAAAACCAGGTCGTCTATACGCGTCTTGCGGCCGATCTCGACACACCTGTCTCGCTGATGCTGAAACTGACAGGGGCGCAGAAAGATGCCTTTGTGCTGGAATCGGTCACCGGAGGCGAGGTACGCGGGCGTTACTCGATCATCGGTATGAAGCCTGATCTGATCTGGCGCTGCCGGGGCGAGGAGTCCGAACTGAACCGCTCGGCCCGGTTCGATGGCGAAGCCTTCACGCCGCAAGACGGTAATCCGATGGACAACTTGCGCGCGCTGCTGGCCGAAAGCCGCATCGACCTGCCCGATGATTTGCCCCAAGCGGCGGCTGGGCTGTTTGGCTATCTCGGCTATGACATGGTCCGTCTGGTAGAGTATCTGCCCGATGTGAATCCCGACCCGCTGGGCTTGCCGGATGCCATCATGCAGCGCCCCTCGGTCATTGCGGTGCTGGACGGCGTGAAAGGCGAAGTGACCGTCGTGTCCCCGGCGTGGGTGACCGAAGGCCAGTCAGCCAAGGCCGCCTATGCGCAGGCTGCCGAGCGTGTGATGGACGCGGTGCGTGATCTGGAACGCGCCATGCCTGCCGAAACCCGAGATCTTGGGGACGCGCATGAGGTCGCTCCACCTGTGTCGAATTTCACCAAATCCGGCTATATGGAAGCGGTCGAAAAGGCCAAGGAATACATCCGCGCAGGCGATATCTTTCAGGTCGTCCCAGCCCAACGCTGGACGCAGGACTTCCCGCTTCCGCCTTTCGCGCTCTACCGGTCGCTCCGCCGTACGAACCCATCGCCCTTCATGTTTTACTTCAACTTCGGCGGCTTTCAGGTCGTGGGCGCAAGCCCAGAAATTCTGGTGCGCGTCTTCGGCAGCGAAGTGACAATTCGCCCGATCGCCGGTACGCGACCGCGTGGTGCCACCCCGGAAGAGGACAAGGCGAACGAGCTAGATCTGTTGGCTGACAAAAAGGAACTGGCCGAGCATCTGATGCTGCTGGATCTGGGTCGAAACGACACTGGCCGCGTCACCAAGATCGGCACTGTTCGCCCAACCGAAGAGTTCATCATCGAACGCTACAGCCACGTGATGCATATCGTCTCTAACGTGGTCGGAGAGCTGGCCGAGGACAAAGACGCGTTGGATGCGTTCTTTGCCGGGATGCCTGCGGGCACCGTCTCGGGCGCGCCTAAAGTGCGCGCGATGGAGATCATTGACGAGCTGGAGCCCGAAAAACGCGGCGTTTATGGCGGTGGCGTTGGCTATTTCAGTGCGGGCGGCGATATGGATATGTGTATCGCCCTGCGTACGGCCATCGTGAAGGATCACAAGCTTTATATTCAAGCCGGTGGCGGCGTGGTCTATGACAGCGACCCCGAGGCCGAATATATGGAAACGGTCCATAAATCCAACGCCATAAGACGCGCGGCGGCGGACGCGGCCCGGTTCACGGGCAACCGCAACTCATAAAGAAAGGGCGGCTGATCACAGGATCAACCGCCCTTCTCTTTTCTGCTGACACGTTACTGAACTTCGCGTTTCATAACCGCTGAGATCGGCGCCATGGCAACCCGGTTGCCGCGGTCCTCAAGCCCCCATAGCAGCAGGGCCGAGATCGTCTCGGGGCGCACGCGTCCCAGCATTACAACCGTCCCCTCCTGCCCGGCGCGGAATGCTGCCTGATCCAGGAAACGACGCATGATCTTCGGATCCTGCCGCGCACCATCGATATCGCGGAACACCACGCCAGAGGGGATGCCGTTGCGCGCGGCCAGTTTCTGGACCGTGTTCAGCCCGTTATCCTGCGTGATCAACCCGCGACCGGTGGCCGCCGCAATCGACGCAACCTGATCGGCCAGTTTCCGGTTGCCCTGAATTCCGCTTTCGACCCCTTCCAGAATACCTACTGTCTCGTGCAGCGTGTCCAACCATACGGCCATCGATACCTCGGCGTCCTGCGCGCTGGCGGATTCATGCAGATCGGCCATGGCCAGAACCTCAAACCCGGCGGCGCGATGGCGGGCCATTTTCTCGGCGGCGTCGGGATCAGAGGGGCTGATCGCGAAGCTGACGGGATACGGGAAGTCCTGCAAAGCTTCGGCTCCGAAAGAGCCCTCATCATCGATCAGGATAATCGACATAAGAGGCTTGGCTTCGGGGTTCTCAAAGCTTGCAGCGTAGTCCTCGATCGGCTTTCCGGTCATCTCATCTACGACCGCTTCATCGGTTTCGACCGGGGCATCGTCCCGTTCGGTCAGGGGAACAACGCGCGTGCCGACCAGTGTGTTGGTCGAGGTCGTGTCTTCTCCGCCGATCTGGGGAAGTGCGGCCAGTTTGGGCAGATTGCGGGGCAAGGTGTCCTCATCCCCTTCCACAGCGATTGGGCTGTTTTCAAAAGGATTCTCTTCATCCAGCTCAGCCTCTTCCGGCGCAAGCTGCGATGGCAGTTCGGGCAAAAGCGTTGCCACATCTTCTGGCTCGGCAGAGGGTTCCGGGGCTTCATCCACAACAACCGGCGCCGCGTCTGTTTCCGGCAAGGCGGGGGCGGTTCTGGGTGCCTGCGGAGCAGCTGGCGCGTCGGTCATGACGGTCACGCTGGTTTGGTCTTCGGCCTGAGGTTCCTGCAACTCGTCGCCGGCCTCAGCCACGACGGGCTGTTCGTCGGGCACCGTTTCCAGATCGGACAGATCAAGCGCCTCATCCGGCTCTTCGGCGGGTTTCGGCCCAGCAGGCGGCAATTCCACAAGATCCGCGTCCGACGGGGTCTCGGCAATTTGTTCCGGAGCCTTGGGTGTTTCAACATCCACCGGCTCGGGTGCCTGAGTCTTGACCACCGGCTTATTGGCCAGCGGCGTGTTGAGCGACAACATCACTCCCACGATCAAAACAACGACCGCCCCGACGATCATTCCTCCGAAAAATCCACGCATTGCTCGTGCCTCTCGACTTTAGTCTTGCCTCGCCCATCCTGCGCCATCTTTTGTGGCGCTCGACCTGATGGCGGGTCAAGAACGGGATGTCCTCTTGACGCTGCCTCACAAGCCTGAGCATGTATGTCCCGACATTATACCGTGGCCCGGGGCTGCATCGCCAGCCTGAAATGCCCAAACGAAGACAAGTGCCAAATGCTGCTGCTGATCGACAACTACGACTCGTTTACCTACAACCTGGTGCATTATCTGGGCGAACTTGGGGCCGAAATGGTCATTCGCCGAAATGATGCGCTGGACGTACAAGAGGCCATGGCGATGAATCCCGCCGGAATTCTGCTGAGCCCCGGCCCCTGCGACCCGGATCAGGCGGGCATCTGCCTTACCCTGACCGAAGCCGCAGCCGAGACCAAAACTCCGTTGTTGGGTGTTTGCCTTGGGCATCAGACCATCGGGCAGTCTTTTGGCGGCAAGGTCGTGCGATGCCATGAGATCGTGCATGGCAAAATGGGCACCATGAACCACACCGGCAAAGGTGTTTTCGCCGGGCTTCCTTCGCCCTTTGAGGCCACGCGCTATCACTCGCTAGTGGTTGAACGCGAGAGCCTGCCCGACTGCCTCGAGATCACGGCAGAGCTGGAAGACGGCACCATCATGGGGATGCAACACAAAGAGCTGCCCATCCACGGTGTCCAGTTCCACCCGGAATCCATCGCGTCCGAGCATGGCCACGCCCTCCTCAAGAACTTCCTGCAAGAGTTGAAAGTCCCCGCATGAGCGACGCCCTGAAACCGCTGATCGGAGCGTCCGCCGACCGCCCTCTGACCCGTGCCGAGGCCGAGCAGGCCTTTGCCATCCTCTTCGACGGCGAAGCCACGCCCAGCCAGATCGGCGGTCTGTTGATGGCAATGCGCACGCGCGGTGAAACGGTTGAGGAATACGCCGCCGCCGCCGCCGTGATGCGCGCAAAATGCAACGCGGTGAAGGCACCCGAGGGAGCGATGGACATCGTCGGAACGGGCGGTGATGGCAAGCACACCCTCAATATCTCCACCGCGACGGCCTTTGTGACTGCCGGGGCCGGTGTGACGGTCGCCAAACACGGCAACCGCAATCTCAGCTCGAAATCGGGGACCGCTGATCTGCAGTCGCAGATGGGGATCAACGTGATGGTCGGCCCTCAAGTGGTTGAAAAGGCGCTGAATGAAGCCGGTATCTGCTTCATGATGGCCCCCATGCATCACCCTGCGATCGCTCATGTCATGCCCTCGCGACAAGAGCTTGGAACCCGCACGATCTTCAACATTCTCGGGCCATTGACCAACCCTGCATGCGTGAAGCGTCAGCTAACCGGTGCCTTCACGCGCGAGCTGATCCGCCCTATGGCCGAAACGCTGGGTCTGCTGGGGTCTGAGCGCGCGTGGCTGGTACATGGTTCAGACGGCACGGATGAACTGACAATCACCGGCATAAGCTGGGTCGCCGCTTTGGAAGACGACCGCATCAAGGAGGTCGAACTGCATCCCGAAGATGCTGGCCTGCCCGTCCATCCGTTCGAAGACATCGTCGGCGGCGCACCCGAAGACAACGCCGTCGCGTTCCGCGCTCTGCTCGACGGCGCGCCCTCGGCCTACCGCGATGCGACGCTGTTGAACGCGGCGGCCGCTCTGGTCGTGGCTGATGCCGCGTCAGATCTGCGCGAAGGTGTTGAAATGGCTGCTGAAAGCATCGACAGTGGCAAAGCAAAAGAAAAAGTTACCGCGCTGGCGCGGATCACACAGGAAGCTGCATGACCGAGACCGTTCTGGACAAAATCAAAGCCTACAAGCTGGAAGAAATCGAAGCGGACAAGGCGCAAAAATCCCTGGATGAGCTTGAAAGCGAAGCCAGGAGCGCACCCGAGGTTCGCGGCTTTGCCGAAGCTCTGCGTAAAGCCGCCCGGTCTGGCTATGGCCTGATTGCCGAGGTGAAAAAGGCCAGCCCGTCCAAAGGTTTGATCCGTCCCGACTTTGATCCGCCGCTTCTGGCGAAAGCCTATGAAGAAGGCGGTGCGGCCTGTTTGTCGGTTTTGACCGATACACCCAGTTTCCAGGGTTCGAAAGACTACCTGACCGCCGCACGTGCCGCGACCAACCTGCCCGCGCTGCGCAAGGATTTCATGTACGACCCCTATCAGGTCGTCGAGGCGCGTGCCTTGGGCGCCGACTGCATCCTGATCATAATGGCCTCGGTCGAGGACACTCAGGCCGCCGAGTTGGAACAGACAGCGTTCGACTGGGGTATGGACGTCCTGATCGAGGTTCACGATCAGGAAGAGTTGGAGCGCGCAACAGAACTCAAGAGCCCGCTGATCGGGATAAATAACCGTAATCTCAAGACCTTCGAAACCACTCTGGATACAACGCGTCGCCTGTCCAAGCTGGTGCCCGGAGATCGCACCATCGTATGTGAAAGCGGCTTGAGCACACCCGAGGATCTGGCGGATATCGCCCGCTACGGCGCGCGCTGCTTCCTGATCGGTGAAAGCCTGATGAGGCAGAATGACGTCACCGCGGCCACCCGCCACATCCTCTCAAACCCGCTGATCCCCGGGGTGATGTGATGCCGCTCACTCACTTTGATGCGCAGGGGCAGGCTCATATGGTCGATGTCTCGAACAAAGAGGTGACCGACCGCGTGGCCGTAGCCGCCGGTCACATCAAGATGGCTCGAGAAACGTTTGATTTGATTTCAGAAGGTCGCGCCAAAAAAGGTGACGTTCTGGGTATCGCACGGCTTGCGGGGATCATGGGGGCTAAGAAAACCCCGGACCTGATCCCGCTTTGCCACCCTCTGCCGGTGACCAAGGTCGCGGTCGAATTGACGCTTGATCCCGACCTGCCCGGCGTTCAGATCGAGGCGACCGTGAAAACCTCTGGTCAGACAGGGGTTGAGATGGAGGCACTGACCGCCGTCTCGACCGCAGCGCTGACCGTTTATGACATGACCAAGGCGGTCGACAAGGCGATGGAGATCGGCGGCATTCGCGTTTTGCTGAAAGATGGCGGCAAATCAGGGCGTTACGAGGCGACATGATCACTGTCGAAGACGCCCGCGCCCTGCTTTTTGATCTAGTTGAAACGCTTCCCGTAGAAACCGTCCCTCTGGCCGAGGCCGCAGGTCGCGTGCTGGCGAAGGACGTGAGCGCTACGCGTGATCAACCGCCTTTCGCGGCCTCATCAATGGATGGCTATGCGGTCAAAGCGGCCGAAGTCGAGCTGCACGCCATGTTCAAACTGGTGGGTGAATCGGCCGCCGGAAACCGCTTTGACGGCGTGGTGGGTCCGGGTCAGGCCGTGCGTATATTCACCGGCGCGCCAGTACCGGAAGGCACTGATTTCGTTGTGATTCAGGAAGATGTCGACCGTAAGGGCGACCTGATCACCATCAGCGATGATCCCGGGCGAAAGACCAACATCCGACCGGCGGGCATTGACTTCACAAAGGGCACCACAATCACCGCCCCGCGCGTGATCCGCCCGGAAGATATAGCGCTCATGGCGGCTATGAATATCCCTCAGGTCCCGGTTGCGCGGAAACCTCAGATCGCGTTGATCTCGACCGGGGATGAACTGGTGATGCCCGGAGAGGTTCCGGGTCCGGATCAGATCATCGCGTCGAATACGTTCGGTTTGAAGGCGCTGTTGGAGCGTGAAGGCGCGCATGTTCGCATTCTCCCTATCGCGCGGGATACAGCATCGTCGCTGGAAACCGCCTTTGGGCTGGCCAAAGGTGCGGATTTGGTGGTCACGATCGGAGGCGCCTCTGTCGGCGACTATGATCTTGTCTCTGACGTCTCCGAGGCGTTGGGCATGGATCGGTCCTTCTACAAGATCCGCATGCGGCCCGGAAAACCTCTGATGGCCGGTCGCATGGGGGATGCAGCGATGGTCGGGTTGCCCGGAAACCCTGTGAGCGCAATGGTTTGCGGCTATCTGTTCCTTGTTCCGTTGGTCCGGCGAATGCTCGGGTTGGAGGCCTTACTCAACCCGTTCAAAACGGCCGTACTGACCGAACCGCTTGCAGCCAATGGTTCGCGTGAACATTACATGCGCGCTATCCTCGATGAAAGCGGCATTCGCGCCTGCGCAGATCAGGACAGTTCCTTGCTGAGCGTTCTGGCCGACGCCAATGCCTTGCTGATGCGTCCGCCCAAGGATCCGGCCTTGCCCGTAGGGGCCCAAGTTCAGTACCTGTCACTGTAGAACATCCTCAAAAACGTTGACACAAAACGTGAACATGCGTAGAACAAATGCAAACGCATAAGCGACGAGGTATGAGCGATGCTGACCAAGAAGCAGCTGGATTTGCTGGAATTCATCCACAAACGTGTACAAGCAGACGGCGTTCCGCCTAGCTTTGACGAAATGAAGGCGGCGCTGGACCTTCGATCGAAATCCGGCATCCACCGACTGATCACAGCGCTTGAAGAACGCGGCTTTATCCGGCGTCTGGCACACCGCGCTCGCGCGATTGAGATCGTGAAACTGCCTGAAAGCCTGGGCGGAGAACCCACGGCGGGCTTCAACCCACGCGTGATCGAGGGCGACAAGCCCGAAGGCACGCGCCCTGCGAATTTCGAGCCGGTTTCGGTTGATGCGATGGAGCTGCCCGTTATGGGCCGGATTGCCGCCGGTGTCCCGATTGAGGCAATCAGCCATGTCTCGCACAAGGTGGCCGTGCCCGGCCCGATGGTCTCGGGCCAAGGGTCGCACTATGCACTTGAAGTACGTGGAGATTCGATGATCGACGCCGGGATCAACGACGGCGATGTTGTGGTGATCCGCGAAACCTCAACCGCCGACAATGGCGATATCGTCGTTGCTCTGGTCGAGGATCAGGAGGCGACGCTGAAACGGTTCTTCCGCCGTGGCAAAGCCATCGCGCTGGAGGCTGCGAACCCCGCCTATGAAACCCGCGTTCTGCCGCAGGAAAAAGTAAAGGTTCAGGGCCGTCTGGTCGGATTGATCCGGACCTACTGATTGCCCGTTTTCGCGCGGGTCCCCGTGGATTTCGGGGACCACAGCCGATCGCCGGTCATCTCGGCGCTTGACGTGATTTTGCCGCCTGAGATTAACAGGCTTCCGGTCTCATACAGCCGGTCCGGGTCGAAAATGGTGCAATTTCCACTAAGTTTCAGATCGACCGAAGACACAATGATCTGACCGGTTTTGCATTCGTCAAACGCAAGCGCCGCGCGTTTGCCGGTCAGGTGGATCACCTCGGCCCCGGTCAGAGCGATCCTTTGCACACGATCCGCGTGGCCCAGCCATCGACTGGCCGCCTGGCCTTGTGTCAGACCGTCTCCGTCATTCTCAAGCCAGACTGTCGCCGCGAACCCGCTGCCCTTTTCTTTGCTGAGCGCGCGGCCCTCAGTGGTCATGACGCCGACCAGCCCACCGGATTCGGCGATCAGAACCTCAGGTCGGCTACCCGAAGTCCAAAGCGCGAAGGCCAGGACCACCGGAGCCACCCCAACCCATCGCGCGCGACCCCGCCACAAAGCCAGCCAAAGCGCCCCTAGCGCGATCATGGGCAGAACAATCCAAGGCGGGCGGATCACATAGCCCAGAGATCCGTCCAACCCGGACACCCACTCCGCGATCATCAAAATCCAACGCAGTCCTAACCCCATTAAGTTTAGCGCGATCCACTCCAGCCCAAAAGGCGACAATAGCGCCGCGACAACTGCCGCGGGGACGACGACGGACCCCATGACAGGCACCGAAAGCAGATTGGCCAGCAGGCCGTAATGCGACATTGTATTGAAATGCGCGGCTCCGATTGGTGCGGTAGCAAGGCCCGCGATGGCAGAGGACATGAGAAGGCCAACGACGGCTTTGGACCATTTCGGACCTCGCATGGGTCCGAAATCACGCAGCGCTCCGAATACAGCGACCAAAGCGGTTGTCGCCGCGAATGACATTTGAAAGCCGGGGCTGAGCAGGGTTTCGGGGCGCAGGGTCAACACAATCAATGCGGCCACAGCGACTGCCCTTAGCGAAATGGCGCGCCGGTCGATCAGAACTGCTCCGAACATGACGCTGACCATGACAAAGGCCCGCTCGGTCGCAACATTGCCGCCGGATAGCATCAGGTAGATCACAGCCGCGAACAGCGCACAACCAGCGGCAAGTTTGCGGACGGGCAAACGGAGGGCCAAAACGGGGATTGCAGACAATCCAATGCGGCAGGCCATGAACACAAACCCGGTTAGCAACCCCATATGCAGGCCTGAAATCGCCAGCAGATGCGCAAGATTTGACGCGCGCAGCGCATCGAGCGTGTCTTGCCCCATGCTGCTCCGGTCTCCTGTCGTGACGGCGGCTGCGAACCCTCCGACCTCGTCCGGAAGATGGGCGCGCACATGGTCCGAGATTGCCATGCGAATGGCCGTGACCCGAACGCCCTGCAACGCGTCCTGCGGCGGCGCGATGGTCATCACCGGCACCCGCGTGTACCCGACAGCACCAAGCCCCTGAAACCAGGCGTGACGGCGGAAATCGAACCCTCCGGGCTCGACAGGGCCTTGCGGCGGGGACAGATGCGCCGTGGTCATGATCCGTTTTCCCGGCGCGATGGGCCCGACCTCGGAATGAACGGAAAGACGGATGCGCTGCGGACGTCGGTGCTCTGGCACGTCCCCTACCCGCACCTGATCCAACGTCAATCGCAGCGCATCCGAGGCGGAGCGGTCCATGGCGACGACCCTCCCCTCGACAGGGCCATAGTATCGCCATGACAGAACCGGTTCCGCCACCATGTGGGCGCGGGCACCCGCAAGCAGAAAGCCAGCCGCTACCAGCGCCCCCCCGATTGCCAACGCGCCCCATCCGGCGGGCAACACACGACTCAAGCCGATCAAAGCCAATCCTGCGACGGCCAGACCCAGGTACAAAGTTCCCTCTGGTTCGAACCGCAATCCGAAATAGAGACCGATCCCAAGGGCCAAACACACCGGAGACCACGGAAACAAAAACCCGATCTGGTTCAGCAGCGCCAACCGGACCTGTGCGAGAACACGCATGGTTGCCCCCGTCCTTGAGGCTCGTTAGACAGGCACCAAGCTAAGCCCATCGCGGTTACCAAAAGGTTAATCAACACAATGTCCGATCAGGTCGTCACCCGTTTCGCCCCTTCGCCTACCGGTTTTCTTCACATTGGCGGCGCGCGTACTGCGCTGTTCAACTGGCTCTATGCGCGTGGTCGTGGCGGCAAGTTCCTGTTGCGAATTGAGGACACGGACCGCGAACGCTCGACCCCCGAGGCCACGGCGGCGATCCTGCAAGGGATGGAGTGGCTGGGTCTGGATCATGACGGAGATGTCATTAGCCAATTCGAAGGGGCTGCGCGTCATGCCGAAGTTGCGCATCAGCTTCTGGCCGAGGGCAAAGCCTATAAGTGTTTCTCGACTCAGGACGAAATCGCGGGTTTTCGTGAGCAGGCGCGGGCCGAGGGTAAATCGACCCTGTTCCGCAGCCCATGGCGCGATGCCGACCCGGCCACGCATCCGGATATGCCCTTCGTGATCCGCATCAAAGCCCCGCAGGACGGCGCCACGGTGATCCGTGACCAAGTGCAGGGTGACGTGACCATCCGAAACGACCAGTTGGACGACATGGTTCTGCTGCGCTCGGACGGCACACCGGTCTATATGCTAGCGGTTGTTGTGGATGACCACGACATGGGCGTAACGCATGTGATCCGGGGCGACGATCACCTGAACAACGCCGCGCGCCAGATGATGATCTACGAGGCAATGGGCTGGGATGTTCCGGTGTGGGCTCATATCCCGCTGATTCACGGGCCGGACGGCAAGAAGCTGTCGAAGCGTCACGGTGCCTTGGGCGCGCAGGAATATCAGGCGATGGGCTATCCCGCCGCTGGTATGCGAAACTACCTGACCCGCTTGGGTTGGAGCCACGGGGATGACGAGTTTTTCACCGATGAACAAGCCAGGGAGTGGTTCGATCTGGGCGGAATCGGCAAAAGCCCGGCGCGGTTCGATCTGAAAAAGCTCGAGAACCTGTGCGGCCAGCATATTGCGATCTCAGATGATGCTGCGCTGCGGCATGAAATCGAAGCATACTTGGCGGCAGCCGACCTGCCACCTCTCTCAGAAACACAATCCAGTGATCTGGAAAGCGCGATGTATTGTCTCAAGGACCGCGCTCGGACTTTCCCGGAACTGCTTGAAAAAGCGCATTTTGTACTGACCTCGCGCCCCATCGAGTGCGATGAGAAAGCCCAAAAGGCACTGTCATCTGTATCCGATGGTATACTGAGTGAATTGACGCCGCAGCTGCAAAATGTTAGCTGGTCCCGGAACGAGCTGGAGGAGGCTCTGAATTCCTTTGCAGAAGCAAAGGAGGTCAAGTTCGGTAAGCTGGCAGGCCCGCTTCGGGCGGCATTGGCGGGTCGGGCAGTCACTCCTTCGGTTTTTGACATGATGCTTGTGCTGGGGCGCGATGAAACCCTGGCGCGGCTTTCTGAAGCAGCGGATTAAACCCAATCTTCATATTCGGGTAACGCTGTACCGCTAACACACCCGGGCTGCGCGCCCGCGCGCAGTCATTGCCCGCAGGTCAGGGCGATGAACTGACCTGCGCACAAATGAAGAAGGGACAACCATGACTGATAGCAATAAGACAGCAACTCTGACCGTCCATGGCAAAGAGTATGAGTTGCCCGTTCACTCTCCAACTGCTGGGCCTGATGTTGTCGATATTCGCAAGCTCTATGGTCAGGCAGGTGTGTTCACCTACGATCCCGGCTTTACTTCGACCGCCAGCTGCGACAGCACCATCACCTATATTGATGGCGATAAGGGTGAGCTGCTGCACCGCGGCTATCCGATTGATCAACTGGCAGAGAAATCCCACTTCCTCGAAGTCTGTTATCTGCTTCTTTACGGAGAGCTGCCGGTCGCAAAAGATCTTGAAACCTTCGAATCCACGATCACACGTCACACCATGCTGCACGAACAGATGCAGTATTTTTACCGTGGCTTCCGTCGCGACGCGCATCCGATGGCCATCATGGTTGGCGTCGTCGGAGCGATGTCGGCCTTCTATCACGATTCGACCGATATCTCGGACCCGCATCAGCGCGAGGTCGCCTCGCACCGCCTGATCGCCAAGATGCCAACGATTGCGGCCTGGGCCTACAAGTATCACACCGGTCAGCCCTTCGTATATCCGCGCAACGATCTGGACTATGCATCGAACTTCCTGCGCATGTGCTTCAGCGTTCCGGCCGAAGAATATGAGGTCAACCCGATCCTCAGCCGTGCGATGGACCGTATCTTTACCTTGCACGCCGATCACGAACAGAACGCGTCGACCTCGACCGTGCGTTTGGCGTCCTCTTCGGGCGCGAACCCGTTTGCCTGTATCGCGGCCGGTATCGCCTGCCTCTGGGGTCCGGCGCATGGTGGTGCGAACCAGGCCTGCCTTGAGATGCTGGAAGAGATCGGCACCGTCGATCGCATCCCCGAATACATCGCGCGCGCCAAAGACAAGAATGATCCGTTCCGCTTGATGGGCTTCGGTCACCGGGTTTACAAAAACTTCGATCCGCGTGCGAAGGTGATGAAGCAATCGGCGGATGAGGTGCTGGATCTGCTGGGTGTTGAAAACAACCCCAAGCTTCAGGTCGCCAAAGCGTTGGAAAAACAGGCTCTGGAAGATCCGTATTTCGCCGAGAAGAAACTGTTCCCGAACGTGGACTTCTATTCGGGCATCATCCTCGAAGCGATGGGCTTCCCAACCTCGATGTTCACACCGATCTTCGCCCTGTCGCGCACAGTTGGCTGGGTCAGCCAGTGGAAAGAGATGATCGCCGATCCTCAGAACAAGATTGGCCGCCCGCGTCAGCTGTATCTGGGCGAAACACTCCGCGACTACGTGGATATCGAAAAGCGCTGAACCGCGCGTTAAACCAAACAGAACCAAGGCCCCGGACGTTCTCCGGGGCCTTTTTTTGATCCTGAATTGTTGTAGCGCTGCGTCACTTGCACCGGCGGTTTTTGCGCCTGCTTCTCTCAGCCTAAGACCATGGATATGGTCTCGTGACGTTGTAGAAACCGTGTGTTGCGATGGTATGTCGGTTCCTTCAAATAGCCATTCTGGCGTTCTTTGCGTTTCCGGCGTCTGGTTTGGCGCAAGGGATTCTTGAGGACATTTTCAAACAGATCCAGCGCGAAAACGCGGCGGGTTCTCTGGCGATTTTGGGCCTTGCTGGCATCCCTGATGACTCGGCCAGTGCGATCTCCCTGCAATCGAACACGGGAAACCGCGAGTATGATTTCAAATCTGCGCAATTGGGCGGTGGCTTTCGACTGAGCGAAGGCGTGCCCATCTACCTTGAAGGCTATATAGGCTATGCGCGCTATGACCCGGTCCTGTTCTTTTCTGGCTCCGGCGAAACCACCACGTTGCCACTTAAATGGACAAGCGCCGCTGTAACAGGCGGTATCGGTTACCAATTTGACTTAGGAGAGCGCTGGAAACTGACGCCCATGGCGCATATTTCGATTGGGCGCACCCAATCTGACACGTCAGTCGCTGCCCAAGTGATCGCCGAGCGGCTTGGCATAGAGGCTGATTTCCTCGAAAGCGGCGGTCTCTGGGCCGGAGGTGCGGGCGGCTCCCTGACGCTGGACTACGCACGCCCTCTGACCAATGACCGAGAGTTCGAGATGAGCCTTCGCTACACGCATATCGAATACTGGCCCATTGGTGATGACGAAGACCTCCTCGTGCAATCAACGGCTGCAAATGCAGTGCTTTGGTCACGGTACAGGTTTCCGACAGGCGGTCGGATGTTTGGTCGACCGGTGCGTTGGGTCGGGGATCTGTCTATCTCTTACCTGGTCGGGGATCAGTCGATTGTTCTGGGCACAGATT
This sequence comes from Ruegeria sp. CL3, assembly GCF_056536505.1. Classification (NCBI taxonomy): domain Bacteria; kingdom Pseudomonadati; phylum Pseudomonadota; class Alphaproteobacteria; order Rhodobacterales; family Roseobacteraceae; genus Ruegeria; species Ruegeria sp. CL3. The sequence continues at coordinate 170,389 of NZ_JBQFPT010000001.1, read as the reverse complement.
GGCTGGCCCGCGTCGGCGGCGGGATCGAGGTTGACCTCTCCGACACCTGGGTTCCATGGGTAAGCACAACCCGGATCATGGTCCGCTACTATGGCAGCGACACGGTCAACGGGTTCACAGCCGGGATCGGCATCAGCTTCTGACGCGCGGTCTAAAACAGGCTCATCTGATCGCCCGGCTGCGCAGGTTTTGCGAAAAGATCGCGACGCAGGTCTTCGGATTTCACCTTCAAGCCCAAACGTTTGACGGCCACCTTGAAGCGCTTTGCGATCAACTCGGCATACTCGCCTTCTCCGCGCATCCGGTGTCCCCAGCGCGGGTCATAGTCGCGCCCGCCATGCATTTCCCGCAGCCGTGCCATGACCTTTTCGGCCCGCGCGGGCTCATGTTCGGCCAGCCAGTCCTGCCAAAGGGCTGACACCTCGCGGGGCAGACGCAACATGATCCAACTCGCGGTGTCGGCACCGGCCTCATGCCCGGCCTCCAGCAGAGTCTCCAGTTCGTGATCCGTCAACCCGGGCACAACGGGCGAGGTCATCACCCGCACTGGCACCCCTGCTCCGGTCAGACGTCGGATGACCTCCACCCTCCGTTTGGGAGACGGAGCGCGCGGCTCCATCCGGCGAGAGAGGTCAGCGTCCATAGTTGTCAGGGATATCCCGACGCGTACCAGCCCCAGCGCTGCCATGGGCGCAAGAATATCCATATCCCTCTCGATCAGTGTCCCTTTAGTCACGATCGCTATGGGGTGGTTGAAATCCCTCAGAACCTCAAGACAGGCCCGCGTGATCCCGCGTTCTTTTTCAACGGGTTGATAAGGATCGGTGTTAGTGCCCAATGCAATCGGCGCGACCTTGTAGGACCGTGCGGACAATTCCTTGCGCAGTACCTTGGCTGCATTGCCACGCGCGGTCAAACGGGTCTCAAAATCCAGCCCTGCCGACAGTCCAAGGTAGGCATGACTGGGCCGCGCAAAGCAATAAACGCAACCATGTTCGCACCCCCGATACGGGTTGATCGAGCGGTCGAACGGCAGGTCGGGAGAGCGATTATAGGTGATCACACTGCGCGCCACCTCGTCCCGGACCTCGGTCCTCAGAAGCGGTTGGTCTTCTTCGATGTCCCAGCCGTCATCCGTTTGGACCGTGGCAAGTTTTTCAAAGCGACCCGCGTCGTTGGATGCGGTCCCCCGAGCGCGGATATTGGTTTGAGGTTGCATTTGTTCGCCTTACGTTCTCATACTATAGGTAAGCGAATACTGAACGCGAGGCAACCACCCCCTGTTTTAGCTAACCTGAGCCAGACACAGGATGATCATGCATATTATTCTGTCGCCCGATGCCGATTTTTGACATAAACGTCGGTCCCGAAACCGCCGAGGTCGCAATCGTCACAGTAAATCTGCGACGTTTTGGCCAAAACGAAAAAAATGCCACCCCGGACCAAGGGTCCGCACAGCTCAGGAAAACACCCCATGTCCGACGAAGAAGACATCATCCTGTCCGAACTGAACGACGAAGAGCTTGTTGAACAGATGTTCGACGATCTCTACGACGGCTTGAAAGAAGAGATCGAAGAAGGCACCAACATCCTTCTCGAGCGCGGCTGGACCCCCTACGACATCCTGACCAAAGCTCTGGTCGGCGGCATGACCGTGGTTGGCCACGACTTCCGCGACGGTATCCTGTTCGTGCCCGAGGTTCTGCTGGCCGCCAACGCCATGAAAGGCGGTATGGCGATCCTGAAGCCTCTGCTGGCTGAAACAGGCGCACCGCGCGTGGGCAAGATGGTCATCGGCACCGTGAAGGGCGACATCCACGACATCGGCAAAAACCTTGTTTCGATGATGATGGAAGGCGCTGGCTTCGAAGTTGTAGACATCGGCATCAACAACCCGGTCGAGAACTACCTGGAAGCGCTGGAAAACGAACAGCCCGACATCCTGGGCATGTCGGCCCTGCTGACCACGACCATGCCTTACATGAAGGTTGTGATCGACACGCTGGTCGAGCAAGGCGTTCGCGATGACTACATCGTTCTGGTCGGCGGCGCACCGCTGAACGAAGAGTTCGGCAAAGCCATCGGCGCTGACGCATATTGCCGTGACGCGGCTGTGGCTGTTGAGACCGCTAAGGACTTCGTCTCGCGCAAGCACAACCAGCTGGCGGGATAAGAACACCGTTTCTGTTCTGAAAGGGCCGCTCGATTTCGGGCGGCCTTTTTGTTTCAAGCCGCGTTTTCGGGCAAAATCACCCGGACCAGCCAGGCAGAGGACTCCGGAATGTCGCATAACCAGCATCCCGATGACGCCCGTCTAACGACCGATGGATATGACGAAACCGGCAAGGGGCGTATCCTTTTGCTGGCCTGCGGGGCCTTGGCGCGCGAGATTCTGGACCTCAAGAACCGCAACGGCTGGGACCATATGGACCTGACCTGCCTACCCGCGATCCTTCATGTCCACCCTGAGAAGATCACTCAGGCCGTTGAAGATGCGATTGCCAAGCATCGTGAGCAGTATGATCAGGTCTTCGTCGTCTACGCAGATTGCGGCACTGGCGGCCTGCTACAAAAGGCATGCGACCGGCTGGATGTCGAGATGGTCAAAGGCCCACATTGCTATTCGTTCTTCGAGGGGAATGAGGCCTTTGCCGCAAAGGGTGAGGACGAGACAACCGCATTCTACCTGACCGATTTTCTGGCCCGGCAGTTCGATGCATTCGTCTGGAAACCGCTGGGGCTGGATCGTCATCCTCAGCTACGAGACATGTATTTCGGGAACTACACCAAACTGGTCTATCAGGCCCAAACAGATGATCCCGCGCTGACGGCACGCGCAAAAGAATGTGCTGAGCGTATGGGTCTGGATTTTGAGCGCCGCTTGACCGGCTATGGCGATCTGGAAACCACGTTGACCGATTGGGCGACCAGAACGCGCTGACGCTACGCTTTTTCCTGCGCAACCTCGCGGATGCGTTCGATCATCGCCCTCAGACCGTTCGACCGCTGCGCGGACAGGTGGTCATTCAGGCCCAACCGCGCCAGCTCTCCGCCGGCATCGACCTTGATCACTTCGGCCACTGACAAGTCGTTGTAAAGCAGTCGTAAAACTGCGATCAGGCCACGGACGATCAGCGCATCGCTATCCCCATCGAAACGAAACACGCCGCCATCGATCATCGGGTGCAGCCACACTTGGCTGGCGCAGCCGTCCACTTTGGTGGCTGGAACTTTCAGCGCATCGTCCAGTGGCTCCATCGCCTTGCCCTGTTCGATCACATGGCGATAGCGGTCCTCCCAATCTTCGAGGAACTCGAAATCTTCGACAATTTCTTCAAAGGCGGGCGTTGCCATGGCGCGGCGGTCCTTCTGTTTCATTCACAATTGTGACCTATGCCGACCATAGCCCCCTGTCCAGCCCTCGCCGTGGCTTTTCAAGGCAAGGAAATTGCGCTAACCCATTGCGTGAATGACTGTTAAAGCCGTGGGTCCATGCAAAAATCACTGTCTCTTCTTATCATCGCCGCGTTGACCCTGTCTGCCTGCAATAGCTGGCGCAATTCACGGGCGAACCCGTCGAACTGGTTCGGATCCAGCCAGCCAGCCCCGGTCGAAACCGCCCCGGTAGACGAGGCCTATGCCCTGGTGCCAAGACAAAGCGATGGCATCGGCTTGTTTGATCGTCCCGTAGAAGAAGACACCAGCGTTCCAATTGCAAAAATCGACGAGCTGCGGATCGACGCAACGCCCACCGGAGCGATCGTATATTCCTCGGGCACGGCGCAACGCCAAGGCGCGTTCAACGCCCGTCTGGTTCCAGTGAATTCGGAGGAAAACCAGAAGAACGGCGTGATGGAATTCACCTTTCTCGTGAATTACCCAAAGTCGCAGACTGCGCAGGGTACTGAGCGTTCGCGCATGGTTTCCGACGCCATCAACGTCTCCCGGCAAGAGCTGGAAGGCATTCGCCTGGTCCGCGTGGTTGGGCAGCAAAACGCCCTGGAATCGCGTCGCCGCTAAGCGGTCAGAGGGGCACGACCTTCACGCTCTGCCCTTTCGCTGCCAGTGCGATCTTGCCTTCGCACAGCTTCAGAGCGTCCTCACCGAACACCTCGAACCTCCAACCGGTCATAGAGGGAAGGCCGCGCTCGCCCGCTGCGATCTGGTCCAGTTCAGCGCTGGTGGCGATCAGCTTCGCCGCCACACCCGAGCTTTCGGTTTTCGATTTCAGCAGCACCCGAAGCAGATCGGCCAGCGCCGGGTTCACCTTTAGTTTGTCGCGGCTCGTGTCGACCTTGGGCAGCTGTTCGGGCGGACAGTTCACACCCTTTTTGACGGCCGCCAGAATGCCTTCCGCAATCGCCCCCTTGCGCGCTTCTCGCAGCAATAGGCGCGAGCCGCCAAGGTCCGATGGCGTTTTGGGTTTGGTCGAGGCCAGTTCGATCAGCGCGTCATCCTTGAACACGCGGTTGCGCGGGATGTTGTTGTCCTGCGCATGGGATTCGCGGAACTGCGCCAGCTCCCGCACAACCGCCAGGAACTTGGCCGAATTCGTCCGCGTTTTAACACGCTTCCACGCATCCTCGGGCCGGATGTCATAGGTGCCGGGCTGTGTAAGGATGCGCAGTTCCTCGGACACCCAATGGCTGCGCTTGGTTTTCTCAAGCTCAGCCGCAAGATGTTCGTAGATCTTGCGCAGGTGGGTCACATCGGCCAGCGCATAGGTCTTTTGCGCATCTGTCAAAGGACGCCGCGACCAGTCGGTAAAGCGCGAGGTTTTATCCACCCCCTGCTTGCAGATCTTGCGCACCAGCGTCTCGTATCCGACCTGTTCTCCAAAGCCGCAAACCATCGCAGCAACCTGCGTGTCAAACAGCGGCGTCGGGAACACATGCGCATCGACCCAGAAGATTTCCAGATCCTGACGCGCGGCGTGGAACACCTTGACCACGCCCTCATTCCGGAACAGCTCATAGAGCGGCTCAAGCGAGATACTATCGGCCAGCGGGTCGACCAGAACGGCGCTGTCTTCATCCTCAGAAGGGACGGCAAGCTGCACCAGACACAGTTTTGAATAGTAGGTCCGCTCGCGCAGAAATTCGGTATCTACAGTGACATAGGGAAAGGCAGCAGCAGCCGAGCAGAAATCAGCCAGCTCTTGCGTCGTTGTCAGAGTTCTCATGCGCCGTACTATTCTTGTTCTTTGTGTGACTGCCCGTTTTTCTACCGTCCCGAGCGTTATCGGCGACCATAGGACGAATTTCCGCCGGGTGTAAATCACCCAAGGGCGATCAGGGCAGCATAAGAACGGACCTGTTGCCTTCCGCATACCGCCGCAGCACCGGCGGGTAGAGCTGATGCTCATAAACCAACACTTTGGCGGCCAGGCTGTCGGGGGTGTCCTCGGGTTCAATGGCGACCCGCGCCTGCCCCAGAATTGGGCCATCATCCAACGCCGCGGTGACCTCATGCACGGTGCAGCCGTGTTCGGCGTCACCGGCTTCGATCGCGCGGGCGTGGGTATGCAGGCCCTTGTATTTCGGCAGAAGCGAGGGGTGAATGTTAAGCATCCGCCCTTGAAAGCGCGAGACGAAATCGCCGGTCAGGACCCGCATGAACCCGGCCAGACAGACGATATCAGGTTGCGCGGCCTCAAGCGGTTTCAGCAGTTCCGCCTCAAACGCCGCTCGATCCCCTTTAAAGGGGCGGTGATCAACCACAGCCGTTTCAATGCCGCGATCCCGCGCCTTTGCCAGACCACCGGCCTGCGCGTCGTTGGACAGAACCAGACATGGGCGCGCAGGGTGGTCTCCGGTCATGCTGTCGACCAGAGAAACCATGTTTGACCCGCCGCCGGAAATCAGGATCGCGACGCGCTTGTGGCTCACAGCAGTTTGCCCGAATAGGCCACGCCAGCCTTGTCAGTCACGGTGCCGACGCGCGAGACGGTCTCGCCCGCCTCAGCCAGCAAAGCCGTCAGCGCGTCGGCCTGATCTTCGGCGCAGACCACGATCATGCCGATGCCGCAATTGAAGGTTTTCAGCATCTCAGCTTCGGCAATTCCGCCGGTTTCAGCCATCCAACCGAAGACGGGAGGCAGGTCCCATGCGTCCAGATCGATTTGAGCACCCAGCCCTTCGGGCAGAACACGCGGCAGGTTTTCGGTCAGACCGCCGCCGGTGATATGAGCCAGCGCATGCACACCCCCGGCGCGGATCGCGGCCAGTGCAGGCTTCACATAAAGCCGCGTCGGCGTCAGCAGCGACTCGCCCAACGTGCCGTCGCTAAAGGGCGAGTCGACCTCCCAGCCCAGCCCGGAAATCTCGACCAATTTGCGCACCAGAGAGTAGCCGTTTGAATGCACTCCGTTCGAGGCCAGCCCCAACAGAACGTCGCCCGCCGCTACGCCGTCGGGCAGATCAGCACCCCGCTCCATCGCACCCACCGAGAAGCCAGCCAGATCGAAATCGCCATCGGGATACATGCCCGGCATCTCGGCGGTTTCGCCACCGATCAGGGCGCATCCAGACTGCGCACAGCCTTCGGCAATTCCTTCGATGATCCGCGCGGCGGTATCGGTGTCCAGCTTGCCGGTGGCGAAATAATCAAGGAAGAACAGAGGTTCCGCGCCCTGACAGATCAGGTCGTTGACGCACATAGCGACCAGATCAATGCCAACGCCATCGACAACGCCAGTATCAATAGCGATCCGCAGCTTGGTACCGACACCGTCAGTTGCTCCAACCAGAATGGGGTCTTCATAGCCAGCGGCCTTAAGGTCGAACAGCGCGCCGAACCCACCCAGACCGCTCATGACTCCGGGGCGATTGGTGCGTTTGGCGGCGGGCTTGATGCGGTCGACCAGAGCGTTGCCTGCATCAATATCCACACCCGCGTCGGCGTAGGTGATTCCGTTCTTGCCCGCTGTCATGGCCTATCCCTCATGAATGGTTTGCGGGCGAGTTAGTCGATTGTGCGCTTTGATGCAACGGTCAGGCTTGACGCGGGCGATCACCGTGGTACTCAAAGCGCTCAGGCGGGCCTGTAGCTCAATTGGTTAGAGCAGAGCGCTCATAACGCTTTGGTTGCGGGTTCAAGTCCTGCCGGGCCTACCAAATTCCGCTGTTTTCATAAGAACGCCGCGCCTCTAGCGCCCTACGATGATGTCGGCACACAGCCCGCCCAATCTCTCGCTTTTGCCAAGGCGCAAGACGCCGCCATGGGCGCGTGCGATGTCGGCCACGATGGCAAGGCCCAGCCCCACACCGCTGCCCTGGTTCTGATTGCGTGCAGGATCGAGACGGGAAAAGGGCTTAACGGCCTCGGTCCGCTGTTCGGGCGGGATACCCGGCCCATCATCCTCGACCCGGATGCGGAGGGATTTGGGCGTCAGCGTCAGGCTGACATCCGCTTTGCTGCCATAGCGCACCGCGTTGCCGATCAGATTCTCGACGGCCCGGCGCATGGCCGATGGGCGCAACATCACGGTCCCCTGCCCTTCGACGGCTACCAGTTCCGCTTGATGGCCTGCCCGTTTTGCGTCACTGACGATCTGCGTCAGCAAAGCTTCGGGATCGACCTCTTCGGGCGCGCCTTCGGCAGCACCGCGTGAAAAGTCGAGGAACGCATCAAGAAGCGATTGCATCTCGGTTACGTCCTGCTGCAACGGCGCAGCCTCTTCTTCGGGCAGCATAGACAGGCCCAGTTTCAGCCGTGTCAGCGGAGTACGCAGGTCATGGCTGACACCCGACAGCATCATTGTCCGCTGCTCCATCTGCCGTTCGATCCGCGCCCGCATGTCGAGAAAAGCATTGCCCGCGGCCCGAACCTCGACCGCGCCGCCGGGGGAATACGGCACCACCCGTCCGCGACCAAAAGCCTGCGCCGCATCCGCAAGCCGCGTAATGGGTCGCAGTTGGTTGCGCATGTATAGAAACGAGATCGAGGTCATGATGATGGCAAAGAAAACCATCGTCACAATCAACTGATGCGGCGCCGCGGGGGACAGACGCCGTCGATCAAAGGTCAACTGCAACAGGCCCAGATGAGTGGGCATATAGAGGCGCGCCTCTTGCCCACTAGGCAGGGCAACCGCTTCAAGGTCAGGCAATTCTGCCATGAGATCTGCCTCAACCTGTGGCGCAATAAAGTCGTACCATCTGCGCCGGCCGATTTCTGGCATCTCATCCGCATCGAGGAACTGCATCTTCATCGACAGAGCGCTCAGATCAGGACGCACAGCGGCCAGCGCCTGTTGCCGGGTCTCAGCCTCGGCCATAGCCTGAGTGATCAGTCGGACCTCACGTGCGGCAGCTTGCGTCATCTGCGCGGTCACGTCCTCCAGATGCTTTTGCAGGAACGCAATGCCCACCACCAGCAGCAAGGCCACCACCGGCAGGACGAGAATCAGCGCAGCCCGAACATACAGGCCACGCGGCATATAGGGTTTGAGCCATTGCGTGGACATGCGCTAAACCTAGCGGGCTGCCCAGACAAGAGAAAGAGGACAGAATGCAGGCACCTGACGAATTCAACCCGCCAGCTGGCGTGGCGCAGGAGTTGCATCCGGGTTTGCGGCGCATTTTGGCTCCAAATCCTTCGCCGATGACGTATCTGGGCACAAACACCTATCTTCTGGGTACGCGTGATCTTGCAGTGATCGACCCCGGACCGCTGAGCGACGCGCATCTGGAGGCGATTCTGGATGCGCTGACACCCGATCAGAGAATCAGCCACATCCTCGTGACTCACACCCATCTGGATCATTCGCCTCTGGCTGCCCCTCTCGCGGCCCGCACGGGTGCCGCGATTCTGGCCTTTGGAGGCCCCGAGGCCGGGCGCAGTACGGTCATGTCCGACCTCGCCAAAAGTGGCATGGTGCAAGGCGGAGAAGGCATCGACACCGCTTTCCGGCCGGATATCGAATTGGCGGACGGAGAACGCATCACGGGCGACGACTGGCAGCTTGAGATCATCCACACCCCCGGCCATCTGGGCAATCACATCGCGCTGGCCTGGGGCGATATCTGCTTTTCGGCAGATCACGTGATGGGTTGGGCCAGTTCGCTCGTCTCTCCCCCTGACGGAGACCTCACCGACTTCATGGCGGCCTGCCATCGGCTGCAACAACGCGACTGGTCCGTCTTTCACGCAGGCCACGGCGCACCGATCGAAAATCCTGCTGAGCGGCTGGAGTGGTTGATTCAGCATCGCTTGGGGCGAGAAGCGCAAATCCTGACGGCGCTGGCAGATCGGCAAGGCTCGGCCCGGCAATTGGCTGAGCGTATCTACACCGAAACCCCAAAAGCCCTGCTGCCCGCAGCCGAGCGTAACGTCCTGGCGCATTTGATTGATTTAGCAGGAAAATCCAAAGTCACCTACGATGGCCCGCTTGCGTCAGACGCGGTTTTTCGACGACTGTCGTGAGCACGTGAAAAAATTCAGATTTCTCGCGCTTCCCCTCTGGACGTCAAAAATCGGGGTTGTTATACGCCCCTCAGTTCCGGCGTAGCTCAGCGGTAGAGCAGTTGACTGTTAATCAATTGGTCGTAGGTTCGATCCCTACCGCCGGAGCCAATCTTCTCAGCAAGTTGGTTAGTTTTCCTCTGCGTAGAACCTTCGCAGGTCTTGGTGAGAAAAAGACAAATAGGGTTAGAGCTTTTTCGGGTATTAATCGGACAATAAAGCCCACCGCCTCCGTTTGGTAGAACCCACACTATCCTAACGCCTATGAACAAATCATAGCACCTACAGAGCCACACAATGTGGGGTCGAAGGATTCGACTAGGCGGTTGTCAACAAACGAATCACACGAACCAACCGATCTACTGGAATTTCCATAGGCTCTACGTCAAAAATCGCCATCCGACCGACAAACTTCGGAGCCCTAAGAAACTCTTCGGCAGCGCGCATACGCGGGCGGTGAAGGTAGTCATCAAACAAAAGTGTCACCGGTCGCTTGATGTTAAAAGCCGTCGCCAGGGCACAACCGACGCGAAACCGTCCGTCCACCAGCACTACATCAGGATGCTGAAACCCATCGCTTTGCCAAATTGACAATGGGTATCTGGGAAACAGGTTCGATTCCTTCGTATTTTCCGGGAAACCCCATTTCTTTGTCTTCCCAATGTTCACCCATGAAATATTGACTTCAGTACTCGTCTTAGGAGGATTTTCCTGGAACCACCGATGCATCATTTGGGCCCAGTATTGATCACTTTCCACACTAAAGACTTTTTTATTCTCCAATTCCCCTGCCAATACAGTGGATCCCCCGGATCCATACTCCAGAATGACAGAAGATTTTTGATAATGCTCGCGCAGTACTTCCTGCACGTCATAAGGCATAGTCAGAACTGGTTTCTTGAGCTGAGCTGTGTTCAATTCGGTCTCCAAGTTGTTACAATGCATCTAACTGATCTCCAAAGAAAAGTATCATGAACGACAGTGATTTGAACCAGATACTGCGCTCCGCAGCTGACAAACAAAAGAAAACTAAATCAAGGTCAAGCGTGCTAAAATACGCGCAGAGACCTTTGGTTTTGAACTCATTGAGTTCTTTTGCAGCTAAATGAGTGTCAAAGCCAGGGCGATGGTCTAGGAAGAGGTTTTTGAGTCATCGGTCGCATCGCTCTATTTCGCAACGCCAGTGTTCAAGCCTGACAAACACTGTCTCGAAACGGCTGTTGCGTTTTATGCCGACGAGTGCCGTATTTGGCGTACTTCTTGCGCCTTTTTCGAACGACGATAGCAAATTGCAATTCTTTCTCGCGGCAAACGAACAGGGGGTTGAACCGAAGTCTGAAGAGATCAGTACCGAGGAGAAGCGGCCTGTTTGATAAATTTACTCAAAATCCCACAAGATGATCTAGACGCCATGAAAACAGCTTGCTATATGGCGCGAACCGTTCCGGCGTAGCTCAGCGGTAGAGCAGTTGACTGTTAATCAATTGGTCGTAGGTTCGATCCCTACCGCCGGAGCCAATTCTCCCAGATCACTCCGTCAAAACGTCGGCAAACTGCGTGCGCAGGGTCCGTTTCAGCACCTTTCCCGTGGCGTTCAACGGCAGAGCGTCGATGAACACAACCTTATCCGGCACTTGCCATTTGGCGATCTTGCCATCGAAGAAGGACAGCAGTTCTTCTTCTGACGGCTCCTCTCCCTCGGCCTTCACGGCGACCAGAATCGGGCGCTCATCCCATTTGGGGTGCGGGACCCCGACAACGGCGGCTGTGGCGAGTTTTGGATGGGCGACCGCGATGTTCTCCAGCTCGACCGAGCTGACCCATTCGCCGCCTGATTTGATGATGTCCTTCGACCGGTCGCGGATCGTCATGTAGCCGTCGGCATCCAGAGTTGCGACATCCCCGGTGGCGAACCAGCCGTCCTGCAGAAGCGCCTCGTCCTGCATCTGGAAGTAGCTGTCCAGCACCCACGGGCCGCGCACCATCAGGTCGCCCTGGGTTTCGCCGTCATGGGGCAAGTCATTGCCGTCGTCATCCACGATCTTCAGCTCGACCCCAAAGGGAGGCCGCCCCTGGCTTTCGCGTAGACGGTGCTGCTCATCGATCGGCAGGTCGCGATGTTTGGCAATCGGGACATTGGTTGAGCCCAGCGGACTCATTTCACTCATGCCCCACGCGTGGACGGTGTCGACGTCGTAGACCTCACGGAAGGTTTCGATCATCGAGGGTGGGCAAGCAGCGCCTCCGATCACAGTACGCTCAAGACTGGCGAGTTTGCTGTCGGATTGCCCGGCATGGGCTAGAAGACCCTGCCAGATCGTGGGAACGCCCATCGCGACCGTCACGCCATAAGTGTCGATCAGGTTGACCAGCGCCTCACCATGCAGCCCCGGCCCCGGCAGAACCATGCGCGAGCCGGACATGGCACAGCCATAGGGCGACCCCCAGGCATTGACATGGAACATCGGCACCACGGGCATCACCACATCCATCGCCGAATAGCCAATGACGTCTCGCGCATTCGAGGCAAAGCCATGCAGCACGGTCGAGCGATGCGAGTACAGCACCCCCTTGGGATGGCCCGTCGTGCCCGAGGTGTAGCACAGGCTGGAGGCCGTGTTTTCATCCAAATCCGGCCATGCGAAATCAGCATCGCCCGTCTCAATCAATTCATCATAGAATTGCAGCCCGTCGATCTGCGCCGCCGCTTCGTCATCACGGGGCCCCATCAGCACAAAGTGATGAACCTCGCCTAACCCTTCTTGCAACGCAGCGACCAGCGGGATGAAGGTGGCATCAAAAAACAGAACGCGATCCAGGGCGTGGTTGATGATGTAGGTCAGCTGCTCGGGGAAGAGGCGCGGATTGATCGTGTGACACACGAAACCTGCGCCCGAGGTCGCATAGTAGATCTCAAGGTGGCGGCGATTGTTCCAGGCCAGGGTGCCGATGCGGTCCTGTGGTTCCAGTCCAAGCTTGGTCAGCGCTGATCCCAACCGGCGAGCATTGCGCGCCACTTCGGACCAATTGGTTTGCGTTACGGTGCTGTTTGTTTCGACCGACACGATTTCCGTCTGACCGTGGTAGCGCTCGGCATGATCAATCAGTGACGAGATCAGCAAGGGCTGCGTCATCATCTGTCCCAGCATGGACATCCTCCCTTTTTTGTTCAGGCCACGCTGTCGGCGGCCATTCCGTGCTTTGAGTGATACGCGGGCCTGTGGCCGGGCGATCAATCATGACGGTTCATTGGGAAGAACCCTGCCAAGCAATTATTTGTCTGACAATAAAAAGATTGCAGCCCGAGGTTGCCCCGGGCCGCAATTCACCACGTCAATTGCGGTGTCGGAGAGTATAGGCGACCAGAGCGGCGGTCGAACCATCTTTGTCGTCCGCGCTCACTTCTCCGTCCACGATCGGCCCGAGTGAGGTGGCAAGTTCTTTGCCCAATTCAACGCCCCATTGATCGAAGGAATTTATGCCCAGAAGAACGCCTTCCACGAACACCCGATGTTCATAAAGCGCAATGATCTGCCCCAGCACAAAGGGCGTCAGTTTGGGATAGATCAAGGTAGTCGAAGGCCGGTTGCCCGGAAACACCCGATGCCGTGCCTGACGGTCGAGTTCATCGCCCTGCAGGCCTTTGGCGGCCATTCGGGCGCTGGCTTCGTCAAAAGACCTGCCGCGCATCAAAGCTTCGGACTGGGCGAAGCAGTTGGCCAGAAGCAGGCGGTGATGATGGGCCAGCTCCGGCTCATGCCCTTCAGCGGCGACCATGAATTCGCAGGGGATCACGTCGGTGCCCTGATGGATCAGCTGGTAGAAGGCATGCTGGCCATTGGTGCCCGGCTCACCCCAGACAACAGGCCCCGATGGCACTGTCAGTTCGCTGCCATCCATGGCGACCGATTTGCCGTTCGATTCCATCTCAAGCTGCTGGAAATAGGCCGGCAGGCGCAGCAGCCTTTGGTCATAGGGCAACACCGCTCGGCTGGCATGGCCCAGCACCTGACGATGCCAGATCCCGACCAAGGCCAGCATTACCGGCACGTTCTCGGCCCATTCGGCCGAACGGAAATGCAGGTCCATCGACTGTCCACCCCGCAGGAAAGCATCGAATGCATTCGAGCCGATCGCGATCATCACCGGCAAACCGACAGGTCCCCAGACAGAATAACGCCCTCCGACCCAATCTGCGAAACCGAATACGCGATCCTCGGGGATGCCGAAGGCCTGCGTTTTGTCTAACGCGCTTGAGACGGCGGCAAACTGCTTGGCGGGGTCTCCTCCGCCCTCGCTCATCCATGCCCGCGCGGTGCGGGCGTTGGTCATGGTTTCAATCGTTGTGAAGGTTTTCGAGGCCACCATCACCAATGTTCGGGTCGGGTCCAACTGGCGCAACGTATCCGCGATATGCGCGCCATCGACGTTCGAGACATAGTGCAGACGCGGCCCATCATGGTAGGGCGACAGCGCATGGGTCGCCATCACTGGCCCCAGATCCGAGCCTCCGATACCGATATTCACCACATCGGTAAAGCTGCCCCCTGCCCCGGCAGCGGTGCCTCCGCGCACCTCCTCGGCGAAGACACGCATCCGCTGCAAGGTGTCCAAAACGTCCGGCATCACATCCTGACCATCGACCCGCACCGCGTCGCCGTCCAGGTTTCGCAACGCCGTGTGCAACACCGCGCGATCTTCGGTCTCGTTGATTTTCTGGCCAGAAAACATCGCCTCGCGGCGTGCTTCCAGATCGGCTTGGTCACATAGTTGGATCAGAGCATCCCGGATCTCGCCGCCGATCTGCGTTTTTGAGTAGTCGAACAGCATATCGCCGGTTGAGGCGGAGAAATTCTGTGCCCGATCCGCGTCCGCCTCGAACAGGTCGAGAATGCGGGCCTGTTGCGATGCTGCCAGTGCTTTCAATCTATCCAGCTGCATGGCTCACTCCGCCCAATGAACGGTCATGCCGCCCAACACAGCCGCAATTGGGGCCTCTTCGGGGGGTAGAGACATGGCCTTCTCCAGCGCTTCCCGCTTCTCGGCGCCGTAGATGATCAGATGTTTCGACAAGGCCCCATCTAGGACCGGAGCCGTCAGGGTGATACGCGGTTCCGGTTGCACATCCGTCCTCGCCACGGCCAGTGTCGGCGCGTTGCTGTCCAGCGCCTCAGCCAGCCCCTGCATTCCTGGAAACAGTGAGGCTGTGTGCATATCGCCTCCCATCCCCAACACCAGTACCGACAAAGGCAGAACCGGTGCGATCAATGACTCGATCTCAGGCAGAGCGTCCTCGGGTGCGGCCCCCGGGACGTAGAGCGGCACGTATTGCGCCACCGAGGCGCGGTTGGTCAGAAGGCGTTCGCGGATCAGACGCTCGTTCGAGCGGTCACTGTCCGCAGGCACACAGCGTTCGTCGGTCGGCAGCACGCGTATCCGCGCCCAGTCCAGATCTGCGGCACAGAGGACATCGAAAACCGGCCCCGGAGTCGTTCCGCCCGGCACCGCAAGGGCCACCGTGTCGTCATGCAACAGAGCGGCCTCCAATTCTCCGGCCAATGCGTTGGCCACGTCGATCGCCAACATGTCGCGGTCGGCATATTCCTGAATATTCATGGCTTGATTCCCTGCCAGTGGCGACCGTCTCGTTTCATCAGCAGCTCGGCGTCGCCCGGCCCTGTGCTGCCACTGTCATAGGGTTTGGGGACATCACCCCGCGCCTGCCATCCGGCGATGATCGGATCGGTCCATGCCCAGGCGGCCTCAACCTCATCACCACGCATGAACAGGGTCTGGTTGCCCCGGATCACGTCCATGATCAGACGTTCATAGGCATCGGGCGGGTCCTGATTTTCCGGCCCGAGCGCCTCGGCAAAGCTCATGTCGAGCGGGACGTCGATCAAACGCATTCCACCTTGCCCCGGTTCCTTGATTGTCACCTTCAGGGTGATCCCCTCATTCGGTTGCAACCGGATAGATAAGGCATTGGCGTGTCGCCCCGCCGCCTCTCCAAAGATCGAATGCGGTGCATCCTTGAACTGCACGTTGATCACCGAGGAGCGCGCCACCAGCTGCTTGCCGGTGCGCAGGTAGAACGGCGTCCCGGCCCATCGCCAGTTGCTGATATGCGCCTTCAGGGCCACGTAGCTTTCCGTGGTCGAGCGGGGATTTCCAACAACCTCACGATAACCTTCCCCATCAGCCTCGGAAGCGAACTGCCCGCGTACAATGTGGTGCGGCTCAACCGGATCAAGCGCGCGGATGACCTTGAGCTTTTCGTCGCGTACAGCGTCCGGATCGAACTTGGCGGGTGGTTCCATCGCAATCAGGCAGAGCAATTGCATAAGGTGGTTCTGCACCATGTCGCGCATGGCTCCGGCGCGCTCATAATAATCCTCGCGCCCTTTGACGCCGACTGTCTCGGCCACCGTGATCTGGATGTGATCGACGTATTGGCTGTTCCAGAGCGGCTCAAACAGCATGTTGCCAAACCGCACGGCCATCAGGTTCTGGACGGTTTCTTTCCCCAGATAATGGTCGATCCGATAGATCTGTCCTTCGTCAAAATGCGCCGCCAGCGTCGCATTCAAATCCCGAGCGCTGTCCAGATCGTGGCCAAAGGGTTTCTCTACCACGATCCGAGTGTCCTCGGTCGCAAGCGCATGTGCGCGGATACGTTCGGCCAGTGGGCCAAACAGGCTGGGACCGACCGAGAAATAGAACGCCCGCACGCGGTCCGGGGTCAGTTTGCCTGCAAGCTCATCCCACCCGCCGGTTGAAAGCGCGTCAAGCCTGACATAGTCGAGACGCTGCAGGAAACCCTGCAGGTTCTCAACCTCGCCCGACCGTCTGGGCGCATAGCTCCGCAACGACTCGGCCACGAGGGTCCGGAATGCATCCGTCGAAAGCTCACTGCGCGCAGCCGCAATGATGCGCGCGCTTTCGGGCCATTGCCCCGCGCAGAACCTGCGAAACAAAGCGGGCAGGATCTTGCGCTGCGCAAGATCTCCGGTGCCGCCGAAAATGACCAGATCGAACGGATCGACGGGAATGACGCGTGAAACCATGAGTTGTCCTTAACCTGCCCCTTAGGTCATGTCCAATGTTAGCGCAATCATTATGCTTACTTATGTTTCTTTTTTCCATCGCATGACCCGAAAACGCCTGTTATTCGATGGGTTCAGCCAAAGTAATCCAAATCACTGAGGGACGCGGCGGTTTTCCGATATAGATGTAACAGGATCATTCCAGTTTGGGTTGTTGAGATGAACAAGTTTCTGTTTTTTCTGTTTGCATGTTTCGCCGCCCCGCTTTGGGCGCAAGAGCGTTTGGCCCTTGTGATCGGCAATGATCAATACAACTCGGTCGTTGATTTGAAGAAAGCCGTCGCCGATGCCGAGGCGGTTTCCGACAAGCTGGAAAACCTGGGCTTTGAAACCATCCAAGGCCTCAACCTCGACCGGCGCGGTATGAACCAGAAAATCGCGGACTTCACCGCTCGGCTTGAGGCCGGCGATACCGCTTTTGTGTTCTTTGCCGGTCACGGGGTTGAGATTGACGGAGAGAATTACCTGCTGCCGACCGATATTGTCACGCCTACGTCTGGTGAGACCGATTTCGTGAAATCCGAATCCATCGCCCTGTCGAACCTGCTGGACCGCGTCCGCGCGACCGGTGCGCGCACCTCAATCGCAATTATAGACGCCTGCCGCGATAATCCGTTCGAGACCGTATCGGGGCGCAGTGTCGGGCGCACTCGCGGCCTCGGTCGCATCAACGCGCCTGAGGGTATGTTCGTGATCTTCTCAGCCGGGGCTGGCCAGATGGCGCTGGACCGCCTGAGCGATGATGAACCCGCGCAGAACTCAGTCTTCACCCGCGCATTGCTGCCGCGCCTGTCAGAACCGGGTCTTGAGCTGCGCAGCATGGTCTCAGACCTGCGGCGCGAGGTGCGCGATCTGTCCCGCACCGTTCAGCATACGCAGATCCCGGCGTACTATGATGAGCTTTTGGGAGAGTTCTATTTCACCCCAGCTGTCGCAACAGTCCCGCGGACCACACCAACACCACCGACGGATGACATGCGCGCCGATCTAGAGCTTGCCCGCTCTGTCGGAACGGTGACCGCGCTGGACGCGTTTCTTGAGAAGTACGAGGATCAGTCCGAAAACTACTCCTACGAGGTAGCTCTGCAATTGCGCGACAGCCTTGCCTCGGTCGAATTGCCAATCGAGACAGAGCGCACTCCAGCCCCCGAAGCCTCAGACACCCCGGTCATTTCAGATTCGCGCGAAGTGATGCGCGCCACGCAATCGGCCCTGAACGCGCTGGGCTGCAGTGCCGGAGGTGCAGATGGTGTCGCCGGACCACGCACTCGTCAGGCCTTTGCGCGCTACCGCGAGGCGAGCGCGTCGCAATTAGGGGCGGATGATTTGGGAACTCAGCACGCGCTGGAGGAGTTGCAGGGCAAAAGCGGCACGATCTGCAAGGTCGTCGCTGCACCGGCACCCACACCGTCCCCTGCACCGTCTGTTTCCACGAGCCTTTCTATGGCTGGCACATGGCAGTTCAAGGCCACCTGCGCGGTGGTCGTCAAAGTGACCGGAACGGTGCGCTACTCCCATGCCGGTGGCAACAAATACACCGGAAGCCTCACCGACTCGCTGGGTCAAAAAGCCAACACGGTGATCTACGTGAATGACCAACAGATCAGCGGCACCGACTATTTCCCCGGCATCACAGTTCAATGGCGCGGTCGTCTGGCTGAAGATGGCAACAGCTTCACCAGCTCGGGCTCAACCGGGTGTTCGGTCTACGCGTGGCGGGCGGGATAAGGCGTCAGTTCACGCGGAACTCACCCACCATATTGCGCCATTCCCCCGGCGCGATCATCTTGCGGTGGGTGAACTTGACCGAGTGCAAAGGCCCCTCAATCTCTCGCTGCCAAAAGTCGATAAATTCGAACAGTTTTGGATGATCTGGCGCCAGATCATATTCCTGCCAGATGAACGTGTTCAGGACATGGATATAGTCAGGCATATGGTAGAAGAATTCCGCCGTCGTCAGACCGTATCCCTTCAGCATCAATTCGGTTTCGCTTTGCCGCATTCAGACCTCCGATTTCATTCAGGGTCTCTCCATGATAGCAGCAAAACCACCTAACAGTTGGATAACAAGATGTTACCCGAGTGTTACTTTGGATTTTCACGCGCGGATTCGTTGCTTGCTTGCACCTTATGTGCTGGGTCTGATAGAGTAGAACCACAAAATATAGAGTCTGCACAAGAAACGAGCAGTTTACGTGAGCGATACGCCAGAAACACCTGAAAACATGGATGAAAACCCGCCCGAACGCCCTGTCTATGACGGCCCGACGGTCTCCATCGAATCCGAGATGCGCACGTCCTATCTGGACTATGCCATGTCGGTCATCGTTTCCCGCGCGATCCCCGATCTGCGCGATGGCCTGAAACCCGTGCATCGGCGGATTTTGTACGCGATGCATGAGACCGGTAACACGCATGAAAAGGCGTATCGCAAATCGGCCCGTCCGGTCGGCGATGTGATGGGTAAATACCACCCACACGGCGATAGCGCGATCTATGACGCGCTGGTGCGGATGGCGCAGGATTTCTCGATGTCACTGCCGCTGCTGGATGGTCAGGGCAACTTTGGCTCGATGGACGGCGATAACCCGGCGGCTATGCGCTATACCGAAGTGCGGATGGACAAGCCTGCTGCCGCCCTACTGGCCGATATCGAAAAAGAGACGGTTGATTTTCAGGACAACTACGACGGCAAAGACAAAGAGCCCACCGTCCTGCCGGCCCGGTTCCCGAACATGCTGGTCAATGGTGCCGGCGGCATTGCTGTGGGCATGGCCACGAATATACCTCCGCACAATCTGGGTGAGGTGGTCGACGCCACACTGGCGCTGATCGATGATCCGGATCTGACCTCGGAACAACTGATTGAATATGTCCCTGGCCCCGATTTCCCAACCGGCGGCGTCATGCTGGGTCGTTCTGGCGCGCGCAAGGCTTATCTGGAAGGCCGTGGCAGCGTCATCATTCGCGCCAAAACGCGTGTCGAGGAACTGCGCAAGGATCGTTATGCGATTGTCGTGGATGAGATTCCCTACCAGGTGAACAAAGCCTCGATGATCGAAAAGATCGCCGAAGCGGTGCGTGAGAAGCGCATCGAAGGCGTAGCGCATGTGCAGGACGAATCTGACCGCAACGGCGTGCGCGTTGTTGTTGAACTGAAACGCGATGCAACGCCCGAAGTGGTGCTGAACCAGCTTTATCGCTTCTCGCCGATGCAGACGTCGTTTGGCTGCAACATGCTGGCCCTGAATGGTGGCCGGCCCGAGCAGCTGACCCTGCGCCGGTTCCTGACATGCTTCATCGACTTCCGCGAAGATGTTGTCGCCCGTCGCACAGCACACGATCTGCGCAAAGCGCGCGAGCGGAGCCATATCTTGTGTGGTTTGGCCGTGGCCGTCTCGAATGTGGACGAAGTGGTTGCCACCATCCGTTCGTCGGCAGACGCGGCTGAGGCACGCGAGAAACTGATGACCCGACGCTGGCCCGCCGCCGAGATCGAAGGCTATCTGCGCCTGATCGACGATCCTCTGTCCAAGATGAACGACGACGGCACCTATAACCTGACCGAGGTTCAGGCCCGTGCGATCCTCGAATTGCGCCTGCAGCGCCTGACCCAACTGGGCGTCAAAGAGGTCACGGACGAGCTTGAGCAACTGGCCGCCAAGATCAAAGAATACCTGGATATCCTCTCCTCGCGCGAACGCATCATGTCGATCATCGGCGATGAGCTGCGCGAAGTACGAGATCAGTTCGCCGTGCCCCGTCGCACCGAGATCGTCGACTGGTCCGGCGACATGGAAGACGAGGACCTGATCGAGCGGGAAGACATGGTCGTGACCGTCACCTCGGGCGGCTATATCAAGCGTACTCCGCTGGCCGATTTCCGGGCGCAGAAGCGTGGTGGCAAGGGCCTGTCGGGGATGCAGACCAAGGAAGAGGACGTGGTTACCACCCTCTTCGTGGCCAACACGCATACGCAGCTGCTGTTTTTCACGACCGATGGGATGGTCTACAAGCTGAAGACTTGGCGCCTGCCGCAATCAGGGCGTACCGGCAAGGGCAAGGCGATCGTCAACATCCTGCCGATCCCGACCGGAGTCTCCATCGCTGCGATCATGCCCGTGGATGTACCGGATGAGGAATGGGAGAACCTTCAGGTCGTCTTCGCCACTAGCGCAGGCACAGTGCGGCGTAACCGCCTGTCGGACTTCACCAATGTGAAGCGCAACGGCAAGATCGCCATGAAGTTCGAGGATGAGCATGCCGAGACGAAGCTGATCAACGCGCGCATCTGCTCGGAAGAGGATGATGTGATGCTGGTCACCAAATCCGGCCGTGCAATCCGCTTCCCGACGACCGATGTGCGGGTGTTCAACAGCCGCTCCTCGGTCGGTGTGCGTGGTGTGCGCCTCTCCGGCAATGACGAAGTGGTTTCGATGTCCGTCATCCGCCATTTCGATGCGACCTCGGATGAGCGGGCCGCCTATCTCAAGATGCGCCGCCTGATGGCGGGCGTCACCGATGAGGCCGAGGGCGATGAGGATGAAGGCAATGCCGACAGCGTGCTGCCTCAGGAACGCTACGCCGAGATGTCCGCCGCCGAGAACCTGATCCTGACCATTACAGCGGGCGGCGCAGGCAAGCTGAGCTCCAGCCACGACTACCCCGTCCGCGGACGTGGCGGTATGGGCGTTGCCGCGATGGACAAAGCGATGCGCGGCGGCGAACTTGTCGCCTCGTTCCCGGTCGAAATTGATGACCAGATCATGCTGGCGACCTCCAAAGGTCAGTCGATCCGCGTGCCGGTCGATGGTATTTCCTTCCGGTCCCGCAGCGCCGGTGGCGTGCGAGTGTTCAACACCGGCAAAGGCGAAGAGGTCGTCAGCGTCGCCTGGATCGCCGATCAGGGCGATGAGGACGAGGCCGAAGAATAATCTTCTGGCTAGAGCACATGAAACAGGCGCTAACCGGACCCGGGCAGCGCCTGTTTTGATTCAGTGCCCAATAAATCAGCCACAACCCAGAGCCGATCCTGACCCCAAATGCTCTGACCGACGACGTGGAAGCTGGGAACACCCCAAAGGCCAACGTCTTGCAGCCTGTTTTGGTTCTGCTCAACCCGCCGACGCCAAGTCTGTGATTTCAGCTCATTGCGCGCTTTGGCCCAATCCAGACCGGCGGTCCTGACAATATGGGATAGCCCCCTATCACTCGCCGCGTCCGCACCCTCGGACCAGACCGAGCGGATGAAAGCAGAGCAAAACGTGGCCATCCGACCTTCGGATTCGGCGTAGTCGAACAACGCATAACCGCGCTCGACCCCCGCGCCCAGAGGGTCGCAGATACGGCCAAACGGGATACCCAGCCGCCGTGCCTCACGCGTGCAATCCTGAAGGATGTATCGGGATTTCGCCTTTGGCACTGGCAAGCCGCGCATCAGCATCGGCAGCACCGGACGCAGGATCAGTTCAGCCTTGTAGTGTTCTGCCAAGTGCTGGACCCGGCCAAAAGCCAGAAAAGAATACGGGCTGCGGAAGGAGAAAAAGAACTCCAAAGTTTTTGGGGTGTCCCATTGGCGGTCAAACACCGGCTCTGGGGGCGGCACCAGAAGGGGACCGGTACCCAGCCCGGCGCTTTGTAACCTGTCTTCAAGATAGTGCAGTCGGTCCACACCCCAGTACCATTCACCGCCATAGTAAAACGTGCCACCCAGGTAGTGTCCCATCGCGCGCAACGCCTGATCCCCGGCGCGCATAGCAGCGGCGGGATCACTCTGTTTGCCCGCAGGTAAATCCCGCCCAGCCCATTGGGAGGCGCTAATGGCTTTGAGATGTTGCGCGAAATCCGGTTCTCCGAGAAATGCGGCCAGTCGAGCGTTGACCTCTGGTGTCACACCATCCGCCCTCGGCGCGTCCAAACCCAGCTTTTGCGCCAAACGCGTGGCGTCTTTGAGCGCGTTCTCACGATGCGCTTTCGGATCAGGAACCGCCTCAGCAGGCGGGCCTGAGATCAAATGCGGGCGCAGCGCAATGTCATAGCGCGCCTCAAATGCTGGCAAAACCTGCGCGGTCAGAGCGCAATACGGGTCTGACACGTCGTGGAAATAGTGAACTTCGTGCTGCTCGCCACGCGCCCTACGGCCCAGATCATGCAGGCGACGACGCGCGTTTTGCAGCCCTCGGCTGGTGATGATCTGGGCCAGCCTGGGTTTTACCAAAGAAGTGAAGGGCACAGTCGTCTCCGCCGGGGTCAGATGCTCTACCCTAGCCAATCCCGCGCGGAACACCACGCGGGCACACGGCAACGTGAGCGGGCAGCGTTACAGCCCGTAAAGCGCGCCGAATTTCTGCTCCAGATAACTCAGCAGCGGGTCCGGCCCCGGTTCAACACCGCTTGCACGCTGGATGACCTCGCGCGGGGCGTAGAGCCCGCCATATTGCTGCACATTCTCGCGCAGCCACGTGGTCGCGCCCGAGGTATCACCTTCGGCCAATTGGCCATCCAGCCCCGGCACAGCGCCGCGCAGCGCCTGATAGAGACACCCGGCATAGACGTTGCCCAGGGAATAGGTCGGGAAATAGCCGAACAGCCCCACGGACCAATGCACATCCTGCAAACATCCGTTCGAGGGCTTGTCGACCGCATAGCCAAAATCTGCCTTGAAACGGTCATTCCACGCGGCCTCGAGGTCCGAGACCTGCAGGTCTCCGGTCATCAACGCGCGCTCCAGATCAAAGCGCAGCATGATGTGGAGGTTGTATTGCACCTCATCCGCCTCGGTTCGGATATAGCCGTTCTGGACATGGTTCACAGTCGCGTAGAAGGCGTCGGCATCCGCGATCCCGAAATCTCCGAACGCGTCGCGCATCTGGGTGAACAGCCATCCGGTGAAGGCACGCGAGCGCCCAAGCTGGTTTTCATAGATCCGGCTTTGGCTTTCGTGCACACCCATCGACACACCCTGCCCCAGAGGCGTCAGCGCGTAGTCGGGGTTGATGCCCTGTTCATAGGCGGCGTGGCCAACCTCATGAATAGTTGAGTAGAAGCAGTTGAACGGGTCAGTCACGCTTGTCCGGGTCGTGATCCGCACGTCCGAGCCGCTGCCCGAGCTGAACGGATGCACCGCCTTGTCGACGCGGCCCCGGTTCAGGTCATAGCCGAACGCAAGCGCCAGTTTTTGTGACAGGCGCATCTGTTCGGTTTCGTCGAACGAACCCTCCAGCGCCTTTGGGGAAGGTCGATCGAGAACCGCCGCCCGCAGCGCCACCAAGCGGGGGCGCATCTGATCAAATATCTCGGCAATCTGCGCTCCGATCGTATAAGGCTCATAATCCTCGACCATGGCGTCATAGACGTCACCGCCCTGCGCCAGTGCGGCCCCTTCCTCGCGTTTCAGCGCGACGACCTCCTCTAGCACGGGCAGGAAGGCCGAGACATCCTCATCCGCGCGCGCCTGCGCCCATTTGCCTTGCGCGGCAGAGGTGACCCGAGCAAGCGCCTTGGCCAGGTTGGCGGGAACCTTGATGGTGCGTTCATAAGACCGACGGATTTCCCGCAGCTGGGCCTGACCCGAGGCATCACTCGCGTCGGCCTGGTCCAGCCATTCGGCCACGCGCGGGTCGGACTTGCGCGCGTGCAAAACGGCCTCGATCGCGGCCATTTCCTCAGCCCGTTGAGGGGCGGCTCCGCGCGGCATCATGGTCTCCTGATCCCAGCCAAGCCGGCCGGCGATCTGACCAAGGGCCGAGGTTTCACGTTGAAAGGCCATCAGGTTGTCAAAGGCGCTCATCGGTCAGGCTCCACGGATTGAGGTTACAATGGGGTAGCCGCTCAGGAAACGCGCGCGCAGGATCAGAGTCCAGACGACGACGGCCATGAACTGGTGGAAAATGGCGATCTGCCATGGGGCTGCGTAAAGGACCGTGACGATCCCAACCACCACCTGTAAAGACAGGGCCGCAAAGGCTGCGTTGAAGGCGAAACGGGTCTGTGGATGGGCGCTGCCCTGCCCCCGACGCCAGACGATGATGGCGAAGATGAACAGCAAATACCCTGCGCAACGGTGGATAAATTGCACCAGTCCGGGGCTTTCGAAGAAGTTGCGCCACATCGGTTCCAGCATGGTCGCATCTGGCGGCAAAAGCTGCCCGCCTATCAGCGGCCAGTCGGTGTAAGACCGTCCAGCGTCGATCCCGGCGACCAGCGCACCGATGAGTATTTGTAAAAAGGTGAAATGCAGGAGGCCTGTCGAGAGCGAGAACAGCTTCGCCTCTTTCGCGCGGCGCGCCTGCATCAGGTCGCGCTCATCCCGGCCCAGCTCAAAGATATACCAGGCGAGGAAGCCAAGGATCACGAAGGCCAAACCGAGATGAGTGGCTAGGCGATAACTTGCAACGGCCGTCATCCCCTCGCCCTGAGTAACGCCCGAGGCGACCATCCACCAGCCGACTGCGCCCTGAACGCCACCCAAGGCGCCGGGGATCAGGAGTTTTCCGGTCCAACCCGTGGGGATTTTGCGCGCGATCAGGAAGCCAAAGTAACCAATCGCCCAGACCAGACCAATCACGCGGCCCAGTTGACGGTGGCCCCATTCCCACCAGTAGATGAATTTGAAATCATTCAGCTCCATCCACTGGTTCTGGATGCGCCACTGGTCGATCTCCTTGTATTTGTCGAATTCGGATTGCCAGTCGGCCTCGGTCATCGGCGGGATGGCCCCGGTGATCGGACGCCATTCGGTGATCGATAGCCCACTATCGGTCAACCGGGTCAGCCCCCCAACGGCGATCATCACAATGACCAGAGCGAATAGGATCATCAGCCACGCCCGGATCGCCTTGCGTGCCCCGCCCCGGCCCTTGTCGATCATACCGGGTTGAACGGCCTGTTGTTTTTCGGTGTCTGAGACTTCTTCGAAGATGCTGCGCTTGGCGCTCATGCTGTCCTCATATGTCTTGGATTTGGTCGCAAGCTCTGGATTTCGTCGCAAGCTAGGGCCAGTGAGGGGCAAGGTCCAGCCTTACCCTTTGTCTTTCCAACGGACCATCTGACGCATGACTCCGTGCATCATCTGCACATCCGCCCGCGTCATCCGCATCCGCGACCACAGGTTGCGCAGATTGGTCTTCATGCCCTCGGCCTTTTCCGGCGGGTAGAAGAAACCCGCCTCTTCCAAGCGGTCTTCATAGTGTTCGACCAGCTTCTCGACCTCGATCCCGGTCGCCCAGTCGCCCTTGCCCAGATCGGTGGCCTCATGCACCACATCACCGGTCTGACGCATCCACTCATAGGCGGTCAGTAGCACGCATTGTCCAAGGTTGAGCGAGGCATATTCCGGGTTCACAGGCACCGAGATGATGGCATTGGCCTTGGCGATATCCTCATTTTCTAG
This sequence comes from Ruegeria sp. CL3, assembly GCF_056536505.1. NCBI lineage: Bacteria > Pseudomonadati > Pseudomonadota > Alphaproteobacteria > Rhodobacterales > Roseobacteraceae > Ruegeria > Ruegeria sp. CL3. Next base: position 144,427 of record NZ_JBQFPT010000001.1, on the reverse strand, counting down.
CCCCGCGCGTTCGGGGCCAAACAGAACAGCGACCTTTTCACCTGCGGCGACCTTTTCAGCCGCGATCTGCATGGCGCGTTCCGGGCTGTAGACCGGCTTGGTCAACCCGCGTTGCCGTGCGGTGGTCGCAAACACAAAGGTGGTGTCGGACAGCGACCCCGCCAGATCGTCAAACAATTGCGCCTCATCCAGAAGTCGACCAGCGCCGCTGGACATCGCCACCGCCTTCGGGTTCGGCCACCCGTCCCGAGGGGCCACGATCCGCATCCGGTCCAGCCCGAAATTCCACATCGCCCGCGCGGCGGCCCCGATGTTTTCACCCATTTGCGGGCGCACGAGCACAAAGGAAGGCTGAGAGGTGTCACTAGGCATGGCTGTCTCCGAAAGTTCCGCCTGCTCTAATCACCCAGCCTCATCAGGGCAACCCGATCCTCTTCTTCAGTTCGGAAATACCCGCTCGGCAGGCATAAAAGTTTGCTTCCCGCGCTCAATCCGCTAAACCGCGCCAAAGAATGAAAGCGAAGGACGCGCTAATGGACACCTCCGAGCAGCCTCAGATCTATCTGATCACACCGCCGACCATCACGCTTAGCACCTTCCCCGACCAATTGGCGCAGGTTCTGGACGGGACCGAGATTGCTTGCATCCGGCTGGCCTTGGCTGGGAATGACGAGGACACGATTGCCCGCGCCGCAGATGCCTGCCGCGAGGTTGCCCATGCGCGCGACGTGGCCATTGTGATCTCGAACCACGTCCTGCTCGCGCAAAGGCTGGGTTTGGACGGTGTGCACCTGGACGACGCGGCGCGCTCGGTCCGGGCTGCTCGCAAAGAGCTTGGCGCAGATGCGATTGTCGGCAGTTTTTGTGGGTCCTCCAGCCATGACGGCATGACGGCTGGCGAAGCCGGCGTCGACTATGTCGCCTTCGGTCCGGTCGGAGCGTCTTCTCTGGGCGATGGGACCTTGGCAGAAAAGGATCTGTTCCAATGGTGGTCAGAAATGATCGAGGTCCCGGTCGTGGCCGAGGGCGGCCTGACCCCAGACCTGATCCGCACCCTGTCCCCGCATACGGATTTCTTCGGCATCGGTGATGAAATCTGGTCGGCCGAGGACCCAGCGGCCGCTCTGAACGACCTGTTGTCTCATATGGCTAGCTGAGTATCAGGGGCTCGGCCAACCAATAGACGGCAATTCCCGCAATCAGGATCGAGGCCAGAACGGATATCCGGCCTCGCATCCTCTCAGACGCCCCGGCAATCAGAACTGAGACCGCAAAAACTGCGGAAGCTATGGCGTAAAGCGCCACCAGCACCCCGCCCGCATAGCCGAATATCGCGGGCGGCAAATGATCAGGCGGCACCCCAATCGTCGCCAGCGAGGTGCTGAGCGTGATCCCACACAACACTCCGGCACCAAAAACAGCGAGCAAGCGGAATACGGTCAGACGCCTGAGAACCAAATTCCACAGCGCCAACACAAGGGTTGCAGCCGTAAGCGCCTGAGAGGCGATCGCAAAAGGCAACGCAACCGCGCCGTAGACCGAAAGCGCCAGACCGAAGATTAGGCCGAGGGACACAAACAACATCTGCGCCAACAGCGGACGCAGGCTGAGAGTCAAAAAGACTAGCGACAGCACAAGGGCGATCTCGTGGTAGCCATGCGGAAGGATGCGGGTCAGCCCCTTGGGCAGAAACACCTGCAGCACCTGTTGCGGGCCGAGCGCGGCACCGCCTTGCAACGGGATCAGAGGGCTGATCTCTCCGGCGACCAGATAGCCCGTGTAGGGTGCGTCGACACGCTGTTGTTTCACAACGGCAGGCCCGTGCCCTTTGGGCCATGTCAGGCGCAAACTCGACGCGCCTTCCGGCAGCGGTGCGGTCAGCAGCAGCTTTGACAAACGCGGAGCATCAGGATCACCGACAATAGGAATGCGCACGCCCTCATAGGACAGGCGCGCCGGGCCTGCGAGTTCGACCCTCAGCGTCTCGGCCCAGTCTTGGACAAACGACCGAACCTCAGGCTCCAGCTCTGAGGAGACCCGCCGACGCAACTCTCGGTACCGCGCGTCATCGGCGAAATCAGGTCGGGCTTCAGGGTCGATCCCGGCCAAGAACATCTCGGCATTCAGCGTGATCTCAAGAAACAGAGTGTCTGCCTTCGTCCAGAACTCGACAATCGTCGGAGCGGTCTGCGCCTTCGCGGACCATGTCGAAAGGAGCAGAAAGACAGGCAATATCAGGAGGAAACGGAAAATACCGCTCATCTGCGACGCTCATCAATAAAATCATCAATCATACAGGTCGAGTGTCCCGCCGAACGCGTCGGATCGCAAGTCGAAACGACCGCGGGCGTGATCACAGAGGCCTTATCTCTGTTACCGCTGACGTTCAGGCTTGCACGGCCCTCAGCGCTGCGGCATGACAGCACCATGACTCAGAACAGCGAAATCCTGTGCATCGGCTCGGTCCTGTGGGACGTGATCGGACGCTCGGCCAGTGCCATGCGGCAAGGATCGGACGTGCCGGGGCGGATCACGCGCCTGCCCGGCGGCGTCGCCATGAACATCGCCATGACGCTGGTGCGGTTTGGCATGACCCCAACCTTGCTGACAGCCATTGGCCGCGACCCGGAAGGCGATGAGCTTGTCCACGCTTGTGCCCGGCTGGGCATGGTCACCGACCATATCTACCGCTCACAAGACCTGCCGACCGATCGCTACATGGCGGTCGAAGGGGCCAACGGCCTGATCGCGGCCATCGCTGACGCCCACTCGCTTGAGGCTTCGGGCGCGAAGATCTTGCGCCCGTTGATGCACGGGCCGCTGGGCTATGAGAACACGCCGTTTGAAGGACCCATTGCGCTGGATGGCAATCTGACGCTGGACCTGTTGGAAGAAATCGCCCAAAGCCCCGCCTTCGCCAAGGCGGACCTACGGGTTGCACCCGCCTCACCCGGCAAGGCCGAACGTCTGCTTCCTTTCCTCAAACACGCCCGCGCGACGCTCTATGTGAACCTCGAAGAGGCTGGCCTGCTGTGCCAGCGCGAGTTCACCGACTCCGAATCCGCCGCCAAAGGCCTGCTGGACCGGGGCGCGCTGCGCGTTCTGGTCACCGATGGCGGCAATTCAGCCACCGTGGGCTCAGCCTCGGGCGTTCTGACCCAGACACCTCCGTCTGTGCTTGTGACCCGCGTGACCGGCGCGGGCGACACGTTCATGGCCGCCCATATCGCTTCAGAATCAGACGGCGCCGACGCGCAAACGGCTTTGACCCGCGCGCTCCGCGCCGCTGCAACCTACGTTTCAGGAGAGACTCCGCTGTGATCCCTATCCACTACTCTGCCGAGGTCCGCGCCGCAAAAGACGCAGGTCACCCCATCGTGGCGCTGGAAAGCACCATCATCACCCACGGCATGCCCTACCCTCAGAACGTTGAGGTCGCCGCGAAGGTGGAACAGGACATCCGCAATGCCGGAGCTGTGCCAGCCACCATGGCCGTAATCGAAGGCGTGCTGCATGTGGGCCTTGAACCCGACCAGCTGCAGGCCTTGGGCCAAGCGCAGGGCGTCGCGAAAATCTCTCGCGCGGACATGGCGGCCTGTATCTCAACCGGCGGGACCGGAGCCACAACCGTGGCCGCAACCATGATCGCCGCGCAATATGCGGGAATCGAAGTGTTTGCCACCGGCGGGATCGGAGGCGTCCATCAGGGGGCCGAGACCACTTTTGACATCTCCGCTGACCTGCATGAACTGGGTCAAACCCCGGTGACGGTCGTGGCAGCGGGTGCCAAAGCGATCCTCGATCTGGCAAAAACGCTGGAAGTACTGGAAACGCTGGGCGTTCCGGTCATCGCCTATGGTCAGGACGCCTTTCCCGCCTTCTGGTCCGCGCAATCCCCATATGCCGCACCGCTGCGCATGGACAGTGCCGAGGCCATCGCAAAAGCTCATGCGACGCGCCGCGCGCTGGGCCTACCGGGCGGTCAGCTGGTCGCGAACCCGATCCCAGCCGCAGACCAGATCCCGGCCGAGGAACTGGCCCCGATCATCGCCGCAGCCCAGGCGGATGCAGATGCTCACCGGATCACCGGCAAGGCCGTCACGCCCTATCTGCTGCAGCGGATCTTTGAAAAGACCAAGGGCCGTTCACTCACCGCGAACATCGCCTTGGTCCGCAACAACGCACGATTGGCGGCGAATATTGCTAAGGCACTGGTAAACGGCGCGTAAACCTGCCCTATTGCACCGGCGCATCGGACTGCTTAGGTAGTTTTGCAAACCACTCGGACCTGTAATGAACACACCGTTTGACGAAGAACCACATCGCCGCCCCGGCCTGTTCTCGCGCCTGCGCGGGTCTTTTCTGACGGGTATTGTTGTCATTGCGCCCGTTTGGCTGACAATCTGGTTGATCTGGTCCGTCGTGGGCTGGATCGACAGCGCCGTTCTGCCGCTGGTGCCGCAGCAGTTCCGCCCCGAGGAATATGTGGGCATCAACCTGCGAGGCGTCGGCGTCATCATCTTCCTGGTGTTCACCGTTCTAGTCGGCTGGATTGCCAAAGGCATTCTGGGCCGGTCTTTCATTTCGTTCACCGAGAGCCTCGTCGATCGGATGCCGATCGTCCGCTCGATCTATTCCGGGATCAAACAGATCTCGGAGACGGTGTTCGCGCAGACCGAACGTTCTTTCGAGAAAGCCTGCTTGGTGCAATATCCACGCCGTGGCATCTGGGCCATCGGGTTCGTTTCGACCACGGCAAGGGGTGAGGTTAGCAATCGCGCCGAAACCGGCGGCAACCTCCTGAGCATCTTCATCCCGACAACGCCCAACCCAACCTCCGGCTTTCTGTTATTTTTCCCGGAAGAAGATGTGATCCTGCTGGACATGTCGATTGAAGAGGCCGCAAAGCTCGTAATCTCGGCCGGTCTAGTCTATCCCAACGAAAAAGACCCGACGCAGCCGCCCGAGTAATCAGCCGAACATCGCGGGCAGATCGACGGTACTGTGCTGTCCAAGATCATCTTTGTGACGCGCCAGAAACCCATCTGCCGCGTCGCGACCCGCGTGCTTCAATTTATGCAGGATCACCGGATTGGGCACCGTTTTTGTCGCCACAGACAAGCTGTTCATCAGCTCATTATCCGCAATCATGTGAACCAGCACACGGCTCATCTCACCGGCTTTCAGCTTACCCTCTTCCAGCAATCGCTGAACGAAATTGATCGCCCTCAGCTCGCGGAACAGGGACGAGTTAAAGCTGATCTCATTAATCCGGTTCTGGATTTGCTGCGGCGTAACCGGCAACTCGTCCCGTTCCAGAGGGTTGATATTCACGATCACGACGTCATCCGGCAGGTCGTCCTCGAACAACGGGTACAGCGCCGGGTTGCCGGTATAGCCACCATCCCAATAGGCCTCCGTCCTGTCGGTTTCGGGGTCGTAGATCTCAACCGCTTTGAACAGCGTGGGCAAACAGGCCGAAGCCAAAATCGCATTTGTCGAGATCTCATCGCCCGTAAACACACGGATCTTGCCGCTGCGCACGCAAGTGGCGCACACAAACAGACGTGGCCCCTGATCGGCACATACCTCATCAAAGTTGAACCGATCCACCACGGATTCCAGCGGGTTCGAATAGAACGGACCATAGGCATAGGGCGACACCATCCGGGACCACGCATCTCCAATAGAGTAAGGCAGCGAATACTCCATCGCCTGCGCGATGCTCGCCGGCTCCAGCCCCCTGAACCAGTTGGCAATTCGCATATCGCCAAGAGCCCCCATGCGTTTCCACAATCCGTCCAGCCGGGCCCGCGCGCCCTCACGCCCGTTTGCAACCATACCGGACTTGAACGCAGCCCCGTTCAAAGCCCCGGCCGAGGTTCCGGTGATCGCCGCAACCTCTATATCCTCTTCATCCAGAAGCCGGTCGAGGACACCCCAAGTGAACGCTCCATGCGCTCCACCACCCTGCAAAGCCAGATTGATCCGCTTCATGGTTCCGCCTCTTCATCTAGCCAAAAAATAACCCGAGGGTATGGGGGCAGAGCCCCCATGCAAGCTCACAAAGCCGTCCAGCCGCCATCGACCGAGATCGTCGTGCCGGTGATCTGAGCCGCGGCATCCGAACAGAGGAACTGAACCGTTCCGCCCAATTGCTCGACCGTGGCGAACTCCTTGGACGGTTGCCGCTCCAGCATGACGTTCTTGATCACGTCCTCACGGCTCATGCTGTATTCCTTCATCGTGTCAGGAATCTGCGCTTCGACCAGAGGGGTTAGCACATAGCCCGGACAAACTGCATTGCAGGTGATCGGCTCTTGTGCGGTTTCCAATGCGACGGCCTTGGTCATGCCAACAACACCATGCTTGGCCGCCACATAGGCCGCTTTAAACGGAGAGGCCGTCAAACCATGGGCTGAGGCGATGTTCACGACGCGCCCCCACCCACTCGCGCGCATCAACGGCAAGGCGGCTGCGGTTGTATGGAAGGCCGAGTTCATATTGATCGCAATGATCGCGTCCCATTTGTCGATCGGGAACTGGTCAATTGGCGACACATGTTGAATACCCGCATTGTTCACCAGAATATCGCAGGTGCCAGCCTTTTCGATCAGGGCGCGACATTCGTCGCCCTTGGACATATCAGCCTGAATGTAGCGCGCGCGTGTACCGGTCTCTTTCGAAATCTCTTCCGCCAACGCGTGATCTTCATCGCGATCTGTGAACGAGTTCAGAACCACATCAGCTCCGGCCTTTGCCAGCTCGCGCGCGATGCCTAGACCGATGCCCGAATTTGATCCTGTGATGATTGCCGTTTTTCCCGAAAGGCTCATGACTGCATTCCCTCTGAGTTCACCTGCCACGCAGAGTGCCATGCTGCACCTGCAAAGAAAACGGGGAACTGCAGAATGAGTAGCTGCAAATCTGCCAAAAAAAACGCCCGCACGAAGCGGGCGTTAAGTTATTGAGGCAGGTTTCATACAGGCAAGAAACCTATCGAGCAGTGAGACCTTTATAAGCAATTCTGTGCTTTCGTCCAAGCTAAAAGTTTGAAAACAAGAAAAATCATCGCTACGATGAATCCCAACAAAATAAGGCCAGAGCAGGATTGTTTCCAAAATGAGCCCGTATTTTTCACACCCGCTTCGTGGTTTGGCAGCGGGAATCGCCCTGCTTTTTGCGTCCTCTTTGGCACAAGCAGAATCGACTCATGGCATAGCTATGTATGGCGACCCGGCCTTACCACCGGATTTTGTGTCTCTACCCTATGCGAACCCGGAGGCGCCCAAAGGTGGCAAAGTCGTTTTCGGAAACACCGGCGGCTTTAACAGCTTGAACCCGTTTGTGCAAAAAGGCACCACTCCGTGGCAGTTAAGATTTTGGACCCACGAGAGCCTGATGGGCCGCTCCTGGGACGAACCTTTCACTCTTTACGGGCTGTTAGCCGAATCGGTTGAGACTGCGCCAGACCGGTCATGGGTGGAATTTACCCTCCGGGACGAGGCTCGATTCTCCGACGGCACCCCGGTCACAGTTGACGACGTGATCTGGTCTTTTCAAACCCTCGGGACCGAAGGGCATCTGCGCTATCGCGGTCTCTGGTCCAAGATCGACAGTATCGAACAGACCGGTCCGCGTTCGGTCCGGATCAGCTTTAACGAAGCTGACCGCGAACTTGCATTGATCGTAGGCCTGCGTCCGATCCTTCAGAAAGCCCAATGGGGCGGGAAGGATTTTGCCGAAGCGCAGCTGCACGACGTTCCTGTCGGAAGCGGACCCTATGTGGTCGAAGATTACGAGGCCGGTCGCTACGTGAACCTGCGTCGAAATCCGGACTATTGGGGCGCTGATGTTCCGTTTCGCCGTGGCACGATGAATTTCGATGACATCCGGATCGAATTCTACGGCGATGCCACCGTTCTGTTCGAAGCCTTCAAAGCCGGAGAGCTTTCGGCCATGCGCGAGTTCAACGCCGACAAATGGGACACGCAGTACAGTTTCCCCGCTGTTCAGCGCGGCGATGTGATCAAGACCGAGATTCCGCATGGCAAACCCTCGGGCATGACCGGGCTGGTGATGAATACCCGCAAAACTCCGTTCGATGACTGGCGCGTGCGTGAAGCCCTGATGCTGGCGTTCAACTTCGAATTCATCAATGACACGATCACCGGCGGCGCGCAGTCGCGGATCTCATCCTATTTCTCCGGCTCTGATCTGGCGATGCAACCGGGACCCGCGACGGGGCGCGTTGCGGACCTGTTGGCGCCCTATAGCGCAGACCTGATCCCCGGAACGCTTGAAGGCTACGCCCCACCCGAGGGCGACGGTTCAGCCCGAAACCGCGCGAACCTACGGCAAGCGGCAAAACTGCTGGCCGAGGCCGGTTGGACCATTCAGGAAGGCGTGCTGCGCAATGCGGCGGGTGAACCGTTCCAGATCACCGTTCTGTTGCAACAGGGCGATGGTGAGATGCAGACAGCGGTCGAGATCTACACCCGTGCGTTGGAACGTCTGGGCATTCAGGTCACGACCGAACGTGTCGACAATGCGCAATATACCGGGCGGGTGTCCGAGCTGGATTTCGATATGACCCCGTTCCGCCGTGCCCTGTCCCTGTCACCGGGCAATGAACAGCGCCTCTATTGGGGCAGCGAATCCGCCGATGCGCAGGGCACACGCAACCTGATGGGCGTCGCCTCACCGGCAGTGGACGGCCTGATCGACGCTATGCTGGCTTCGGAAAGCCGCGAGGATTTTGTGGCAGCCACCCGCGCCCTCGACCGGGTCCTGACAGCGGGCCGATACGTGATCCCGATCTGGAGCTTTGACGTCGGCCGCATTGCCCATGTCAATACGCTGAAATACCCCGAGGCCCTGCCGATCTACGGCGATGGCCCGCAATACATGCCCGAGGTCTGGTGGTACGCCGATTAGAACCACGCGCATAGGGTGTAACGCACCGGACCTGACACCTTATGCACGTGGAGATCGGCAAAAACTGGCACATTCCGCGATGAACAAAATCATGAGCTCATAGCGCAAAGCGCCCCTATATATGGGCATTTCACCGGATTTTGCGCCAAACCCGCCGCGTAAACCTGACTCTGATCGGCATAATTCTGATCAGGCCAGGGGTGCGACATCTTGTCATGTCTTCCGCTGCGTCAACTCGTCCGTACGCTGTTCATAGGGGAGAGCCGTCCTGAAACCCGAAGAAGGAAAGCTCGCAGATGCTGAACTGGACCGATCTGACACAAGACTGGAACGCGTGCTACGCCCGCGCGAAACGCCGTTTTCCCAACCTGAGGGACCAGGATATGCCGCGTGTCGGCAAGGATCGCAAACAGTTCGAGGCCTATCTGGCCGAACGCCATCACCTGACCGTCAATGAAGCCCACGAAGAGGTCGAGGATTTCCTGTTCACGGAATCGCTGAACCGCGAATTGAACTGATCCTGTATCGCTTCGGATTAAACCTGCGACACAAATACCCTGCCACGCTTTCAGCGTTCGGGGGCACATTCGCGCCACATGATACTTCAGGTAAAACCCGAAACGTTTTAGGCGAGTGATGTCACCCAGAGGATGGTCGCATCCTCATCGCTGACCGAAATCACATTATGCCCCATGCTGCCGTCGTAATAGGCGCTGTCGCCCCGGCGCATCTCCACTGGTTCGTAGAACTCGGTGTACAACCGCACGACGCCGGTCAGGACGTACATAAACTCCTCCCCGTCGTGACGCACCCAACCTTCGAACTCATCCATCGAACGGGCGCGGACGCGGGCGCGATAGGGTAGCATCTGCTTTTTGGTCAGGGTTTCGGCCAGCAACTCATGTTCATATGTGGCGGTGGCATGTGCAGCCCCTTCGCCAGACCGGGTCACGGCCATACGGCCAATCACCTGCTCACGCTGCGGCGGGGTGAAGAGCTGAGGCACCGAGATCTCCAACCCGATGGCCAGCTTTTTCAGCGCATCGTACGTGGGCGACATCTGGCCATTTTCGATCTTGCTGAGCGTAGAACGCGCCAGACCGGCCTGCGAGGCCGCCTGCTCCAGCGTCCAGTTGCGCGCCTTGCGCAATTCGCGCACGCGGGCGCCCAGGTCCAAAGGCTCGGGTTCCGTGTGTTCGCCTGCATCGCGGGCAATGCGGATCAGGGATTTGGGATCTTGGGTACTCATGCCTTCGTCTATAGGGTGCACAAGCCGCGCTTGCAACGCGCCATGGGCCGGGTTAGCCAGTTGCCATGCTTTCAACCTTCGATCAGGGGCCACCGACGCCCTGCCCGACCCCGTTCAATCTGGCCGCTCATGTGCTGGGCAAGGCGGATGAGTTGGCCGATAAAACCGCTCTGTCCGTGTTGCGCCAAAACGGATCCGAAGACTGGAGCTATCGCGCATTGAAAGCCGCCGTTCTGGGAACGGGTCAGGGCCTGTTGCAGGCCGGACTTCACCCCGGGGACATCGTGTTGATGCGTCTTGGAAACACCGTTGAGTTTCCCATCGCCTACCTTGGAGCTATCGCCGTCGGTATCGTTCCTGTTCCGACCTCATCGCAACTGACCGAGCCGGAAACCTCGCGGATCATCGCGGAGCTTTCGCCCGCCGCCATCTTGCGCGACCCCTCTGTGGCTTGTGCCGAACACCACAATCAGATCCATCTGGACGACCTGATCGCCATGCATGACTTACCGCCCGCATCGTTCGACATGGGCGACCCCGAACGTCTGGCCTATGTGGTCTATACCTCGGGCACCTCGGGCAAGCCCCGCGCTGTCGCCCATGCTCACCGTGCGATCTGGGCGCGTCAGATGATGGTCGACGGCTGGTACGGCCTGACCGAGCAGGACCGCCTTTGCCACGCGGGTGCGTTCAATTGGACGTATACGCTGGGCACCGGGCTTATGGATCCGTGGACGATCGGAGCTTCGGCCCTGATCCCTGAACCCGGCACAGATATGTCTCAGCTGCCGCAAATGCTGCGCCAGAACCGCGCGACAATCTTTGCCGCAGCACCGGGTGTTTTCCGCAAGATGCTGTCCGGTACGGATCGGATCGAACTCCCCGATCTGCGCCACGGCCTATGCGCCGGGGAAAAGTTGTCTCGGTCGCTGCATGCCCAATGGGAAACGGCCACAGGAACGGAGCTTTACGAAGCGTTCGGCATGTCTGAATGTTCGACCTTCATCTCGTCCAGCCCAACCCATCCTGCGCGTGGAGATTCCCTTGGACAGCCGCAACCGGGCCGCCGTGTCGCGATCCTCGGGCCGGAGGGGCCTGTGCCGCAAGGGACCGAGGGGACCATCGCCATTCACCGCTCTGACCCCGGCCTGATGCTGACCTATCTGAACGCCGCCGACGAGGCCGCCGCCCGACTGCAAGGCGACTGGTTCCTGACCGGCGATCAGGGCGCCATGGCCGTCGATGGGCAGATCACCTATCTGGGGCGCGACGATGACATGATGAACGCAGGCGGCTACCGCGTCTCGCCGGTTGAGGTCGAATCCGTCCTATCCCGCTATCCCGGCATCACTCAGGTCGGAGCCGCAGCCGTCGAGGTTAAACAGGACACATTTGTGATAGCGGCCTTCTACTCCGGCCCCGATAGACTGGACGAAGACGCTCTGCACGCCTATGTCCAAGCCAATCTGGCGCGTTACAAACAGCCGCGCGCCTTCGTTCACCTTCCCGAGTTGCCAACCGGCGGCAACGGCAAACTCCTGCGCCGCGCGTTGCCGGCCTATTTCAAGGCGTCCACCCCATGAGCCAAACAGACACCCAGACCGTCAAGCTTGATATCCTGTCCGATCCGATCTGCCCATGGTGCTACATCGGCAAAACCCATCTGGACAAAGCCTTGGCAAAGGTTCCGGAGCATCCGTTTGTGATCGAGTGGCACCCATTCCAGCTGAACCCCGACATGCCCGATGCCGGCATGGATCGGCGCGAATATCTGGAACGGAAATTCGGCGGCAAGGACGGTGCGGTGCGCGCCTATGCGCCCGTGGTCGAACATGCAGAGAATGCGGGCCTCAAGATCGACTTTGAGGGGATGAAGCGCACGCCGAACACGCTGAACGCACATCGCCTGATCCACTGGGCCGGGATCGAGGGCAAGCAAAATGCCGTCGTCGATGCTCTGTTCGACGCTTACTTCGTTCAGGCCCGCGATATCGGCGACCCTGAGGTCCTGTCCGATATCGCCGATAGCGCAGGCATGGACGCGGCGGTGGTGATGAAACTGCTGAAATCTGACGCCGACCGAGAGGATATCCGCAACCGCGACACCCACTCACGCGAGATGGGCGTCAGCTCGGTCCCAACCTTCATTGTTGCCAACCAACATGCCGTTCCGGGCGCGCAACCCCCTGAAATGTGGGAGAAAGTGATCGGAGAAATCATGTCTCAACTTGAGGCCTCCTCTGCATAGAAGCACAGAGGTCTGTGCAAAATTCCGGTCTGGCGCAACCTGATCCGTCGTGATAGCGCGATCAGGTAAGGAGTCCCCATGACCAACCGCATGTCTCGTGGAGAGTTCATTGCGCTGATCGCAATGATGTTCTCGACCATCGCCTTTTCGATCGACTCGATGCTGCCCGCCCTACCCGAGATCGGCGCGCAGCTCAGCCCGGATGATGTCAATCGCGCGCAGCTGATCCTGACGTCTTTCGTACTTGGTATGGGGATTGGTACGTTTTTCACCGGCCCCTTGTCGGATGCGTTTGGCCGCAAACCGGTCATCTATGGCGGCATCGCTCTCTATATTGCGGCCTCGGCCGTGGCCTGGGCCAGTTCCTCGCTTGAGCTGGTTCTGGCCGCCCGAGTCGCGCAGGGGCTTGGTGCTGCGGGTCCACGTGTTGTGGCTATGGCGGTCATCCGCGATTTGTATTCGGGCCGGATCATGGCGCGCATCATCTCGATAGCGATGCTGCTGTTCACGCTTGTACCTGCCGTGGCGCCCATGTTGGGGGCCGGAGTGATCGCCCTGTTCGGCTGGCGCGGTATCTTTATGTCCTTCATTCTGTTCGCCGTGATCGTCTGCGTCTGGATGGGAACCCGCTTGCCCGAGTCGCTGGCAGTCGAGAACCGTCGCCCCTTCCGCCTTCCACTGATGGTCGCCGCAACGAAAGAGATGTTCGCCCACCCGACTGTGCGCCTGTCGATCATGGTGCAAACCCTGTGCATGGGGATTTTGTTCACCATGCTGACCATGGTTCAGCCCGTATACGACGTCATCCACGACCGGGCCGAGAGCTTTCCGTTCTGGTTCGGGTTCGTCGCACTGATGTCCGGATCGGCCAGTGTGTTGAATGCAGCCCTCGTGGTGCGCGTTGGCATGCGACGCATGGTAACATGGGCGCTCGGGGCGCAGATTGGCATCACGGCGCTGGTGATCGTGGCCAATTCCTTCCCGCTGTCGCCCGACGCGTCGTTTGGCCTGTTCGTGGCTTGGCAAACCACCGTATTCTTCATGGCCGGTGTCACCATGGGCAACCTGAACGCCATCGCGATGGAGCCGATGGGGCATATCGCCGGAATGGCCGCCTCTGTCATCGGCTCGGTCTCGACAGTGCTAGCCGCGGCCATTGCTGCACCGGTCGGGCTGCTATTTAACGGCTCGATCCTGCCATTGACCACGGGCATTCTAACCATGTGTATCCTGGCCTTTGGCCTGATGATCCACATGGGCCGCATCGAAAACAGACTGCTCGCCTGAGGATTTTCAGCCCGGATCAAACGCGCTACGCTGTCCCGACCAACATGGCGGAGGGTCAGTTATGAGTGAATATTACGATCTGGGCACCTATTCCTGCCTTGTTTCAACAGCATCCGCCGACGCCCAACTCTGGTTCGACCGAGGGCTGGTCTGGACCTATGGCTACAACCATGATGAGGCCGTCGCCTGCTTTGAGAAAGCAGTCGAACATGACCCGAACTGCGCCATGGCGCATTGGGGCGTCGCTTACGCGGCTGGCCCGAACTACAACCTGCCGTGGGATTTGCAAGACGACCGAGGACGGCAGAAAGCCCTAACAAAGGCCTTTGACGCCACGCAAGAGGCACTGAGCCTAACCGATGGCTGTACCGAGGTGGAAAAGGCTCTGATCCACGCCCTTCCGTCCCGGTATCCGCAGCGCGACACGACCGAGGGCATGCATGATTGGGACTATGATTTCGCCGACGCGATGCGCGCGGCCTTCACGGCTCAGCCCGACCATCTGGACCTGCGCACAATCTATGTCGAAGCGCTGCTTAATCTGACGCCGTGGAAAATGTGGGACCTGTCGACTGGGCAGCCCGCCGAAGGGGCCGCCACGCTTGAGGCGCAAGAGGCGCTGGAATGGGCCATGCAGAACGACCCCGACGCCATGTCTCATCCCGGCCTTCTGCACCTCTATGTCCACCTGATGGAGATGTCCCCAACACCCGAAAAAGCTCTCAAAGCGGGCGATATCCTGCGCACTCTGGTCCCGGATGCAGGCCACCTTGTTCATATGCCGACGCATATAGATATCCTCTGCGGCCACTATCAGAACGTGGTGCATTGGAACCAGAAAGCCTCGGAAGCTGACCTGAAATATTATGAGCGTGAAGGGGCGTTCAACATCTACACAGGCTACCGCCAGCACAACTATCATTTCACCATCTATGGCGCGATGTTTCTGGGCCAGATCGAACCGGCCCTGCGGGCCAACCAAGGTATTTGGGACACGACCCCCGAAGAGATGTTGCGCATCGAGAGCCCGCCCATGGCGGATTTCTTCGAAAGCTATATGTCGATGGAGCCTCACATCCTGATCCGCTTTGGGCGATGGGAGGAGGCAAAAGCGCTGGCGCTACCCGACGACCCTGACCTGTACCGCACGCTGACGGCAACAACTCACTACGCCCGCGCGCTTGCTCATGCCGCGACCGGCGATGTGCCCAACGCCGAAGCCGAGGAGAAGCTGTTCCTCAAAGCCAAAGCCCGTGTGCCCGAGGTTCGGCGATTGCACAACAACCGCGTCATCGACCTGCTGGAGATCGCGACCGAAATGCTGCGCGGTGAGATCGAATACCGAAAGGCGAACTATAATCTGGCATTCGCCCACCTGCGCCGATCTGTCGAACTGGATGACACCTTGCCCTACGACGAGCCTTGGGGATGGATGCAGCCCACCCGCCATGCGTTGGGCGCGCTGCTCTTCGAACAAGGCTATTTGACCGAGGCGGAAACCGTATACCGAGAAGATCTGGGCCTTGGCGGAACCCTCAGCCGCGCTTCGATCCATCCGGACAATATCTGGAGTTTGAAGGGCCTGCACGATTGCCTGAAAGCCCGCGGTGATACGATTGAGCTACCTCAGATCAAACAGAGGCTGGACTTGGCCCTGGCAAGGGCCGACCGCGCAGTGGCTGCATCCTGTTTCTGCGCCCAGTCCGCCATGCAGGGCTGAATCGCGCTGCGCGCGATGCCTCCGTCGAAGGTATTTTTAGCCAGATGAAGTCCGGATCGCCTGCTTCATCTAGCCGGAAATACCTCGGGGGAGTCGCGGCTCACCGCGGCGGGGGCAGCGCCCCCTTCCCCGCTATCCGCCTGTCTTGGCCTTTTTTCTTTCGGCCACTACTTTTTCAGCGAGGTCGCGGGCAATCGCAAACGCGCCTTTGATCTTGTCGCTATCTTTCTTCCAGTCGCGCCGCACAACGATTTTGTTGTCTTTGACCTTCGCCATGCCGCGCTGGTTCTGGATGAATTCGACCAGCCCTTGGGGCGAAGCGAATTTGTCATTGTGAAACTGAATCGTCGCGCCTTTCGGCCCGCCATCCAGTTTTGCAATACCCGCGCGCTTGCACATGGCCTTGATGCGGACGACCAGCATCAGGGTATTCACCTCTTTCGGCAAGGCGCCGAACCGGTCAATCAGTTCGGCGGCGAACCCTTCGAGTTCCACCTTGGTCGAGAGCGACGACAGGCGGCGGTAGAGGCCCAAACGCACATCCAGGTCGGGAACGTAATCTTCGGGAATCAGGACCGGAACACCCAGATTGATCTGAGGCGCCCATTGGTCATCGGCGTCCGAGAGCCCCTCCATCTCACCGGCTTTGATCTTGGCAATCGCCTCTTCCAGCATCGACTGGTAAAGCTCATACCCCACATCGCGCATCTGGCCGGATTGCTCTTCGCCCAACAGATTGCCAGCCCCACGAATGTCGAGGTCTTGGCTGGCCAGCGTGAACCCGGCCCCCAGCGTATCAAGCGACCCCAAAACACGCAGGCGCTTTTCGGCGGTGGCGGTCAGTTTCTGGCGCGGCTTGGTTGTGAGGTAGGCATAGGCGCGGGTTTTTGACCGCCCGACCCGGCCTCGGATCTGATAGAGCTGCGCGAGGCCGAACATATCGGCCCGGTGTACGACCATTGTGTTGGCCGTAGGAATATCCAAACCGCTTTCCACAATCGTCGTTGCAAGAAGCACGTCATATTTTCCGTCGTAGAACGCATTCATACGGTCATCGAGTTCACCCGCTGCCATCTGACCGTGGGCAACGACGTAAGTCAGCTCTGGCAGTTGTTCTTTCAGGATTTCTTCGATCTCGGGCAGGTCCGAGATGCGTGGTACCACATAGAAGCTCTGCCCGCCGCGATAGTGTTCGCGCAGCAAAGCCTCGCGGATCGTCACCGCGTCGAACTCGCTGACATAGGTGCGGATGGCCAGACGGTCGATGGGGGGCGTGCCGATGATTGACAGGTCGCGCACTCCGGTGAGTGACAGTTGCAGCGTCCGAGGGATCGGAGTGGCGGTCAGGGTCAGGACGTGGATGTCAGAGCGCAGTTGTTTCAGGCGCTCTTTGTGGCCAACGCCGAAATGCTGTTCCTCGTCGATGATCAGCAGGCCGAGGTTGTTGAATCGCACGCCTTTCGCCAGCAGAGCATGGGTGCCGATCACAATATCGACTGTCCCGCGCGCCAGCCCGTCTCGAGTCTGTTGCGCCTCTTTCGCCGAAACAAAACGCGATAGCTGCCGGACCTCAAGAGGGAAGCCTCGGAAGCGTTCCTTGAACGAGGCTGCGTGTTGACGAGCGAGCAGAGTGGTCGGCGCAACGACGGCCACCTGCACGCCTGACATGGCGGCGACAAAGGCCGCGCGCATGGCGACCTCGGTCTTGCCAAAGCCGACATCCCCACAGATCAGACGATCCATTGGCGCGCCGGAATGCATGTCCTCCATGACTTCCGAGATCGCCCGCAACTGATCGTCCGTTTCCTGATAGGGGAAGCGCGCGCTGAACTCCTCCCATGCGTGGGGCGGTGGGTCCATAACGGGCGCTTTGCGCAGGGCGCGTTCGGCCGCGATTCGGATCAGCTTATCCGCCATCTCGCGGATGCGCTCTTTCAGTTTGGCCTTTTTCGCCTGCCACGCGCCGCCGCCCAGACGGTCCAGCAGCCCTTCGTCATGGCCGTATTTCGACAGCAGCTCGATATTCTCGACCGGCAGGTACAGCTTGGCCGCTTCGGCATATTCCAACAGCAGGCACTCATGCGCCGCGCCTGCGGCGGTAACGACCTCCATCCCCATGTAGCGGCCGATGCCGTGGTCCACATGCACCACCAGATCGCCGGGGCTGAGGGATTGGGTTTCGGTCAGGAAGTTCTCGGCCTTACGGCGTTTCTTGGGCTGGCGGATCAGGCGGTCGCCCAGCACGTCCTGTTCAGCGATCACGGTCAGATCCGCCGTCTCAAACCCATGTTCCAAGGCCCAGACCGCCAGATGGAGGCCCCTTTTGCCGATACGCGTGCCGTCTGTGACCGGGATCGCCTCGGCCAGACCTTCGTCTTCGATCAAACCGGTCAAACGTTCGCGCGCGCCTTCGGAATAGGACGCGATCAGTACCGGCCCCTTGTCCAGCTTGCCCTTGATGTGGTCTGCTAAAGCGCCAAACAGGCTGATGCTTTCCTGCTGACGCTCAGGCGCAAAGTTCCGCCCGATCCGCCCCCCCGCGTCGATCACGCCGGGTCCGCTGGCCTGTGGCAAAGGGCTGAATTGCAGCACGCGCCGATCGCCCACGGCCTGATCCCACGCCGCGTCATCGAGATAGAGCAAACCGGGCGGTGTCGGCTTGTAGACCGTGTCCATGCGCGAGCGGTTTTCCAGCGCCAACCGCCGTGTCTCATACTGGTCGGCAATCGTGTCCCACCGCGCCAGACGCGCGGGTGAGACCTGATCATCCAGAGAAATCGTCGCCTCCGGCAGATAGTCGAACAGGGTTTCCAGATTTTCGTGGAAAAAAGGCAGCCAGTGTTCGATGCCCTGATGTTTTCGGCCCGCACTGACGGCCTCGTAGAGCGGATCATCCGTGCCCGCCGCGCCGAATTCGATGCGATAGTTCTGACGGAATCGGGTGATGGCGGCCTCGTCCAGAATGACCTCGGAAACGGGGGCGAGCTCGACCACTTCCAGCTTTTCGGTGGTGCGTTGCGAGACCGGGTCAAAGCGGCGCGCGCCGTCCAGAACGTCTCCGAACAGGTCCAGTCGGACGGGGCCGGATTCGCCCGGAGGGAAGATGTCGATGATCCCGCCCCGGATCGCGTAGTCTCCGGGCTCCATCACGGTCGGGCTTTGGGTGAACCCCATCCGCACCAGGAACTTGCGCAGGGCGTCTTCGTCCACGCGTTGGGTGACGCGAGCGGTAAAGGCAGCCTCGCGCAGAACCTCGCGCGCAGGCACGCGTTGGGTCGCGGCATTCAGTGTGGTCAGCAGCACGAAACGCTCGGGCATCTGGTGGACCAGCGCTGCTAGCGTCGCCACCCGCGCTGCGGCGATATCCGCGTTGGGCGAGACCCGGTCATAGGGCAGACAATCCCAACCGGGGAAAACGAAAACCGGCACATCAGGGGCAAAGAACGCAAGTGCTGCACGCATCCCCTCAAGCCGCTTGTCATCTCGTGCCACATGGCAAACCGGCCCACCAGAACGCGCGATCTCGTTCAGGACAAGCTGTGCATCATACCCTTCGGGGGCGCCGCCGACTGTCACGTGGTTCGGAGCCTTCATCCCTGACCCTTTCAGATTTCGCTATCCCAGAACGCCGATTGAAAGGTTCTGATACATGCCCCACATCGAAGTGACCAGTATCGAGATCATGCCGATGATCTGCGTATACAGGCGGCATCGTGACAGCGTCTTGGAGACGCGCTCCAAAGTCAGCTCGTGCCGCCGCAAACGGCGTGCGTGAAAGATGTTGATGAAGGTCACGATCACCAGGGGAAACAACAGTAGGAACACGGCCTGTGCAAACTCGACCCAATAATAAAAGCCGAGCGTCGCCAGTGCGGTAAAGACGAAACAGGCCATTGCCAACATCACCATGCCCGACACCTCGACATAATAAAGCATACGGTTGGTGTTGATGCGCACGATGTCCAGCAGGTCGACCTCAAGCTGGCCGCCGACCCGGCGGGCGCGGACTACCATGTCGTAGGGTACCCCCATCGACCAGTGACTGGCCGAAGACCAGATCACCGCCAGAACAATCCAGAACCACAGATTCGAAAAGCTGCGCATGTCGATGAGTTCGAAAATCTTAGCGTACCAGTCCAAACGCAGCCCTTTATTCACAATCCTCAGGGGGGGGTCTGTCGCGATGGCGCGTCCATTGATGCCCTTGAGCCCTTGGCGGATTCATGCCACCCAATGCGGCAATGTTCAAGGAGGACGCGCCATGAAACCGACCATCGCCCCCTACCCCCAAACCCGATTTCGCCGGGCGCGTCAGTCCGATGCGATCCGCGGGCTGGTGCGTGAGCATACGCTGACCACCGACGATCTAATCTGGCCGGTTTTCGTGCGCGATGGAGAAGGTATTGAAGAGCCCGTGCCCTCGATGCCCGGCGTGTTGCGGCGGTCGGTCGACTTGATTGCCAAATCAGCGGTCGAAGCGCAAGCCCTTGGAATCCCCGCGATCTGCATCTTTCCCTATACTGATGCGTCGCTCAAGACCGAGGATTGCGCCGAGGCCTGGAGCCCTGACAACCTCTCGAACCGCGCGATACGTGCTATCAAGGCCGTGGCGCCGGATATCGCAGTCATGACCGATGTTGCGCTGGATCCGTACAATATCAACGGCCATGACGGCTATGTAGTGGATGGCGAGATCGTGAATGACCAGACCGTTGAGGCGCTGGTCAAGATGACCCTCGCGCAGGCCGAGGCCGGGGCCGATATCATTGGTCCGTCAGACATGATGGATGGCCGGATCAGCGCGATGCGCTCGGCGCTTGAGGCGGCGGGTCATCACAACGTGATGATCCTAAGCTATGCCGCGAAATATGCCAGCGCCTTTTACGGCCCGTTCCGCGATGCGGTTGGTGCCTCTGGCGCCCTGACCGGCGACAAGAAAACCTATCAGATGGACCCTGGAAATTCGAACGAGGCCCTGCGCTTGATCGAGCGCGACCTGACCGAAGGGGCCGATATGGTGATGATCAAGCCGGGCATGCCCTATCTGGATATCTGCCGCCGCGTGAAAGACACGTTTGGTGCGCCCACCTACGCCTATCAGGTCTCGGGCGAATACGCGATGATCCAGGCGGCCGCGCAGAACGGGTGGATCAACGGCGACAAGGTGATGCTGGAAAGTCTGCTGGCGTTCAAACGCGCAGGTTGCGACGGAATCCTGACCTATTTCGCGCCGCACGTCGCACGGGTTCTTCAAGGCTAAAACCCCGACACCTCGCGATTTTTCGCCGATTGTTTCGCGGGTCGCGGCAGCTTTGTCGTGACATGCAGGGCCAATCGGCGTATTCTTGCACATAAGATCGGGAACACCCGACATATCAGGCACAGTTACAGAGATAAAAAACCATGAGCAGTTCCACCCTTCCCCGACTGAACCGTCGCGGCTTTGCCTTGGGCATGGCAGG
The DNA here is from genome assembly GCF_056536505.1 of Ruegeria sp. CL3. Classification (NCBI taxonomy): domain Bacteria; kingdom Pseudomonadati; phylum Pseudomonadota; class Alphaproteobacteria; order Rhodobacterales; family Roseobacteraceae; genus Ruegeria; species Ruegeria sp. CL3. Next base: position 123,524 of record NZ_JBQFPT010000001.1, on the reverse strand, counting down.
TCTGACCCTGACTGCAGCCTGCGGCAACGGCGTCGGTAACTCGAACGCAGCCACCCTCGACGCCCGTGTCGACGCAACACTGACCGAGATGTTTGCCCGCTACCCCAACACGGTCGAGATCGCTGAAAAAGCCAATGGCATGTTGGTCATGCCCCTGATCACAGAGGCCGGGTTCGTATTCGGCGGCGGCTATGGTCAAGGCGCGCTGCGCATCAATGGAGCCACGGTTGACTATTACTCGGCCGTTAAAGGCACAGCTGGTCTGCAGATCGGCGCCCAGCAATACGCCCACGTGCTGTTCTTCATGACCGAGGACGCACTGAACGATTTCCGCCGTTCCAGCGGTTGGACGGCTGGTGCCGATATCGGCTATGTGGTCAGCGATCAGGGTGACCAGTTGTCGACCGATACGACCACCCTGCTCAGCCCGGTCTTGGCGGCCATCTTCGGCCAGGCGGGCCTGCAGATCGGCGCGACCGTCGAAGGCATCAAATACACCCGCATCATCCCCTGATTTTGTACTACCACGCCCCTCTCTGAAAGACTTCGTCCCCATCTGGGGCGGGGTCTTTTTCATTGCCACCTCAAGGCAGGTTTCCGCAGTGTTCCTCTTTCGGTCGGGGCGGCCTTGAAGTAACCTCTCGCCACGTGAAGAACGAATACAAGTGGGACGTCCATGGCTCTTGTCTTTCGCTGGTTGATACGCATCACCACGGGTCTTGTCCTGCTGGTTCTTGCCGCCATCGGACTGGTCTATTTTCTGGCCAGCCAATCGCTGCCCGAATACGATCAAACCCTTGAGGTACAGGGCGTCACTGCCCCGGTCGAGATCATTCGCGACACGGCGAATGTGCCCCATATTCTTGGCGAAACCGACCCGGATGTGTTCTTTGGGTTGGGCTATGCACACGCGCAGGATCGTTTGTGGCAGATGACCGTCATGCGCCGCACCGCACAGGGCCGCCTGTCCGAGGTTTTTGGCGCGCGCACCGTTACCATCGACAAACTGCTGCGACGGCTTGACCTCTACGGCTTGGCCCATCGCTCGGTCGAGGCGCAGGATGACTACACCAAGGCTGCGCTGCGCGCCTATTCCGCGGGTGTCAATTCTCGCCTCACACAGATCAACGAAGAGGCTTTGGGCCGCGGCGCGCCCGAGATGTTTCTGTTCAACGCCCCGGTCTCACCCTGGCAGCCCGGTGACAGCCTCGCGGTGATCAAGCTGATGGGGTTGCAGCTGTCGGGCCACCTGAAAGATGAGGTTCTGCGCGCCCGCACCTCGCTGATGCTGGATGATCCGGCGCGGCTGGTCGACATTCTGCCGGATGTGCCCGGTGCTGGTATCGCCGCCCTGCCCGAATATGCCCAGTTGTTTCCCGGCCTGCCGCGCTATGTCGCAGGGACGCCGATGCCGGATACGCCGCTGTCGCCGTTCCCCAAACGTGGTTTAGCCGGAGCGTCAAACGCATGGGTTGCCGCGCCGTCCCGCTCCGCCAGTGGTGGAACCCTGTTGGCCAACGACCCGCATCTGGGGTTCACCGCACCCGGCGTGTGGTACCTCGCGCATCTGGACCTTGCAAAGGGCGGCGTGATCGGCGCAACAATTCCCGGCATCCCCGCCGTGATGAGCGGCCGCAGCGACCGTTTGGGCTGGGGCCTGACCTCCTCTTATCTGGACGATCAAGACCTGCATATTGAGCAGCTCAACCCTGACAATCCCGAGGAATACCTGACCCCCGACGGGTTCAAGGAATTCCAAAGCCGTCCTTCGATTATCGAAATCAAGGACGAAGCCCCCATCACTCTGATCCTGCGCTGGACGGAAAATGGCCCGGTTCTGCCCGGCAGCCACTATGATCTGGAAACGATCACTCCACCGGGGCATGTCGCATCATTGTCCTGGACCGCACTCAGCCCGAATGACACGTCGATGAGCGCCTCAATGGCGCTGATGAACGCTGATACCGTACGCGAAGCCATTGACGTCGCAGAGAAATTCATTGCGCCATCGCAGAACCTGTCTCTGGTCGACACCGAAACGATTGGCCTGAAACTGATCGGAGCAATCCCTAAGCGCGACCGCCTCAACCAAAGCAAAGGACGCATTCCAACTCCCGGCTGGATTGCGGAAAACCGGTGGCAAGGCCGGATGCCCTACGCCACAAATCCCGAGTTCACCTCACCCGCTGGTGGTCTGCTGGGCAATACCAACAACAAGATTATCGACCGTCCATTTCCCAACCATGTCTCGTTCGAGTGGGGTGACACGCAGCGCGTTCACCGCTGGGAACGGCTGATGCAATCACGCGAGGTCCATACCCGCGACAGCTTTATCGAAGCGCAACTTGACACTGTCAGCTTCACCGCGCGCTCGCTTCTACCGCTGATTGGAGCTGATCTGTGGTTCACCGGTGCCTCGGCCCCCGAAGGCACGCCCGAACGTCAGCGCCAGATCGCCCTGTCGCTGCTGGCGGAATGGAATGGCGAAATGAACGAACATCTGCCGGAGCCTTTGATCTATGCCGCGTGGCTACGCGCTTTGCAGATCCGCCTGATCGGGGATGAACTCGGCCCGCTCGCCAGTGAGTTCAAACATGTCGAACCTCTGTTCATCGAACGGGTTTACCGCGACATTGATGGCGCGTCTGTCTGGTGTGACGTGCGCCAAAGCGCCCCGGTCGAAACCTGCTCGGACATGGCAGAACTGGCGTTGGACGACGCGCTGATCTGGATCGCCGAGACCTATGGCACCACGCTGGAATCCCTGCGCTGGGGCGATGCCCATCAGGCCACCCATGATCATCCGGTCCTCGGGAGTGTTCCGGTCCTGCGCTACTTCGTCAACATTCGCCAGTCGACTAGCGGAGGCGACAACACGCTGCTGCGTGGACGGACTTCAGGCGAAGGCCCCGATCCCTTCCTGAACGTGCATGGCGCAGGCTATCGCGGCGTCTATGATTTCGCCGATCCCGACAGTTCCGTCTTTATCACCGCAACCGGCCAGTCCGGGCATTTCCTGTCTCGTTACTATGACGATCAGGCGCAGCTGTGGCGACGTGGAGAATATATCCCGATGTCCCTCGACATTGATCTCGCCCGGGCCGCTGCGGTGGGTGTTACCACGCTCACCCCGCAATAATCCGCCCATTCGGCGACTCCTCGCCCCGAATTCCGAGGTTTCGTGGCAAGCCTTCCCTTTTTGACCTAGGATCACCGACCAGGTGATGTGGGATCCGTGGGGGACGATCATGGCAAGCATTCGGGACATCCTGAACAATCTGGCGCGCGATTACGCCATCGCCTGGAGCTCCGGTGACGCAGAAGATGTCGCACGTTTTTTTGCGCCTGATGGGCAGATCATCATCAACCGAGGCGACCCGCACAAAGGCCGAGACGCCATCGTAGAAATGGTGCGTGGCTTCCATGCAGAGTTTTCCAACCTCGAAGTGCGGTGCGATATGTTTCGCTGGGCCGGATCACACGCGATCTTCGTGAAAACGATGGAAGGGCATCATTCCGAAACCGGTAATCAGGTGGTGGTTCGTGGATGGGAAGAATGGGACCTAACGCCCGAGCACAAGGTTCAATCTTCAGTGGGCTGGTTCGATATGGAGGATTTTCACAGGCAAATCGCCGGTAGCTAGCAATCAAAGCCCCGCAAACTGCGCCGCCTGTTTATCGGTCCATAGCACGGTGATCTCAAACCCGTCTTCTGTTTGCTCTTCAGATCGAACCACATCCTGCCGGAACAGCCACGCGCGCTTGTCGCCTTCGGCGAAGCTCAGCGAGAGAGTGGTTTCGCGCCGGACCCCCTGCAGTTTTGTCGCGATATCAGCCAGCAGAGGCGCGATCCCATCACCGGTCACGGCCGAGATCGCAAAGATCGACGGATCGCGGTCAGCGCGTGCCAAAACCGCCTCACGCTCATCGGCGTCCAGCAGATCGGTCTTGTTCCAAACCTCAAGCATGGGCCGCGCATCATCGACACCCAATGAGGTGAGGATGGCCTGAACGTCGTCGGCCTGCGCTTGTGACTCGTCATGGCTGATGTCGCGCACATGCACGATCAAGTCCGCGCCCAGAACTTCCTCAAGCGTTGCCCGGAACGCAGCGACCAGCTCGGTCGGCAGGTTCGAGATGAAACCCACCGTGTCCGACAGGATCACCTCGGGGCCGTCTGGCAGAACAACGCGGCGCATGGTTGGGTCCAGCGTGGCGAACAGCATGTCCTTGGCCATGACCTCGGCCCCGGTCAGGCGATTGAACAGGGTGGATTTGCCCGCGTTGGTATAGCCGACAAGCGCCACGATCGGATACGGCACCTTGGCCCGCGCGGCCCGGTGTAGCGTGCGTGTTTTGACAACCTTTTGCAGTTGCCGACGCAAACGCACCAGTTGCTCGTCAATGGCGCGGCGGTCGGCCTCGATCTGAGTCTCACCCGGGCCGCCAACAAAGCCCAAACCGCCCCGCTGGCGTTCCAGGTGGGTCCAGGCCCGGACAAGCCGCGTGCGCTGATAGCTGAGCGCGGCCATCTCGACCTGCAAAACACCTTCGCGGGTGCGGGCGCGGTCGCTGAAAATTTCAAGGATCAAACCCGTCCGGTCGAGGATCTTGACCTTCCAGGCTTTCTCAAGATTGCGCTGCTGAACCGGTGTCACGGGGCCGTCGATCAGAACCAGTTCGACCTCGCTATCGTGCAACCGTTCAGCCAGCTCGTCGATCTTGCCGCTGCCAAACAGAAGCCCCGGTTGGGCGCGCGGCAGGCGCACGATCTCGGACCCGATAACATCCAGATCGGGCAATGCGGCAGCCAGTGCCACCGCCTCTTCCAGCGCGGGTCCGGGGACGCGGCGCTGTTCATCTGATTTGATTTCAGGATGCAGCACCCAAGCTCGGGTGCGCTTCCTTTCATGTTCCATCAAGAGGCGTCTTCGCCCTCATACAGGTTGATCGGCTGCGATGGCATGATGGTTGAAATCGCGTGTTTGTAGACCAACTGCGACTGTCCGTCGCGGCGCAACAATACGCAGAAATTGTCGAACCAAGTGATCACACCCTGCAATTTCACGCCATTGATCAGGAAAATCGTGACCGGGACTTTTGCTTTCCGTACATTGTTCAGGAACGCGTCCTGCAGATTCTGTCTGTCCGAAGCCATATTTTATTAACTCGCCATTGTTCTTGCTACGCGCTGCGGACCAACGCGCTCCCTCTGGCAGATTATGGAGTGACGCGCACAGATATTCCAGACGAAAAATCAGGCAGTAACGCCGGGCACGCGCAGTGGTTCAATCCCGCCACAGGGTCGGCGTGATCAGCGCGATGATTGCCAGCGTCTCAAGCCGACCGATCACCATCGCCGCGCAGAGCGTCAGTTTGGCCCCGCCCGACAGGTCAACCAGGCGGATCGGGACATCCGTCGCAAGCTCGATCAGCGGCCCGGTTGTGCTGAGGGCGGCGACACTCAGCACCATGGCCTGTTCGAACCCCGACCCCATCAGGGCCAGCAGCAGGTTAAACAGGGCAAGGGTCAGCGCGAACATCATCAGGAAGATCCACGCGATGAAGGCTCCGTCGCTTTGAATGCGGCGGTTGCCGCCGCCGGTACCACTGACCGAGGATGGGTGGATCAGCCGGTCAATCTCGCGCGCGCCGTTGAGGTAAAGCGCAAAGACCCGCAGCAATTTGACCCCACCTGCCGTAGTCGCGACACCGCCACCAACCAGCGCCAGCCCCATCAGAACCAACCCTGGAGTCCCCAGACCCGAAAGCTGCTGGGCATCGTTCCAATTCGCACTCTCGAACCCAGCTGTGGTCAGGAACGCAAGGCCGGTGAACAGCATTCCCCAGATCACGTGTAGGGCTTGCAACGGCTGCAGCTGGCCTCCAATTTCATTGACCCCTGCCCAAACGCGGAAGAACAGAAGCACCGCGACCGCCAGAACGATGAACAGCCCGATCCGGAACTCGGGGTCCTTGTCCAGCCGGGCAAAGCCGCTTGCGGCCGTATCGGTTGAAAATGTCAGCCGCGACAGGGCGAAAAGCAAAAACAGAAACAGGATCATTTCCCCCGTGATGCCCGCCTGCGCGCCCTCCAGCCCGCCAACAGGAGAGATACCCGAGGTCGCCATCACCGACATCGCATGGCAAATCGCAGTCAGGCCTTGCTCTCCCGCGATCAACAGCAGGATGCAGACCACGGCGGTCAGTCCCGCATAGATCGGCGTCAGGGTGCGGGTCACGCGCAGCAAGCGGCCGCGCGGATCGACCTGCTCGCTTTGTGCCACGCCCGATACCGGCCGACCAGGCTGGCCCCGCGCCGTGACCTCGAACCCGCCCAAGGACAGCGGCGCCAAGATCGCGGCGGCGGCGATCCACATCAGCAGACCGCCCATCCAACCCACCAGTGCGCGCCATAGATGCAACGGCGCACTGAGGCGACCAGGGTCGGGAAACAAATCTGCTCCGGTCGTGGTCAGGGCACTGACCATGTCGAAATAGGCGTTCAAAAAGGTGGTATTGCCAAGCGCATCATGAAACGGGATGGCCAGAAAGATCGGCAGAACGGTGAAGCAACCCAGTAGCACCGCCAACTGCCCCAGCGTTCCCCGCCGCGGCACCCGGTTCGAGGCCGCCAGCGCAATTGCGGATACCAGAAACAACCCAAGCAACCCGGAATAGAGGAAAGACCGCGAAGTATCGTGATCATCCAGCGCCAGCGCATAACCCGCCGGCACCCACATAGACAGCGCCGAAATCCCCCAGATCAGCAGAAACAGCGGCAAGCGCCGCAAGACCCCGATCCGAGCTGTGACCACACGCGCCATCAGAAGAAATCAATCGAAACCTGCAGCAGCCGTTCGACCTCGGGGACGTCCTTGGCCATAGCAAAGATCGACAGCACGTCCTTTTCGTCAATCCGCAGACTGCCCGTTGGGCGCAACAGTTCGTCGCCTTTGAGAACAGCGCCAACCAGAACACCCTCGGGGAAGTCGATATCGCGCAGTTTCTGCCCGGCCATGGGCGAAGTCGAAAGCACCTCTGCCTCAATCACTTCGGCTTCGGCGTCGCCGATGGAGTAAACCTGCCGCACCCGCCCATGCCGGATATGGCGCAGGATCGAGCTGACGGTGGTCGCTCGTGGGTTGATATAGGCGTCAATGCCCAGAGGCCCCATCAACGCGACCATACTGGGGTCATTGATCAGGGCAATCGCTAGCGCACAGCCTTCGGCCTTTGCGCGCACGGCGGCCAGCATGTTGGTGCGGTCATCATCTGTGACGGCCAGCATCGCATCAGCGCGGTCAATGCCCGCCTCGTTCAGCAACGCCGAGTCTAGCCCGTCGCCATGCAGGACAATGGTCCTCTCCAGCGCTTCAGCGGCTTTTTCGGCGCATTCCCGGTCTCGCTCAATTATCTTGGCCCGCACGCGGCTTTCGCGTTCTTCAAGTGTTCGCGCGACTTCGAGCCCGACATTGCCACCGCCGACGATCACAACACGGTCCTGCCTTTTTTGCGCTTTGCCGAACACCTCCATTGTTCGGTCGACATCCTTCACGCTGGTGAAGACATAACATTCATCGCCCACAAACAGCTGATCTTCGGATTCCGGTGCGAAAAGGCTGCCCTCGCGCCGGACCCCGACCACGATGGAGCTGAGGGTCGAGAACAAATCGGTCAATTGCCGCAGAGGCGTGTTCACGATCGGGCAATCCTCGTCGATCCGAATGCCCAACAGCTGGGCCTTGCCATTCATGAACATCTCGGTGTCAAAGGCGGACGGGGCTGACAGGCGACGCATGGCGGCGGCCGCGACCTCACGCTCGGGGCTGATCACCACATCAATCGGCAGGTGGTCGCGGCGATAGAGGTCTGAGTGGATCGCCTGAAGGTAGGATTGAGATCGCAAACGCGCGATCTTGCGCTGGATGGCGAAAACCGAATGGGCCATCTGGCAGGTGACCATATTCACCTCGTCCGAATGGGTTGCGGCGATGATCATGTCGGCATCGCGCGCCCCTGCCCGTTCCAGCACATCCGGATAGCTGGCAAAGCCCGCGATCCCCTGCACGTCCAGCGTTTCCGTCGCGCGGCGCACAAGATCAGGGTTGTTGTCCACCACCGTGACGTCGTTCAACTCGCCCGATAGATGCCGTGCGATCTGCCAGCCAACCTGACCCGCACCGCAAATGATGACCTTCATGTTTCTGGCCCTTCTGCCTGAAATCTTTGAATGACAGATGGTCCTGAGAGGGTCAATTGAATTGTCATACCCGACCTTTTCGGGCAGAATAAGCATATGAAAACACTCGTTCACCTGCTTGTTCCAGTGATGCTGCTGACCGCCTGCGGCCCGCTTTCCATATACTATCGCGAGGGGGAAAGCGTCTCGAAGATGCAGGAACAAACCACTCAGTGTAAGGTTCAGGCGCTTGAACAGGCACCGGTTGCCAACCAGGTCCGTCAGGGGCCGCCGACCTATTGGCCAGGCCGCACCTATTGCGACGGGAGCGGACGGTGCTATCGCAGTGGCGGTTGGTGGGAGCCTGGGCGCATATACACGGTCGACGTCAACCAACCGCTACGCAACACGGTTGAAGCACAGTGCATGGCGCAGAAAGGGTTTCGCCCTGTCAGCCTGCCGCCCTGCAAATCCGGGGTGAAATCCCGCGTTCCGGCAACCCGCACAACGACCCTCCCTCCGCTGAATACGGAATCCTGCTTCGTCAAATTCGATGACGGGTCGTTTCAGATCATCACGCCCGGTCAGGCCGGCTGACGGAGCGCTCGTTTTCGCGCCAATGAGACATGCGCAAGGATCGCGGCCGCGTAGATTCCGATCACTGTGATCAACATACCGGCCTCGCCCGTCCGCCCAAGGACGGCCAACAGAACAGGCGTGCCCAACAAGTTCCCCGCATTGCCCATTTGCGCCATGGCGCCATAGCTGAGAGCCTGCGTCTCGGGCGTTTGGTTCAGGATAGGCACGGCGGCAAAGCTACCCCCTTGCACCAGCCCCAGCACCGCAAACAAACAGACACAAACGAGTTCCAGCGGCACGCCAAGAAAAACCCCGGTGATAGCAAACATTCCAAGCGCAAATCCCAGATTGACGACCGCAACGCAGGACATTCGGGACAAAAGGATTGGAACTGCGACCCAGCTCAGAACAATGCCTGCCAAGGGCATCAGGCCCGCAACCGTCGCGGTATGCCCCTCGGGCAGCCGACCTGGCAGGATGGCCAGCAACGAGACGAAGGTTAAAGTGTAGAAGAACCAACCTATGGCCGGGGCCGACACAAAGGGCGACTGGTAGGTGCGCAGATGCACGTCAAAGAGTTCGCCCCAACGCCAAGGGGCAGCACCCAGAGATGGTTGAACCTTTATTCCACAAAGCAGGATCAGACCCGCTATGGCGATCATCAGGCCGCCGTGCAGTGCGAAGAAAAAGGGTAGGCCGAAATGCTCGACGACCGGCAGGCCGATCCAGGCGTTCAACGCGAAGGCCACGCCGAAGAATGTGCTCCACAACACCATCGAGATATTGCGCGCCTTGCCGGTCGTGATCTGAGCGATCAGCGTGGGCGCAGCGACGACGATGGCGAGGTGCGAGACCCCCTCGACAAACCGGGTGGCCAGCATTGTGTAAAACCCGGGAAGGCTCGCCTGAAAGATCGACAGCGCGCCGCCCAGACACAACCCGCCAATGAGCAGTTTCAACGCCCCGACGCGCCCCACGACGGCACCGGACACCGCACCCAAAACCGCTCCCAGAAGACTGATGATCGACAACAGCCAGCCCATACTCTCGGCATGATTGGGGTAGAGCAGCACAAGCTCGGGAAACGGCACGGCAATCTTGGCAAATTGCGTGGCTGCGCCCAGACCGGCCAGCCAGAGGAGAAGAACCTGAAATGCTTGCATCATGGGGCACTTTTACAGCGCCTACTCAGCCCACGGAACGCATAAATTATGCGCCTGCTTTCGTCCCGCTGACCAGACGAACCGGCGTGCCGTCAGACAGGTAGAGACGTTCCCATGTGATTTCTCCGGCACTGATCCGAATACGGTCGTGAATCGCCTCGGAGGTTTGGAATGCCTTAGGCGCGGGCGTATACACATCCCACCATCCTTCGGCCTCCAACTCGGCCTCGGCCTTCTGGATTTCTTCGGTCGCAAACTGCCAGAGCGACACGCCCAAAAGCGCGTTCTGACTGGTTTTCCAGTCCCTTGCCCGACTGGCGGAATAGGCAAGGCATTTGTGGCTGGCTTCTTCGACCAGATGAAGGCAATCGGAGGAATTCATCACCAAGCGCCGCAATGCGCTGTCATCGGATCGCTTTGGACCAAGCGCGGCAAAGACCGCTTGCTGCGTGTCCGGAGGCGGCGTCTGCCCGCCTCTCTCCCATCGTGAGATAGTGGCCTGATCCACCTCAAGCAGCTCGGCCAGATAGGCCTGTTTATACCCGACGGACCGGCGCAACCGTTTCAGGCGCTTGCCGAAGCCCGGATAGCCCCGGGTCTCAAGCCGCTTGCCCGTGGATGGCGCGCCAATACCCATGGTGACCCTCCCGGCAGATTACTCTGCCGGTTCCGGCTCATCAATTTGTGCAACGCGCGCGCCCGATTTGTTCGAGGTCACAACACCCAGCGATTTCAGCTTGCGGTGCAGCGCGCTGCGCTCCATCCCGACAAAGCTGGCAGTGCGGCTGATATTGCCACCAAACCGGTTGATCTGGGTCAGCAGATACTCCCGCTCAAACGCCTCTCGCGCCTCCCGCAGTGGCAGAGTGGCCAGCGCACCGGACAGGACCACACGACCCGAATCCTCGGCCTTGTCCTCATCGCTCGGCAGCTCGCGCGCCTCAATCGGGCCTGTGCCATCGCCGAGGATCAGGACACGCTCGATCAGGTTCTTCAACTGACGGACATTGCCCGGCCATGTCATGGTCTGCAGCAGCGCAACCGCTTCCTCGGACAGCTCCCGAACCGGCAAACCCTGAGTTTCATTGCACATTTCGATGAAATGCTGCGCCAGAACCGGGATATCCTCACGACGGTCCTCCAGCGAAGGGACGTCAATCGGGACAACGTTCAGACGGTGATAAAGTTCCTCCCGGAACCGCTCGGCCACAATCTCATCATCGAGGTTCTTATTGGTCGAGGAAATCACGCGCAGATCGACCCGCACCTTGTCCGAGCCGCCAACGCGCTGGAATTGCTGATCGACCAGAACCCGCAGAATCTTGGATTGGGTCCCTAAGGGCATATCAGCTACTTCGTCGAAATAGATCACGCCGCCATGCGCTTCTTCCAGCAGGCCCGGCTCCACACCGCGTTCGCTGCTTTCGCGTCCGAATAGAACCTCTTCGACCCGCTCCGGCTCGATTCCGGCGCAATTGACCGTCACGAAGGGCGCATTGGCCCGGTTGGAATGCGCGTGGATATAGCGCGCCGCGATTTCCTTGCCCGAACCCGCCGGTCCGCTCAGCATCACACGGCCGTTCGACTTGGTGACCTTGTCCAACTGGCCTTGCATCGCCCGGAACGAGGCCGATTTGCCGATCATATCCGAGCAGCTGACCTCTTTGCGTTTCAGCGAAGCATTCTCGCGACGCAAGCGCGAGGTCTCCATCGCGCGGCGGATCACGACCATCAACTGGTCGATATTGAAGGGCTTTTCGATAAAGTCATACGCGCCCTGTTTGATTGCGGCGACGGCGATTTCGATATTGCCGTGACCCGAAATAATCACCACCGGCACATCCGGGTTGTCGCGCTTTACCGCCTTCAGAATGTCAATCCCGTCCATGCGGCTGTCTTTCAGCCAGATATCCAGGATCAACAGCCCCGGCGGTTCGGAATTAATAGACGACATGCACTCATCTGAGTTCGCCGCCAGTCGGGTTGAATAGCCTTCGTCCTCCAGAATGTCGGACACCAGTTCGCGAATATCGCGTTCGTCATCTACGATCAGAATGTCGCTCATCTTTGGCCTGCTTTCATTATGTTGGTTTTAATCGCCTGCTTCTGTGGCGCTGAATTGGATGGGAGGGTCGCCCCCGGTAAACGGATCACGGCCATTGCGCCGAAATGGTCCTGTCCGTCAAAGGTGGGCGCGTCTTCTAGCGTCAGCGCTCCGCCGTGTTCTTCGATGATTTTCTTGACGATGGGCAGGCCCAGCCCGGTCCCTTCGTCGCGTGTGGTCACATAGGGCTCAAACAACCGCGCACGGTCTTCCGGCAGCCCGATCCCGTTGTCCGCAATAGTGATGATCGTCCCAGCATCGTCACTGTAAACCGCCACCTTGATCTGCGGCTTCAGGTTTTCAGGAGCGCCCTTTTCTTTTAGGGTTTCAATGGCTTCCCCGGCATTCTTGATTAGGTTGGTGAAGGCCTGATTCAGCATGGTCGCGTCCACGTCCACCGGGATTGCTTGGTCCGGAAGATCCGCATCAATCTGCACCTCGGGTTGACCAGCCTGCTGCAACAGCACCGCCTCGCGCACCAGCGCAACAACATCTTCTTCGCTCCGTTCAGGCTCGGGCATGCGCGCGAATTTCGAGAACTCATCCACGATCCGGCGCAAGTCATTGGTCTGACGCACGATCACGTCGGTCATGGAGACGAGGATATCGCAATCCTCTTCATCCAGCTTGCGCGAGAATTTCCGCTTGATCCGCTCTGCGCTCAGCTGAATCGGGGTCAGAGGATTCTTGATCTCGTGTGCAATCCGCCGGGCCACATCGCCCCACGCGGCCATACGCTGTGCACTGACCAGATCGGTGACATCATCAAAGGCCACGACATAGCCCTCAAGCCCGCCGTCTTCGCCCCGCCGCGTGGCCATCCGTACCAGCAGGTTCTCTAACTGCCCTTTGCGCGTGACCTTGATCTCACCTTGCACGGCCTCTTGCCCGCTGTCTTTCAGGCTTTCGAACAGAGGCAGGAATTCAGGCACCGCGATGCCGATGGCCAGATGCTCCTCGCCCCGGGACCAATCCAACAGCCGCTCGGCTGACCGGTTGACGAAGGTCACACACCCTTCCGGATCCACGCCCACAACGCCCGAGGTCACCGAACTCAGCACCGAGTCGAACAGGCGACGGCGGCTTTCGATTTGGCGAGTGTTTTCGAGCAGCGTATCCCGCTGGCCCTTCAACTGCCGTGTCATCTGGTTGAAGTAGCGACCCAGCATGGCAATTTCGTCATCGCTGGCCTCTTCGATCACCTGCACGCTTAGGTCGCCCGCACCGACTCTCTGCGCCGCTGTGGTCAGCCGCCCCACGGGCCGCGAGAGGCGTTCTGCAAACCACATTCCCAGCGACATTGCAGCAAGAATCAGGATCAGCGCAAAGCCCAGATAAAGAAGACCGAACTCGAACAGCACCCGCCCGCGTTCGCTTTCAAGCTGTTGATAGAACTGCGCTGTTTCCTTGGTGTCATCCAGCAGCGTCAGCAATTGGCCGTCGACCTCACGACTGACGTAGAGGTATCTGTCCAGATATGCCTGCAACGGTACCAGCGCGCGGAATTCGTTGTTCTGCCAGTCCGCGATGATCAGAAGGCCGCTTTCGGTGGCTGCGGCCATCTGCTCGAGCGTCGGTGCTTCGTAGTTGAACAGGTAAGAGCGATCACCTCGCGACCGGATTTCACCATCGCCGTCAATCACATAGGCCTCACGCAGGCCCCGCTGGATCTGCGCCTGCCCCTGCGCCAGAACCTCACGCAGCTCGGCATCCGAGATGTAGAAATCCCGCGCCCGCGCATTGTCGAGGAAAAGCGCCAGAACGGCGGCGTCTTGTGTCAGGCCCTGCCGGTGCTCAAGCTCATACGCCTCGGCTGCGGTGAGGGACGATCCCACAACCTGCCGAACCCGGTCCGAGAACCAGCCCTCAAGGCCGATATTCACCGTCAGCCCAGCGAAGATCGCGACCGTCACCGTCGGCACCAGCGCCAGCAGTGTAAACGCGCCAATCAAACGCAAATGCAGGCGGGATCCCGCTGATTTGGCCCGCCGCGCTGCGATCAGACTGCCCAACTGGCTCATCACCAGAGCCGCAACGACCAGCACGTAAACGAGGTCAGCCAGCAGAATCAGGCGCAACGTCGGGGCAGTTGCACCCAGATCGAACGGACCTATGACAAGATACGTCGCAAGCGCCAAGACTGGCCCCAGAAGAACCAGCCCGAAGGTGCTGTAATTGCGCAGTTTCCGGGATCTGCGCCACCGGTTAACCGATGGGAGAATCCCGCTCTGTGCCCGGGTTGCCACCGTCTGCCCTCATCCTGATGTGCTGCTTTCGCAGCGAACCGCCATATCTCGTGGTCTATTCCCGGGCGATACCCGAATGCCACGCTTTGTGTGGCGATATTACATCAGTTTGCGACGGCGTGTCACCTGAATATCGAGGTCCGTGATCTTTTTCCGCAGCGTATTTCGGTTAATCCCAAGTAAATCCGCGCATTTTGCCTGGTTTCCGCCGGTGGCTTCCAGTGCTATTTCGATCAACGGCGCCTCAACCTCGCGCAATATGCGCTGATACAGGCCCGGAGGCGGTAGCATATTGCCGTGCAAATCGAAATAACGACGCAGATGGCGCTCAACCGAAGTTGCCAGTTTCTCACGCTCTCCTCCGCCCAGAACGGGTTCGGCTTCGGGCTGGCTGCCCAGAACCATCTCGACCTCGGCTTTCGAGATCTCATCGGACCGGCTGGTCAGGCTGAGCCTGCGGATCGCGTTCTCCAACTGCCGCACATTGCCCGGCCAGGAATAGCGCCGGACCAGCTCAACCGCATCGGCACTGAGCCAGCGTTTGGACCCAAGGTCCTTTTCCTCACGGGCTAGAAAATGCTCGGCCAACAGGGTGATGTCGTCCACCCGCTCCCGCAGGGCCGGGACATGGATGGTTGCGCCGCAGAGGCGGTAGTAGAGGTCCTGACGGATACGCCCGCCCTCCATCCCGGCAGTCAGATCCGATTGGCTGGTCGCCATGAAGCGGGGCACGTGGTCGCCTGGCGTATCCATCATCCGCACGATCCGCGCCTGAATCTCGTCATCGATATCGGCGATCTCATCAATCAGCAGCGTCCCGCCACGCACCCGCGCCATAACGCGTGCGGGGCCTTCGAGGTCGCGCAGATCAGCCGCCGTTGCCGTCACAAACGGCAAGGTCCGCCGGTCCGAAAAATCGTGAATAGCCCGCGCGATCAGCGACTTACCGGTCCCACTTTCACCAGAAATCATAACGGACAGATCGGTATTCATCACCCGCGCCACCAGACGATAAAGCGACTGCATCACCGGCGTGCGCCCTACCAGAGGCAATTCATCCGGGCGCTCATTCTCTTGGGGTTCGGGATCGCTCTGCAGGCGTTGCTTCTGCTCCAAGGCACGCGCCGTCCGCTTCATCAGGTCCGGCAGGTCAAACGGCTTGGGCAGGTAATCGTAAGCATCCGCCTCGGCCGCCTGGATCGCGGTCATGATCGTGTTCTGAGCCGAGATCACGATCACCGGCAAGCCAGGACGGTCCTCGGCGATCTTTGGCAGCATTTCCAAACCGTTGCCGTCCGGCATGACCACGTCCGAGATCACCACGTCCCCTTTGCCTTCGCCAACCCAACGCATCAGCGTGGTCAGCGAGGACGTGGCATGCACCTTACATCCAGCGCGCGTCAGAGCCTGTGTCAGAACGGTGCGGATCGTGCGGTCGTCATCCGCGACCAGAACGGTGCCATCCATCAGATACTCTCCTCTTTCGGTTTTTTATTTTCAGTCGGCGCACGGCGCAGCGACAGTTTGAAAACGGTCCGCCCCGGCACGGAATCAACGGAAATCCAGCCGTCATGGTCCGAGATGATCTTGCTGACCAAGGCCAGCCCCAGCCCTGTCCCGTTTTCCTTACCCGAGACAAAGGGGTCAAAGATGTCACTGCGGATTTTTTCCGGCAGGCCCGGCCCGTCATCAATGATCTCGATCTGCAGCGGCAGCGAGTGCCCCGATCCATCGCTGCGACGAAGGCGGAAGGAATGTTCGAAATAAGTGCGCAGGCGGATTGTACCGCCCTGCGGACCCGCCGCCTCAGAGGCGTTCTTCAACAGGTTCAGAACGACTTGCAGAAGTTGATCCGGGTCGCCAAAGGCCAACGGCAGCGAAGGGTCGTAATCCTCGACAATGGCCATATCTGCGCCGAAACCCAACAGGGCCGAGCGGCGGGCGCGGTCCAGGACATCGTGGATGTTGACCGGCTTGAAGTCAGGTTGTTGCAGGTTTCCAAACTGCTCGACCTGCTCCAACAGCTTTACGATCCGACGGCTTTCAGCAACGATTAGATCTGTGAGTTCAAGATCTTGCGGCGCGATATTCATGCTTAGCAATTGCGCGGCGCCGGTGATTCCCGCCAGTGGGTTCTTGATCTCATGCGCCAGCATTTCTGCCATTCCGATGGCGGACTGCGCGGCGGA
The DNA here is from genome assembly GCF_056536505.1 of Ruegeria sp. CL3. Lineage (NCBI taxonomy): Bacteria > Pseudomonadati > Pseudomonadota > Alphaproteobacteria > Rhodobacterales > Roseobacteraceae > Ruegeria > Ruegeria sp. CL3. Next base: position 107,061 of record NZ_JBQFPT010000001.1, on the reverse strand, counting down.
TTTGACCGTATTTCCCCGAGTCATGCGCCCCGCCAATTCGCGCGGGGATATGATCATGATCATCGACCCGGGGTGACCAACCAGTGGCGCAATTTGCAAGGCGCATTGTAGCGGTGCGCGGTTGCCCGACCCCGCATCCACATCGTTGACAAACAAGGGCGTTCCCTGAGCACGTGCGCGGTCAAAGGCTTCCTCTAGCGGCGCATCAACGGCGATCTGATCCCAGACGGGGTGGCCAATTACCGACTTACGCGAGGCATTCAGGAACCCCTCGCCCGAGGAATTCACATCCGCAATCCGGTCGTCCTGGTCGATAATGAAAGCCGGAACCGGCAGCGAGTTCCAGATGCTCTGATCCGAAGTCATGCTGCCACTCCCTGCTGACACTCCAGCGCATCGCCCAACAGGCGCAGCACATCATCCGTATCGCGAGAGGTCAGAACCGCCCGACGCAGAGGCGCGGGCGTTCTGGCCTCATCCATGTACCAGCCCAGATGTTTTCGAGCGACGCGGAGGCCAAGGTCGGTACCATAAAAGCCCAACATCGCCTGATAATGCGCGCGCACCATGTCGATCAGATCCGCGCTTTCGGGGATCTCCGGCGCGTCGGTGCCATAGACCTCATGGCAGATCTGCGCCAGCAGCCACGGCTTGCCCTGCGCCCCTCGGCCAACCATGACACCATCCGCGCCTGATTGCTTCAGCGCTGTGCGGGCCGCGTGCGTATCCACGATGTCCCCATTGGCGATTACGGGGATCGAGACAGCCTCTTTCACTGCTCGGATTGCCTGCCAATCGGCACGGCCTTTGTAAAACTGACAGCGCGTCCGTCCATGGATCGTGACCATCCGGATCCCCGCCTCCTCGGCCCGACACGCCACGTCGGGCGCGTTCAGCAGCGCGTCATCCCATCCAAGCCGCGTTTTAAGCGTCACGGGGACATCGACAGCCTCAACCACGGCCTCGATCAAACTCAGGGCGTGATCCGGTGTCTTGAGCAAGGCCGAGCCGGAATAACCGTTGGTCACCTTTTTGGCAGGACAGCCCATGTTGATGTCGATCACGCGCGCGCCACGATCTGCCACCTGACGGGCAGCTTCAGCCATCCAATGCGCCTCACGCCCGGCCAGCTGAACCGCTGTGTTCTCCACATCTGCCGACAGCTCGGCCCGCTCGCGCACGCCGGGTTTGGCCTGCACCATTTCCTGACTGGCGACCATTTCGCTGACCACCAAGCCCGCGCCAAAACGCATAACCAAATCGCGGAACGGGCGATCCGTGATTCCAGCCATCGGGGCCAGCAAGACAGGCGGAGATACGGTTTTGTCGGCGAGGTGCAGCGTCAACGTGCTTAATCCTTGGGCAATTGCGGATTTGATATCGAATTCGGAGCATATGAACAACAAAACGACGACCAGCAAGCCTGCAAAATCATCACTTGCCTATTTTTTAGTCACATTACCATGGGTGATTGCCTCTGCATTCACCGCCCCCTAAACAAAGCGCAGCATTCCGGAGAAACCCGACCATGACCACAGCCGCCATAATCGTTGCCGCAGGGCGCGGATTGCGCGCCGGAGGCGGCACGCCCAAGCAATGGCGCGCGCTGGCCGGTCGACGCGTGGCGGATTGGACGATCGACCGGTTTCGTGGCCTTGTCGACCACATCGTTTTGGTCTTGTCGGACGAAGACGCCCCGGCTTGGCAGGAGTTTCGCGACACTGACCTGATACTAGCCACAGGTGGCGCGGATCGGGCAAGTTCGGTTCGTAACGGATTGCAGGCATTGGATAATCACCAAGTGAGCCACGTGCTGATCCATGACGTGGCACGGCCCTGTGTCCCAGTACATCTCATTCAGAACGTCCTGAGCGCGCTGGATACCCATCAGGCCGCAGCCCCCGGTTTACCTGTTACAGACGCGCTTTGGATCGGGCATGATGGCTCGGTTTCTGGAACGCAGGACCGTAGCAACCTGTTTGCTGCGCAAACCCCTCAGGGGTTTGACTACGATTCCATCGTCAAAGCGCATGCCGCGCACCCCGGAGGCGCCGCCGATGATGTTGAGGTCGCACGGACCGCAGGTCTTGAAGTTTGCATTGTGCCGGGCGATGCGGACAATCTGAAAATCACCCGCCCTGAGGATTTTGAACGGGCGGAACGGATAATGGGAACGAATATGGATGTGAGGCTGGGCAACGGCTATGACGTGCATCGTTTTGGCGATGGCGATCACGTGATCCTCTGCGGCGTGAAGGTCCCGCATGAACGCGGGCTGCAAGGGCATTCCGACGCGGATGTCGGGATGCACGCGGTCACCGACGCGATTTACGGCGCGCTAGCACAAGGGGATATCGGCCAGCACTTCCCCCCTTCGGACCAGCAATGGAAAGGCGCAGCCAGCGAGATCTTCCTGCGCCATGCGGTCGAGTTGGCCGAGGCGATGGGCTACCGCATCTCGAACGTCGATTGTACGCTGGTCTGCGAATACCCCAAGATCGGCCCTCATGCCCCGAAAATGAAAGAAGAAATGTCCAAAATCATGGGTTTGCGTGCCGATCAGGTCTCGGTCAAGGCCACCACGTCCGAGCGTCTGGGCTTTACCGGGCGTAGCGAGGGCATCGCGTCGCTCGCCACTGCTTGTCTGGTGAAAGCATGAACCTCGCGCGCCTGATAGGAACCGTCTGCGGCGTCGGATATCTGCGCCCTGCCCCCGGCACATGGGGATCACTTGCGGCCCTGCCTCTGGTCTGGGTGCTGCACGTTTTGGGCGGCTTCCCCTTGCTCGTGCTTGCGACGCTCGTCGTGTTCATCGCGGGGCTGTGGGCCACAAAGTTGATGACCGCCGGGCAAGAGGATCACGACCCGTCCGAGATCGTTATCGATGAGGTCGCGGGCCAGTTCATCGCGCTCTGGGCCATTTCCTATCCAAGCTGGGCACACGGGATCGAGATCACCGCGCTCTGGCCCGGCTGGGTCGCGGGTTTCCTGCTGTTCCGGCTGTTCGACATCACCAAGCCCGGCCCGGTCGGCTGGGCCGATCGCAAAGGAGACGCGATGGGCGTGATGCTGGATGATGTGATCGCCGGGGTCTTTGCGGCCATCGGTGTGATGGTTCTGGCCGGGATCGCACATGGAGTGTTGGGCCTATGACCGTCTCCGAGCTTTTGGACCGCGCCAAAGCCCAAGGCATCATGATCGCGACCGCTGAAAGCTGCACGGGCGGCATGGTGGCTGCGGCCTTGACCGACATCCCCGGAAGTTCGGCCGTGTTGGACCGGGGGTTCGTCACCTACACCAACGAGGCCAAGCAGCAGATGCTTGGCGTGCGCGGCGAGACACTCGACACCCATGGCGCGGTCTCCGAGCAGGTCGCACAAGAAATGGCCGATGGCGCACTGAGGCAGTCGCGCGCGCAACTGGCCGTGTCGATCACTGGCATCGCAGGCCCCGGAGGGTCAGAATTCAAACCCGAAGGTCGGGTGTGCTTTGGCCTTGCTGCCGCAGGGCAACCCACGCGCACCGAAACTGTCGAGTTCGGCGCTCTGGGGCGCGAAAGAGTTCGTCAGGCCGCGCGGGACCATGCACTGAAAATGCTTTATTCCGGTCTTTCGCAAACCGCTTAAATTTACAGCAAAGACGTCACCATGACGCAAAATTATGCGTCAATTGACAAAAAGCCGTCAAAATAGGCGTCTTTTTGCACCTCTGCCTCTTTTTTCCCCGATCCAGCTCAGCTTCAACCCGCCGCACACCACTCACGAGGTGTCGGCCGTGGCGGTTTGCCCGGCCGACGCCCAAACGGCAAAAAAGGAGACCGGCCCATGAACGGAGCCGATACAGCCTGGATCATTGTGGCAACTGCACTGGTCCTGTTCATGACATTGCCGGGCCTTGCCCTGTTCTATGGCGGGCTTGTGCGTGCCCGAAATGTCCTCAGCGTGTTTATGCACTGCTTCTCGATTGCCTGTTTAATGAGCATCCTTTGGCTGGTCGCGGGTTATTCCATCGCCTTCGGGCCCGGTGAAAGCGGGTTCTGGGGTGGATTGGGCAAAGCGTTCCTGAACGGGGTCGATGCCGAAAGCCTGGCGGGCACCCTGCCCGAAATCCTGTTCTTTGCCTTCCAGATGACCTTCGCGATCATCACCCCCGCCCTAATCGTCGGCGCCTACGTCGAGCGGGTCGGCTTTGGCTTTGTCCTCACCTTCTCGGGCCTGTGGATGCTGCTGTGCTATGCGCCGGTGGTCCACTGGATCTGGGGCGGTGGGATGTTGTCCGATGGCGGCATTCTGGGTGAGATCGGCGTGCGCGACTTTGCTGGCGGCATTGTTGTTCACGAGACCGCCGGTCTGGCCGCGCTGATCATCGCCGTGATCCTCGGCCCGCGCCGCAACCGCACGACGCCTCCGCACAATCCGGGCTTTGTCATGATCGGTGCCGCGATGTTGTGGGTCGGCTGGTTCGGCTTCAACGGCGGTTCGCAACTGGCCGCTGACGGCGGCGCCGCGATGGCCATGACCGTCACACATCTGTCCGCCGCGACCGCATCTCTGACCTGGGCGCTGTGGGAGAAGATCCGCTTTGGCAAAGCGTCGATGGTCGGTCTGGTCACCGGCACCATTGCGGGTCTGGCCTCGATCACTCCGGCCTCGGGCTTTGTGGGTCCGGTGCAGGCGCTGATCATCGGGGCCGTTGCAGGTGTACTGTGTCAGGAGGCCGTCTTTGTCATCCGCAACAAGCTGAACATTGACGACACGCTGGACGTCTTTGCCGTGCACGGTGTCGGAGGCATCTTTGGCACCCTGATGATTGCGCTGTTCGGTCTGGGCACATGGACAGCGCAGCTTGGAGGCCTTGTGATTGTGGGTGCCTTTACGGCAGTTGTCACCTTTGTGCTGATCAAGGTGGTTGCAGCCATCACCCCGCTTCGCGTAGACGCCGAGACCGAGACAAACGGCCTCGACCTGTCGGTACACGGCGAGCGCGCCTATGACATGAGCAGCTAAGCCCACCTTGGTTGCCCATCGCCCGCAAGGGCAAAAGCGGACCTGTCGCGGGTCCGCTTTTTCTTTGTTCGGCCCTCTCGACTCCGGGCCGATGGACAGGCTATCAGCCCGCAACACTCTTTCAGCCCCGAGGTTTGCGCCATGATCCCCAGTTCATTTCCCGACAGCTCTGAAATTGCCCGCCTGACCGCGCGGATGCTGCTGGAGATCAAGGCCGTTCACTTCAACTCGCGTGAGCCGTTCACGCTGGCCAGCGGCCTGCCCAGCCCCACCTATATCGATTGCCGAAAGCTGATCTCATACCCACGCATCCGCTCGACCCTGATGGACTTCCTGACCGTCACGGTGATGCGCGAGGCCGGGTTCGAGGCGTTTGACAATATCGCGGGCGGCGAAACGGCCGGCATCCCCTTTGCCGCCATGGTCGCCGAGCGGATGGCCCTGCCGATGACCTATGTGCGCAAAAAGCCCAAAGGTTACGGTCGCAACGCCCGTATCGAAGGCGCGATGAGCGAAGGGGAACGCGTGCTGCTGGTCGAGGACCTGACCACCGATGGCGGCTCGAAACTGTCCTTCGTCGATGCGATCCGTGAAACGGGCGCGACCTGCGGCCATACGGCAGTGATCTTCTACTACGGCATCTTCCCCGAGACCGAGAAGACCCTCGGCGATCACGGCGTGAAGCTGCATTCGCTGTGCACTTGGTGGGACGTTCTGGCCGAGGCCAAGGCGCAAAAGGCCTTTGACGAAGAGACCCTTAGCGGTGTCGAAGCCTTCCTGAACGACCCGCGCGGGTGGCAGGACGCGAACAAATCGTAAAATTCGGCCTGTGGGTAAGCTGGGGATAGTTGATTTTCGAATCGATCCAAAGCGCGCCTATCTAGTCGAATTGCGCGCCCATCACACCAAATGTTGCGATAGCTTTCGTCCCGTGCAAAACTGGGCGGAAGTTATCCCCATTCAGATGGGCAGTTATCCCGAAGCCGGGGGCGGTTATACCAACTTACCCCCATTCATTTGCAGATAGCTTGAACTGGGGCTTGGCGTGTAGAACCTCGGAACGGGCAGCGGGGACAAGATGAACGAGATCAGCAGTATCGAGCAGGCAGCGGCGCAGATTCAAAACGCCGAGACCATGCCGCATTCAATTGAGGCCGAGCAGCAGCTTCTGGGCGCGATCCTAACCAATAATGACCTCTATGACCGGGTTGCTTCGATCATCGGGGCGGAGCATTTCTACGACCCGGTTCACTCGCGGATTTACGAGGTCGCAGCCACGCGCATCGCCAAGAATGCGCTGGCTTCACCCGTGACGCTGAAATCCTTCATGGCGGATGACGAGGGCCTGAAGGAGTTGGGCGGACCCGCCTATCTGGTCAAACTCGCCGGGGCCTCGATCAGCGCCTTCGCGGTGCATGACTACGCTCAGATGATCTATGATTTGGCGATCCGGCGCGAGCTGATCCGGCTCGGCCGCGACATCTCGGACAAGGCGGCACGGGTCGATGTGTCTAGCGAACCGAAAGAGCAAATCGTCGAGGCCGAGCAACAACTCTACCAGCTTTCCGAGCAGGGCCAGACCGAACAGGGTTTCCAATCCTTCCTCAAGGCGGTCACAGAAGCCGTTAACGTCACCAACGAGGCGTATCAGCGCGGTGGCGGCATGGCGGGGATTTCCACCGGTCTGGCCGACTTGGACAAACAGTTGGGCGGGTTGCACCCATCGGACCTGATCATTCTCGCGGGTCGTCCGTCGATGGGTAAAACCTCGCTAGCGACCAATGTGGCGTTCAACGTAGCCAAGGCTTACAAGCGCGGGCTGAAACCTGATGGCAGCGAAGGCGCGATTGATGGTGGTGTAGTTGGGTTCTTCTCGCTTGAGATGAGCGCCGAACAGCTGGCGGGTCGTGTTCTGGCCGAAGCCTCGGAAATCTCCAGCCACAAGATCCGTCAAGGTGACATGACCGAGGCCGAGTTCCGCCGTTTCGTCGATGCCGCCAAGGAACTGGAAGCCTGCCCGCTGTTCATTGACGACACGCCCGCCCTGCCGATCTCGCAGCTCGCGGCGCGCGCACGGCGGTTGAAGCGGACGCATGGGTTGGACCTGCTGGTGATCGACTATTTGCAGCTGTGCCGGGGCATGTCCGACAACCGCGTCAACGAAATCGCCGAGATCTCGATGGGCATGAAGGCCATCGCCAAAGAGCTGAACATCCCGGTCATCGCCCTGTCCCAGCTGAGCCGTCAGGTGGAAAGCCGCGACGACAAACGCCCTCAACTGTCCGACCTGCGGGAATCGGGCTCGATCGAGCAGGATGCCGACGTGGTGATGTTCGTATTCCGCGAGGAATACTACAAGGAACGCGAAAAGCCCGGCGATCACGAGCTGGAAAAGATGGAAGAGTGGAAGCAGGCCATGGAGCGCCTGCATGGCAAGGCCGAGGTCATCGTCGGCAAGCAGCGCCACGGCCCCATCGGCACGGTCGAGCTGTCGTTCGAGGCGCAGTTCACCCGCTTTGGCAATCTTGTCAAACCCTGGCAACAGGGCGGCGAGATCGAAGGGTACTAATAGTCACCTTTCACATTCAAACAGCCGATTTTGAATGCCAATCGTCGTGTGTTAGTGTGTACTGAATGACGGCACGTACTGCCGGATTTTAGCAAGGCCTACGTCATTGCCCGCAATCATCTCGGAAATACGATACAGAAACGGGCCGAATTTTGCGCCGGACGGCGATTTCATCGAAATCCGCGTTCCGACCGGTACGGATGTCTCGGGCCTGAGGGTGCAGGTTTACAACGCCAATGGCTCCGTCCGGAGCTCCACGGATGTCGACACTGCGCCGGTGAACACGGTCAGCGGTTTCGACTATTACGTGGTCTCTGCCCGCATCAACCGGCTGGGCGCGGTGTCGCTGGATGACAATGGCGCTGTGCTCAGTTTTGTGTCCTTCGACAATGAGGTCACTGCAACACAAGGCGCCGCCAGCGGGCAGACCTCTACCCAGATCGGCAGCAACGGAACAGATGACACCTCGTCCCTTACCTCGACCGACGGGGTGAATTTCGTCGAGAACCCCAACCCGAGCCCCGGCGCGCCCTGTTTCACGGCAGGCACTCTGATCGGCACGCCACGTGGCAACGTTCCCGTTGAGGCACTCCGCGCCGGAGATCAGGTTCTGACTGAAGATGGCCCGCCCGAGGCGCTGCGTTTGACCCTGTCGCGCAGCCTTAGCCGGGCCGAGTTGATAAAGACCCCGCGGTTGTTTCCAGTTCGCATCGTCGCTGGCGCGCTTGGGCAATCGCTGCCGAAACGTGATCTTATGGTCTCGCGCCAGCATCGGATGCTGATCCGATCTCCGATTGCGCAGCGCATGTTCGGGACCGAATCCGTTTTGGTCTCGGCTATTCAATTGACCCGAATGCCCGGCGTTTTCGTCGACACCAGTGTCTCGCAGGTGACCTATCACCACCTTGTGTTCGACCGCCACATGGTGCTGTTTGCCGAAGACGCGCCCAGCGAAAGTCTGTTTACCGGCCCGCAGGCGCTGCAATCCATGGATGACGCCTCACGCGAAGAGTTGATGCTGCTGTTCCCGCAACTGGCTCTCTTTGCCGCCCCACAGCCTGCTCGCTACATTCCAAGCAATAAACGCCAACGCAAATTGGTGACCCGGCACCTTAACAACAACAAGCCCCTGCTTGACGAGCGGCGATAAGACGGGTCACCCGCGTGGGTCACTCTGAACGATCCGCCGTTCAAAGGACCTTTGACTTGTATCGCTGCACAATCCCGTTACGCGCATCACTGCCAGTCAAAAGCCCCTCAAACCTGCCCAAATTCCTGCGTCAGATGGCCGTATGCCGCCTATCTTGCGGATTTTCCAGGCAGGTTGTGTACGATCCCCTCTTGACCTGCCGCGTTCCAGTGTCATGAACAACTCCATGAGTACCGCACGTTTGACGATCAATCTTCAGGCGCTCGCCAGCAACTGGCGGGCGCTCGATGCTAAAACGGATGTCGAAACCGGCGCCGTCGTTAAGGCCGACGCCTATGGTCTTGGGGCCGAACCTGTCGCCTGGTCTCTGGCCGAGGAAGGTGTCCGCAAGTTCTTTGTCGCCGTCGCCGAAGAAGGCGCAGACGTTCGCGAGGCGGTCGGGCCCGGTCCGATGATCGCTGTATTCTCAGGTCATATGGACGGGGATACCGAGCTGCTGCGCGATCACGACCTGACACCCCTGATCAACTCGGGCGAGCAATTCCAACGCCACCAACAGGCTCTGCCTGAACATGGGTTCGGCATCCAGCTTGACACCGGCATGAACCGTCTGGGGTTGGAGCCCGCCGACTGGGCCGAGTTGCGCCCCAAGGCCGAGGCGTTGAACCCGGCGGTTGTGATGTCCCATCTGGCCTGCGCGGACGAGCCGGACCACCCGATGAACCAGCAGCAGCTGACCGCGTTTCGCGGGATGACTGATGGTATGACGGCCCCACGGTCTCTGGCCGCGACCGGAGGCACTTTGCTGGGACCTGAATTCCACTTTGACTTCTGCCGCCCGGGCATCGGCCTATATGGCGGGATGCCCTTTGCCGATGCCAAGCCCGTCGTCACCGTCGATCTGCCGGTCGTGCAGGTGCGTGACGTCGCGGTCGGAGAAACCGTAGGCTATGGCAACAGCTGGACGGCACGCCGCCCGTCGAAGATCGCAACCGTCACAGCAGGATACGCAGACGGCCTGCACCGTGCCATTGGCGGTGGCATTGACGCCTTCGCAGGAAACCAACCCTGCCCGGTCGTCGGTCGCATCTCGATGGACCTGATCACCATCGACGTCACCGATCTGGGCTTTGAGCCGGAGAAACTACGCATCCTCAACGGACATCAAACCGTTGACGATCTGGCCGAGGCTGCAGGCACAATCGGCTATGAAATCCTGACCTCTATGGGCCGCCGTTATTCACGAGGGTACGTGGAATGAACCCGCTGTCTCTGCTGGGTGGGTTGGGCCGCACAGTTCTGACCCTGCTGGCCGCGTTTGGGCGCGTGACCCTGTTTGCGCTGGATTCACTGTCGCATATCCTGCGCCCTCCCTACTACCCGCGCGAGATCGCGATGGCGCTGCTGAATATCGGCTGGCTGTCGCTGCCCGTGGTCGGCCTGACCGCCATCTTTACCGGCGGCGCATTGGCCCTGCAGATCTACGCAGGCGGCGCACGGTTCAATGCCGAGGCCGTGGTCCCTCAGATCGTTGCCATCGGCATGGTACGAGAGCTTGGCCCGGTGCTGGTCGGCCTGATGATCGCAGCCCGCGTGACCTCCTCCATCGCCGCCGAAATCGCCACGATGAAAGTGACTGAGCAGATTGACGCGCTGGTCACTTTGTCGACCCATCCGATGAAATACCTCACCGCCCCGCGCGTGCTGGCGGCGCTGATCACGGTGCCGATCCTTGTCGGTATCGGAGACATCATCGGCATCATGGGCGGCTATACGGTGGCGACACAAAACCTCGGGTTTAACCCGGCCGCCTATCTGCAAAACACGGTCAACTTCCTTGAAACCCGCGACATCGTCTCATCCCTGGTCAAAGGCGCCGCCTTCGGCCTGATCGCGGCAATCATGGGCTGCTACTACGGCATGAACTCGGGCCGAGGCGCCCAGGGCGTGGGCCGCGCCACCAAAGGCTCGGTCGAGGCCGCAGCCGTGCTGATCCTCGCCGCCAACTTCGTTCTGACAGGAGTGTTCTTCTCGCTATGATCCGGATGGAGAACGTCAAAAAGTCCTTTGATGACAACCACGTGCTGCAAGGCATGAACCTTGATATCCCCAAGGGCACCTCGATGGTGATCATCGGAGGGTCAGGCACGGGCAAATCGGTCGCGCTGAAATGTATCCTCGGCCTAATCAAACCCGACAGCGGTATGATCTATGTCGATGGCAAGGACGCCAGCAAGGGCGACCGAGACGCGTTTCTGGCGCGCTTTGGCATGTTGTTTCAGGGTGCCGCGCTGTTTGACTCGTTGCCGGTCTGGCAGAACGTCGCCTTCCGCCTACTGCGCGGCTCGCTGAAACGCCCCACGGATGAGGCGCGCGAGATCGCCATCGAGAAACTCCGCCGCGTGGGCCTGAAATCCAACGTCGCCGACCGCTTTCCGTCCGAGCTGTCGGGCGGGATGCAAAAACGCGTGGGCCTTGCCCGTGCCATCGCTGCCGAGCCCGAGATCATCTTTTTCGACGAACCCACAACTGGGCTGGACCCGATCATGTCTGGCGTCATCAACGATCTGATCCGAGAGATCGTGACTGAGATGGGCGCAACCGCCATGACCATCACCCACGACATGACCTCCGTCCGCGCGATTGCCGACAACGTTGCGATGCTGCATGACGGGGTGATCCAGTGGACCGGACCTGTGGGTCAGATGGATGCCTCGGGCGATCCATATCTGGAGCAATTCATCAGCGGGAGTGCAGAAGGGCCGATTGAGGCGGTGCGTTAATCTTCGCTCTTTGCCATCCACCTAGTCGAACGTTCGATAACGTCCTGCGGAATAGCTTCTGCGCGCCTTGTCTGCAGGTTGAGCAAGACGCATTTGAAAACAGTGGAAAATGTCGTTTTACTGTCCGCAACTCGAATTAGTTTGTGGCTGAAGGTCATGGATTTCGTTCCTACCTCCAGGATTTCGCTTTCCATCTGGATCGCTTCGCCAGCACTCAATTCCGAAAGGAAATTGCTGTCTGCATGGACCACCGCAAAGGATAGCTTTCGCCCCGAACGCATGTCTTCGGCCGTAAGCCCCAGCTCTGCCTGCAACGCAAAAACGGAATCCGAGCATGCAGCAAAATACTTGGACACATTCATATGCCCCAGAAAATCACAGTCCGATGGATCGACAATTGACTTGTAGGCCACAAAACCCGACATCGTTCCTCCCCGTCTAAAAAAAATTCAGTGGCGAGTACCGGTTTAAGTTAACCATAACAAAACATCGCCGCAAAATCAGAAATCTCGCCGAGACGCACAGCCAATGACCCTCCGCCTCGCTACCCTCTCCCTCCTGATCCTATACCCGATCGCGTGGTTCGCCCCACTGATGCGCGCGGGCCTGCTACCGATCTTCGGACTTTCCGAAATCAGCGTCATCACCGGCCTCCAATCCCTCTGGAAATCCGACATCTTCCTCGCGCTGGTCGTCACTGTCTTCGCTCTCTTCGCCCCCTACATCAAAACCATCGGCACCGCACTGATCCAATGGGACCTGCTGGATTCCCGCGTCCAACCCGCGCTGAACATCCTGGGCAAGCTCGCCATGGCCGATATCTTCCTCATCGCGCTCTACATCACGCTGGCCAAGGGGATCTCTTACGCGACCATCGAGACGGCGTGGGGCCTCTACCTGTTTACCGGCTGCATTCTGGCCTCGATCGCGCTGGGATATATTACCGAGATGACATCCACTTCACGAAAAGCTTAGACCGTGTTGATTGAAAACGCATTTCTAAGTATCATCTTTATATTTCGAGCAGCAAAGTTCTAGTGTGTACGGGTCCGCAGAGGATCACCTTGCGTGTTTGATATGTCCTCCGCTTCGGCCCGATTTGTATCGGTTTGAGAAGGAGATGGACGACCATGCCCGCCCTCAACAACATTACATTGCAATTTCAGAATGCCTTTTTAAGACTGACTTTTTTCATGATCTGCATCGCGGCTCTTGGCGCGGTGGTTGCAACCTCACTTTCGGCGCTAGGAGTTTTGCCCTGGCTCTCCCTTCAGGCCGGATTCGGCCAGACCGGCGTGATCGACGCTGGCATTTTTGTTCAGATCGGCCTGACCTGCCTGATTCTCATGCTGGGTTTTTACCTGCCTTCAAGCGCCCGGATGATGGCGCTCGAGAACGCGCACAGGAAGTTTTCGCTGAACATGCAGGACATCGTCGAGGCCTACCAAGTCGCCCATGCCGCAGATCGCAGCGGCGTCTTCGCTCTGGCCTCGGAATTCGATGCGGTCAAGGAGCGTATGGCCTTTCTACGCGACCACCCCGACCTTCAGGCGTTGGAACCTGAGATCCTGGAAACCGCTGCTCAGATGAGCCAGATCAGCCACGAACTGGCCGAAACCTATGGCAACGACCGGGTCGAACGCGCCCGCACATTCCTGAAGCAACGGCAGGAAGAGGTTGAACTGTTCCAGCAACGGATCGAGGACGCCCAGACCATCCTGCACGAACTCAGCCAATGGACGCGAGATATCGAGATCGAGGAATCCATCGCCAAATCCCAACTGACGCGCCTGCGGGACGAACTGTTCGAACTTCTACCTGAGCTTTCGGCGCAATTGCAGACACCTCCTGACGGCAGCGACCCAAGCGCCTCCAGCGTGGTCGCAATGTCGCCCCCTCGCGCCGCGGAATAAGCGCGTCAGCGCCCGGCGCACCCGATGGCCCGCAGGGCCTGAGGGCGCGGCGCGCCACCGGCGGAGATGAAAGCCCGCAAGGGCTTGAAGAACCGCCCATCCTCGGGCACCAAAGGCCTCATGGCAAAGACGACTTCTTTCTCCTGTTCGGCCTGCGGTGCGACACATACAAGATGGTCCGGGCGGTGCGACGCCTGCGGCGAATGGAACACGATTACTCAGGACGTGCCCCTGTCGGCGGGCCCGGCAAAGAAATCCCTCGGCGGCAAGCGGGGCCAGTCCATTGCACTCACGGACTTGTCGACCGAGGAGACCCCGCCACCCCGTACGCTCAGCGGGGTGGATGAGCTTGACCGCGTTCTGGGCGGCGGCCTCGTCCCTGCCTCGGCCCTGCTGGTGGGCGGAGACCCCGGCATCGGCAAATCCACCCTTCTGCTGCAAGCCGCCGCTCGGTTCGCCCGCGCCGGCGTCAAAACGATCTATGTCTCGGGCGAAGAAGCCAGCGCGCAGGTCCGTATGCGTGCTCGCCGTTTGGGGCTCGAGGACGCGCCGGTTCAACTGGCGGCTGAGACCAACCTGCGAAACATTCTGACAACGCTTGAGGCTGAAAAACCCGGCCTCGCCATCATCGACTCGATTCAGACCATGTGGGCCGACAATGTGGACAGTGCGCCCGGCTCGGTTTCACAAGTCCGGGCCGCAGCACATGAATTGACCACGTTTGCGAAACGACACGGTGTTTCGATCGTGATGGTCGGCCATGTCACCAAAGAGGGCCAAATCGCAGGCCCGCGCGTCGTCGAACATATGGTCGACACCGTTCTCTATTTCGAGGGCGAACGCGGCCACCAGTTTCGCATCCTGCGTGCCGTCAAAAACCGTTTCGGCCCTGCAGATGAAATCGGCGTGTTCGAGATGACAGGCAAAGGGCTGGCGCAGGTCACTAACCCGTCGGCCCTGTTCCTTTCGGAACGAGGGACGCCCAGCCCGGGCTCGGCCGTCTTTGCCGGAATCGAAGGCACCCGCCCCGTCTTGGTGGAATTGCAGGCACTCGTTGCCACGTCGCCGCATTCGCAACCCCGCCGTACCGTCGTCGGCTGGGATAGTGGGCGGCTGGCAATGATCCTTGCCGTGCTTGAGGCCCGATGCGGCATCCCCTTCGCGGGTCTCGACGTCTATCTGAACGTGGCTGGAGGGCTGAAGGTCAGTGAACCCGCCGCCGATCTGGCTGTTGCCGCAGCGTTACTAAGTGCACGCGAAGACAGCGCCCTGCCCGCTGATACGGTCGTTTTCGGAGAAATCTCGCTGTCCGGGGCACTTAGACCGGCCCCTCAGACCGAAAACAGGTTGAAAGAAGCACAAAAACTTGGTTTCACATCGGCAATCGCTCCGGCGGGCGGCAAAACCGGTACTGTGGCAGGTCTGACACTCACCCGACCCTCTGATTTGGTTGGGTTTGTTGGCGAAACCTTCGGAGCAGGTTAAAGTCCCGCCCTGAGGGGCAGAAAAAGAACAGGCGAGGGCCATGGAAGGTTTTACAATTATTGACGGGGTTGTGGCCCTGATCATCGTGCTGTCAGGCATTCTGGCCTATTCGCGCGGTTTCATGCGCGAGGTTCTTGCCATCGCGGGTTGGGTGGCAGCAGCTGTCCTCGCATTCATCTTCGCACCGCAGGCCGTGCCGCTGGTCAAAGAAATCCCGGTGGTCGGAGACTTCCTGCGCGACAGTTGCGAATTATCGGTAATCACCGGCTTTGCGGCCGTGTTTGCAATTGCCCTGATCATCGTCAGCATCTTCACGCCGCTGTTTTCGTCGCTGGTGCAACGGTCCGCCTTGGGCGGTCTGGATCAGGCGCTTGGCTTCTTCTTCGGCATCGCACGGGGCATCCTGCTGGTCGCTATCGCGTTCTTTGTCTACGACACCGTGATGACTGGCCAGTCCTACACTCTGGTAGACGAAAGCCGCTCGGCCAAGGTGTTTGAACAGTTCAGCACCCAGATCGAAGAACAAAACCCCGAGGCAGCGCTGGGTTGGGTCACTGCACAATACGAAGAGCTGGTGGCCAGCTGCACCGCAGGCGACTCGGCCCCTGCTGCGGAAACCACCGACAGCTAATTGATCAGACAGTTCATCGAAAAGCCCGGTCTCGCGCCGGGCTTTTTTCATTGAACAAACCCCTCACCCCCGCAGACCGTGCAGCGGGTGGTTTTCAACCCGAAACAGCCATCACAGCGGCTGGAAATCTGTTTACCCAGAATATCACGGCTTTTGACCACTTCACCTGCCCCATTGCAGATCGGGCACGGCGCACGCCCCATGCCGCGGCACCGATGGCAGCGCCTTTTGGGCGGCTCATCTTTCTTGTTTGGTGAGCGTTCCTGCCACATTCTGGCCCCCTCCCCGATAAGATCCGCGATGAAACTATGCATATGTCAGCACAAATGAATTCATATGTCACCACGCCGCAACTGAAGAAATCGGAACTGCGGCCTATAGAATTGTGATCCTTTGATGACAGCCGCGTTCTAAGGCAGTATGTGGAGGCCAAACTGCCACGGAATCGGAGCTGTCGGGTTTGTCCTTTCAATGTTCATCTGCCTGCAATGCGGTGATAATGCACCGTCTGGCCTGCAAGATACGAACGGTACGACCCCTCCCCATCCGGCCGTCACTCAACCCTCTCGTCAAAACGTCATAGAAATTGGAGCCCGTACATGTGTGGGATTTTGGGGATCGCAAGCCGGACACATGATGTGTTTGCGGAAATCTATGACGGGCTGTTGATGCTGCAGCACCGGGGTCAGGATGCCTCGGGGATCGTCACATATAACGGTGAGTTCTTTCGCGAGAAAAAAGCCAACGGTTTGGTCAAAGACGTGTTCAACGCGACGGACGCCGAAACGCTTCTGGGCAAGGTTGGCATGGGCCATGTGCGCTATCCCACGGCAGGGTCGCTCAGCGCGTCCGAGGCGCAGCCCTTTTTCGTCAACGCGCCCTACGGGATCTATCTGGTCCATAACGGCAACATCACTAACACGGCTGAGCAGCGCGAAAAAGTCACCGGCAAATACAGCCGTCACCTGCGCACCACGTCAGATTCCGAGATCCTGCTGAACGTTCTGGCCGACAAAGTGGCCGACGCGATCAAAGTGAACGGAAACGCCGAGCCCATCCGCAACATCTTTGCCGGAGTTAAGATGACGATGGAGCGTGTGCAAGGCGCTTACTCGGTCATCTGCCTTGTCGCCGGTGTTGGCATGCTGGCTTTCCGAGACCCAAACGGTATTCGTCCGCTTTCGGTTGCAATCCGCGAGACCGAGGGCGACGGAAATGACTACGCCTTCGCCTCTGAAGATGTGGCCTTTGGCATCAATGGCTTTACCAAGATCCGCGACCTGAACCCCGGTGAGGCCATCCTGATTGACCTGGACGGCAACATGCACGAGTTTCAGGCCGTCGAAGGCAAGCTGACGCCCTGTATCTTTGAATATGTCTACCTGGCCCGTCCGGATTCCCTTCTGGACGGCGTCTCAGTCTACAAAACCCAGATGCGTATGGGGCAAACGCTGGCCAAGCAGATCCAGGACTCGGGTCTTCAAATCGACCGGATCATCCCGGTTCCTGATAGCGCCCGCCCCGTGGCGCTTGAGGCCGCCAAGATCACCGGCATCCCCTATCGCGAGGGTCTGGTGAAGAACCGCTATGTCGGCCGGACATTCATCATGCCCGGTCAGGAAGAGCGCCAGAAATCCGTTCGCCGCAAGCTGAACGCCATTCCTCTGGAGTTCAAGGATCACAATGTGCTGCTGATCGACGACTCGATCGTGCGCGGCAATACGATCAAGAAGATCGTTCAGATGTGTCGAGAGGCCGGGGCCAAGAAAGTCTACATCGCCAGCGCCTCGCCACCGGTGAAGTACCCCAATGTCTATGGCATCGACATGCCCACCAAGCATGAGTTGATCGCCAACGGCAAGGAGATCGAAGAGATTCGCGCAGAACTGGGTGCGGATGCTCTGTTCTATCAGAACCTTGACGATCTGATCTGGGCCGCAAAAGAAGGCAACCCCGAGATCGAGGCGTTCGACTGTTCCTGCTTTGACGGCAACTACATCACCGGCAGCGTCAGCGGTGACTATCTCGACAGTCTCGAAAACAGCACCCGCGTCAGCAAAAAGCGCGAAGACATGCAGGTTGTTGGTGGGTCGTGGAACGCGGCGAAACTGGCGTCGGGCTAAAGAGACAACGCGAATCGGAAAACAACGCAGGCCGTGGGCATCGCCCCGGCTTTGGCTGGATTTTGCCGATAGGAATGACCTGATTGCAAAGGCTTCCGGCCCCCTCACCCCGCCGTGAGCTGATGCGAGCGGGGTGATCTTTTGATTTACTTTGCGGTTTGGTAGGCAGCGCTTCACCACCACTCACACAATCCACTCACACAAGGGGTTCGAACCGGGTTCGAGCCGCAGAAAATGCCAAATGCCAATGTCAAAAGCGCGGCCACGCAGCGGGGCGCGTTGAAAAGAAATTCGGTCTCGGTTCTGGGTGTCTTTGGCCCGAAAGCCGACCTGCGCGCGTTGATGCGCTTGTCATCGGGGCGTGTAAAAGAGGTCAAGCCAGGAAGCCGCGTGGCCTCAGGCACCGTTGTCGCCATTGATGAACACGGGATCATGCTGCGACAAAGCGGCCAGACCCGCCGGATTGGAATTCCGGGGGGCTAGCGCCCTCTTGACGACCCGCGCGCGGGCGTTCAAACCGCTGCAATGACCGATCAGACCAAAATTGCGCTTGTCACTGGGGCCTCTCGCGGGTTAGGCGCAGCCCTGGCCGAAGCGCTGGCCCCCGAATATCACATCGTCGCCGTCGCCCGCACCACTGGCGGGTTGGAAGAGTTGGACGACCGGATCAAGGCAAAGGGCGGCTCGGCTACCCTTGCGCCCATGGACATTACTGATCCCAACGCGATGGCCACCCTGTGCCGAGGCATTCATGACCGCTGGGGCAAAGTGGATTTGTGGCTGCATACGGCCATCCACACCTCGGCCCTCACACCGGCGCATTTTGTTGATCCCAAAGAGTGGACAAAGGCGATAAACACCAACGCCAATGCCACCTCGGTTCTGATCCCTTATGTGACGCCTCTATTGGGTGAGGCCGGGCATGCTGTGTTCTTTGATGACCCCAAAGCGGGCGAGAAGTTCTATGGCATCTACGGCGCCAGCAAGGCCGCCCAGATGGCTCTGGCACGCAGTTGGCAGGTTGAGACTGAACGGACTGGGCCCAAGGTGTCGATTGTCGAGCCCGCTCCGATGCCGACGGCCGTGCGTGCGCGGTTTCATCCCGGCGAGGATCGCGATGCCCTAACCAGCACAGCGGATGAGGCGGCTCGGATTCTGGCGCTGTTGTAGGGAATGGCCCTTTGGGCCATGCCTCCGGCGGGGATATTTTTAGCCAGATGAAGCTGGGATCACGCGATATGGACGCCGTTGCGCCCTGCGAGATCGACGAAAAATTGCCACGCAACACGGCCCGAGCGTGACCCGCGTGTCGCCTGCCATTCAATAGCATCCGCGCGCAGGGTTTCCGGGTCGACCAACACATTGTAGGCGGCGCAGTAACGGTCGATCATGGCCAGATATTCATCCTGATCACAGGGGTGGAAGCCGAGCCAAAGCCCGAAGCGGTCGGACAGTGAGACCTTTTCTTCGACCGCTTCCGACGGGTTGATAGCGCTGGAGCGTTCGTTCTCGATCATGTCCCGTGGCATCAGGTGGCGACGGTTCGAGGTGGCGTAGAAAACAACGTTTTCGGGTCGACCTTCGATGCCGCCATCCAGCACAGCCTTGAGCGATTTGTAGTGCTGGTCGTCATGGCTGAACGACAGGTCATCGCAGAACAGTATGAACCGGTGCGGCGCGGCGCGCAGGTGGTTCAACAGGCGCGCGACCGAGCTCATGTCTTCGCGTTGAAGCTCAACCAGTTTCAGACCGGGGTACTCGATCTGCAGCGTGCCGTGGACGGCCTTTACGAGGCTGGATTTGCCCATCCCCCGCGCGCCCCAGAGCAGCGCGTTGTTGGCTTTGTACCCCGCCGCAAAGCGCCTTGTGTTGTCCAAAAGAGTATCGCGTGAACGGTTAATGCCGACCAGCAGGTCCAGATCAACGCGGTTGACCTGAGGGACAGGCTCAAGCCGGTCTGGCTCAACCTGCCAGACGAAGGCCGGCGCGGCATTGAAGTCCGGAGCCGCCAAAGGGGCCGGAGCCATCCGCTCTAGCGCGTCGGCGATACGGTTAAGGGCTTGAGTGTCCATGGTGGCCTCCGGGGTCTTAGTCCGACGATGTCAAACCACGTTCGGCTTTAGGCAACAAGGGGTTCCAATGAAAAAGGCGCGCCACTCAGGGCGCGCCTGTCTTGAAAACAGCAAGAGATTACTTCCCGTCTTCTTCCTGCATCAGGTCCTCATCCGCTTCGGCCTCATCATCATAGTAGCCATCCGCGCGGAGTTGTTCTTCTCGTTTCTTCTCAACCCGGGCGACGAGGAAGATCGACACCTCATAGAGGCCGTAGACCACTACGAACAGAATGATCTGTGTGATCACGTCGGGAGGCGTCACGAGCGCAGCAAGCACCAGAATGGCAACCACCGCGTATTTACGCACACTACCCAGCCCCTCAGCCGTAACCAGCCCCGCTTTGCCCATCAGCGTCAGCAAAACGGGCAGTTGGAAACACAACCCGAAGGCCACGATGAACTTGATTGTGAGGTTCAGGTATTCCTGAGCGGAGCCTTGGAACACCACACTAAGCGGTGCGGCGGTGGCGCCATCCACGACGGCCTCACCTTCAGCGCCGAACTGCTGGAACCCGAGGAAAAAGTCATAGGCCAAAGGTGTGACGACGTAGAACGCGAAGCTTGCCCCCAACAGGAACATGAAGGGCGAGGCCAACATGAAGGGCAGGAACGCGTTCTTTTCAGACCTATAAAGGCCCGGAGCAACAAAGCGCCACATCTGCATCCCGATATATGGGAACGCCAGTATGAAGCCCCCCAGCAGCGACACCTTGATCGCAACAAAGAAGCCTTCTTGTGGCGAGATGAAGATCAGCCCGCAATCCTGGCCACGCTCATTCAACACCTCACACAATGGATGCGTCAGGAAGTTGAAAAGAGGCGTCGCAACCGTGAAACAGATGATCATACCGATCAAAAACGCCACGACGCAGTGAATGAGTCGTGTCCGCAATTCGGCCAGATGCTCGATCAGAGGGGCCGAGCTGTCTTCGATTTCGTCGGTCTTGCTCATGTCTTGTTCTCAGTGTTCAGCGCTGCTTCGGCTTGTTCAGCCTTGGCCAGCGCATCAGCGGCTTCTTTGGCCTTTCGCTCGGCAGCGGCGCGGGCGGAGGTGGCTTGAATCTTCTTGGCTTGTTCGGCCCTCTCAGCCGCCAGCTTGCCCGTTTCGCTTTCAGGATCGAACTTGGTCGGGTCGATGCTGCTGCTCAGATCCTGAGCGGCCTTCTTCACGCCGTCCATCGCGCTGTTCACGGGATTCGTGGCCGCGTTCAGACCCTTCTTGATCTCGTTCACTCCTGCCTGATCCGCGGCCTCGTTCATAGCGCTGGTAAATTCACGCGCCATCCCGCGAGCCTTGCCGACAAACCGCCCGACATTGCGAAACAGCACGGGCAGGTCTTTCGGCCCCACCACAATCAGGGCAACGATGCCGATGACCAGAAGCTCGGTCCAGCCCAGATCAAACATCCGGGTTTAGACCTTGTCTTTCTCGGTTTCGGGCGTGACGTCCTTGGCCACTTCGGCTGCATCCTGCTCCAGCTCGTCTGCGCCTTCCTTGACGCCTTTCTTGAACGAGGTGATGCCCTTGCCAACCTCACCCATCAGCGAACTGATTTTTCCGCGGCCAAACAGCACCAGCACCACAACAGCGATCAGCAGCAGGCCGGGAAGTCCGATATTGTTGAGCATGTTTATTCTCCTTCACAAAGGCGCACTGCGCCTGAACCCTTTTCTGACCCCGTGTTTACGCGGCAAGCCGCGTTCTCAAAAGGTGATCGAGCCAATTCGGGCGGCAAATTTGATGTGATCTTGCGGATTCATGGCTCTCGCTTTTCTCAACTGACAGGTTTATGTCAGTTGTGACAGGCTAGGACAGCGGTATCGCAACCTGGTCAACGGAGAAACACATGACCCATGTCGCCGAAATCGTCACCTTCACCCTGGCCGAAGGCACCTCGCCCGAGGCCTTCGTCAAACTCAGCCAATCAACCGAGAACTTCGTGCGCGCAGCACCCGGCTTTGCCCATCGCCACCTCAGTCAAGGGGAAGACGGTCGCTGGACAGACTATGTCGTTTGGCAAGATATGAAGGCCGCTCAGACGGCGGCCGCAGAATTCCCGCAGCAGGAATTTGCGTCTGCCCTGATGGCGGCCATCAACCCCGAAAGCCTGCAGATGCGGCATGAGGCAGTCCTATGGAACATGACCTGACGCAGGTCAGAACGGCGTATCATGCGCCGCACTGATCGACTGTTCGACATCATCCAAATCCTGCGCGACGGTAAACTACACCGCGCGCAGGACATCGCGGACCGGCTCGAGGTGTCGGTCCGCACGATCTATCGCGACATGGACACGCTGGTCGCTTCGGGCGTTCCCGTCGAAGGCGAACGCGGCGTGGGTTACATGGTGCGAGAGCAGATCACCCTGCCCCCACTCAACCTGACCACGGCCGAGCTTGAGGCGCTGAACCTCGGGATGGCCATCGTCGCCGAGGCGGCTGACCCAGACCTTAAAGCCGCAGCCGAGTCACTGGCGGAAAAGATCGACTCCGTCCTGCCCACGCAGGTCGTAGCCGAGGCCGATACTTGGAAATTTGCGGTCTACCCCTTCGCCGATGCCGCGCGCGGATTGGCACATATGGCCCCGCTCCGCGCCGCCATCAAAACCCGCCAGAAACTGCACCTGTCCTACCGCCGCATCGACGGCGCCCTAACCGAACGCACCATCCGCCCCCTCCATATGGAGTATTGGGGCCGCGTCTGGACCCTCACCGCATGGTGCGAGTTGCGCAACGGCTTTCGCGTCTTTCGCATCGACCTGATCGAAACCGTCACACCCCTGCCCGAACTCTTCACAGACGAGCCGGGGAAACGCCTGAGCGACTTCGATCCACACGGGTGATCCGCCCTTCATCTGGCTAAAAATATCCCCGCCGGAGGCATGGCCCGGAACCGGCCATTGAAGTCACCTCAGATAAGGCTCAGGATCAACCGACTCGAACCCTTTGCGGACTTCGAAATGCACATAGGCATTGTCCCCGCCGCGCAGTTCCGCCAGTTTCTGCCCCCGCCGCACGCGATCACCTTTCTTGACGGTGATATCCTCGACATTGGCATAAACCGTCAGCAAGTCATTGTTATGCTTCACAACGATGATCGGAACCTGATCGGCATCAGCGGTAATCGCGGCCACGGTGCCTGCCTCGGCTGCGGTGACCGACGTGCCCGGAGCGGCCGCGATGTCGATGCCTTCGTTCTTACCCTTGTCATAGGTCCGGATAATGTTGCCCGCGACCGGCAAGGACAGCGCGGAATTGCCGGAACTTCTGGTGGGCGCTTCGGCTGTGACATCCGGGGCCTCGGGAGCCTCAGCCAGCGGTGCGACCTGCTCATCCGGCAACGGCTGGGTCGCACTCGGTGGTGTCGGTGTCGGAGACCCCTGCCCCGGCTGCGTCACCTCGGTCGCAGCGACCGGAGCCGCTGCCGCCGCCTGACGTGGGGCGGCCTGGTTCTTGACCGGAATCAACAGGTACTGCCCCTCACGAATGGCGAAATCCGGGCCCAACCCGTTCCACTCTCCCAAAGCCTCAACCGGCACCTGATAGAGGCGCGAGATGGTAAAGGCCGTCTCGCCCCTTTTCACCTTGTGGCGTACCGGCTCTGGACCAGAGGCGACTGGCGCAGGCGTTGGAGCAGGCTCGACCGGCTTCAGCACCGTCGTCTGAACCCCGCCCGTATCCGGGGCCTGATCAATCGCGTTTCCAGCGATCGAGGCAATATCCACACCGCTTGACGCGCCAACAGATCGCGGCAAGGCCAGAACCTCACCCTCGCGCAGCGCGTCGGTTGTCTGCAAGCCGTTGAACCGCGACAGCTCACCTTCGGGCAGGCCAACCCGGGCCGCCACATCGCGCACGGTATCGCCCCGGCGCGCTACGGCGACCTGATAGTTCGGGTAGGTGATCACCCCGCGCGCATCAGGCGCAGGGCGACTGGTGGTTGCGGATTGCGCAGCATCCGTGGTGGAAAACCCACCGAGCTGTCCGCGCAGATCGTAGTCCAACGGCCCCTCGCACCCGGCCAAAATGGCTAGAGCCGCAACTCCGGTCGCACAACGGCGCATCGTTGATTTGGTAACTGCTCTCATGACTTTTGTCCTCAACACCTGCCCCTGTTATCCGGGGTTCCGGCGATCCATTCCAAAAAACCTGTTACGTCTCGTCCTTGCCTAGCCCTTCAAGCAGCGGCACGAACCGAACCGACGTCAATTCATCATAGTCCAGACCGGTCTCGGTGCGCGTCACCTTAATCAACTGCTGCACCGCATCCGACTGCCCGACGGGTAGCACCATGATACCCCCGATTTTCAGCTGCGCCAAGAGCGGGCCTGGCGGGTCCTCGGCCGCTGCGGTCACGATGATCCGATCAAAGGGCGCTTGTTCCGGTAAACCGAACGAGCCATCCGACAGCATCGACGTGACATTGGTCAGCCCCAGTTCGGCGAACAGCTTGCCGGTCTCGCTGACCAGTCGCCTATGCCGTTCAACCGTGTAAACCCGCCGCGCCAGTTTCGCCAAAATCGCCGCCTGATACCCCGACCCGGTCCCGATCTCGAGCACAGTGTCACGCGGACGCACATCCAACGCCTGTGTCATCAACCCCACAACGGACGGCTGGCTGATCGTCTGACCGCAGGCGATGGGCAGCGGCATATCCTCGTAAGCGCGGTCGGCGAACAGGCCGGTGACGAAGCGCCCCCGGTCGACCGCCTCCATCGCGGCCAGAACACGCGCATCGGTCACACCCCGCTTACGCAGGGCAAACAGGAACTGCATGACGGTTTCTGGGTCCAGTCCACTCATTCGATCGACTTCAATGCCTCTAGCGTGTCATGCGCGGTCAGATCCGCGCGCATCGGCGTGACCGAGATATAGCCTTCCAGATTGACCGCCGCGTCCGTGCCGGGCGCGGTCGGGTTGTGCTGGTATCCGCCCTTGATCCACAGAAACCGCCGCCCCGAAGGCGAACTATGCGGCTCGACCGAGAAATGCGTATCGCGGCGGAACCCTTGCGGGGCAACGCGAGTGCCCAGAACCTCATCGGCGGGAACGGGTGGGAAGTTCACATTGTAGAACAGGCGGTAATCGCCTTGCTCTGCAGGGGTTGCGTCCAGAATGCGGCGCACCAGATCGGCGCCAAAGCGACTGGCGGCCTCGAACGGATCCTCGAGCCCCAGATTGCGTGGGCCGAAATACTGCGACAAGGCAATGGCCGGCACACCCTGCAAAGCGGCCTCTATAGCGCCGCCAATAGTGCCGGAGTAGAGTGTATTTTCCGCCGAGTTGTTGCCCCGGTTCACGCCAGATAACACCAAATCGGGCGGGCAATCCTTCATCACGTCATGCAGGCCCGCCAAAACACAATCCGCCGGAGAGCCTTCGGCAGCAAATCGCCGCTCATCCAGTTTGGCGACCATCATGGGATGGGTGTAGCTTATGCAGTGGCCGACACCGGATTGCTCGAATGCTGGGGCCACGACCCAGACCTCACCGCCGGGTCCGGACAGATCCTTTGCAATCGCCTGAAGCGTGATCAGCCCCGGCGCATTGATGCCGTCATCATTGGTAATCAGAATACGCATGACCGTCCCACCCCCGCGTTTCGCCCTTGATAGACCCGACCCCGCGTTGCGGCAAGCAATGCAGGCCCGCAATCTGCGGCTTTCGCGCACCACTTGCGGGGAAATTGCGCTCTATCTAGGGAAAACGAAACAGCGGTCGCGCCGAATGGTCAGCCACATCGCCCGCCCTGGCGCGGGGACAAACACGTTCGGAACCGTCGCCTTTAGGATCGAGCCGTCATAGTCCATCCGAAACTCGACCAGGCTTTCATTGCCCAGGAACCGGGCCCGCTCAACCACACCCCGTGCGGCGACGCCATCTGTGGCCGTGGGTAACGGCCCTTTACCGTTACGGTCGAAATCCAGCCGGAGGTGTTGGGGGCGGAAAACAATCTCGACATCGGTGCCGTCCGGAAAGCCCGGTGCCAGGAACTGTCCGAACGGGGTCTCGGCCAAGGCACCATTCACTTGCGCCCGCAACACGTTGACGTCACTGAAGAATGCGACGGCTGCCTTGTCCGCTGGCCGCGTGTAGACATTGTACGGCGCGCCTTGTTGCACGATCTTGCCGCCCCGCATCAAGGCGATCTCATCAGCCATGCGCATAGCCTCTTCCGGCTCATGGGTGACCAGCAGAACGGCGGCGTCTTCCTCTTTCAGGATCGCGAGCGTTTCATCCCGGATACCGTCGCGCAGACGGTTGTCGAGGCCCGAGAACGGCTCGTCCATCAGCATGATCCGGGGGCGCGGGGCCAGAGCGCGCGCCAAAGCCACCCTCTGCTGTTCTCCACCGGACAGTTGATGCGGGAACCCGTCAATGAACCGCATCAGATCGACTTTGGTCAGCAGCTCCTCGACCCGGGCGCGTTTTTGATCCTTACTGCCTTTCAGGCCGAAACTCACGTTGTCGGCCACGCTGAGATGCGGGAACAGGGCAAAGTCCTGAAACATCAACCCAATCTCGCGGCGTTCAGGCGGAACGCGGAACACCGTATCGCAGATCAGCTTGCCATCGACATAGATCTCGCCCGAGTCCTGCATCTCGACCCCGGCGATCATCCGCAAGGTTGTGGATTTGCCGCAGCCGGACGGCCCAAGCAGGCAGGTCACCCGCCCCGCCTCGACCGTCAGCGAGACGTCATCCACCACAACCCGGCCTTCGAACCGGCGGATCATATTGCGAATTTCCAAACGAGGAGGAGGTGTGTTGCCTGTCACAGATGGGTCCTGTTGCCTTTCCCGATCAATTCCATCGGGCTTGAGCGGGGATAGCAACCCCGCCCGTCCGGCGCAAGGGATCAGCTATTCCGCAAGCAGCTCGAAATCGACACCGGCGCGGATTTTTCCGTTCACCTGAACCTCAAGCCGATGCGCTCCCGGCACCAGTTTGAACGTGGTCGCATTGCCTTTGAGCTTGTGGCGTTTGTCCAGTCGCAATGCGCCGTTCTTCAGGGCGGCCTGTTTCAACTTGTGAACCTTGGCTGAGGTTTTTCCGTTAGGGCGTTGAAAGTGAATGATATAATCCACCAGTACCGGTTGGTCACCAGACCCTTTCAAATCGACCGAGAACGCCAAAGCGCTATTGATCCGGGCCTCGCCGTCCACTGAAATGTCTGCAATGACTTCCGCGTCCGGGTCATAGCCCAGCATCTTCATCGCCCCCGGATGCCCGGCCTTCACAAGACCGCGCAGGGTGTGAGAGATCATCCACACCAGCTCTGCCTCGTCCTGCTCACCTGCCTCGCGCCAGCGCTGCAGGCATTCCAGAACCAGATCCGGGTCCTTTTTGGTAATATCGTTCAGATGGTTCGCAACCGAGCGCGTCACATAGCGCGTTGTGTCCCGATGCAGACCATCCAGCAAAGGCAAGGGGTCGGTCAGCGCGAGACCAATCGCCTGCCCCCATGGCAGGCGGGGCCGTGTGCCCTCGCTGACCAGACGGCGCACATGATAGCTGTCGTGTTGGCTCCAACGCTGCATCCGCGCCAAGACCAGATCGGGGTGGCTGTTCAGGAACGGACGGATCGCCCATTCCATCGAAAAACGTTGAGTCAGTTCCTCCAGCACATCCAACGCCAGTTCCGGATGCTCAGCCCCAACTGAGACAACCCAATCCCCGAGTGGCGCAAAGATGAAATCGCCAAAATCATCATCTGTCTTGCTGGGATCCAAAGGCGGCGGCAAGGCGCGCAAGATCACCGGCGCGACTGCTGGCAGATCGTCTGGAAAGGACTGCTGCAGGCAATCGGCGATCCAGGCCATTCTCTCTTTCAGTTCCAGATCCAACAGGCGCGACATGACCTGCGCTTCGAATGCTTCGGCGTCGAAGTCCGGGTCCGCCGACTGGAACAAACCCGCCAGATAGCGGGTCTTTTCCATGTTGAACAATTGGTCCTTCAGAGAGAAATTCTGTGCCATTCCTACATCGTCAAATTGGTTGCGCCACCGTCCAGCAGGAAGTTCTGCCCAACGATAAAGCCCGCATGCTGCGAACATAAGAAAGCGCAGGCCGCACCGAATTCCTGACGCGTGCCGTAGCGGCGCGCCGGGATCGTGGCGGACCGGGCCGCGCGGGCCTCATCCAGCGAAATGCCCTGTTGATTGGAAACGCCGGTATCCAGTGACAAGGCCCGGTCGGTGTCATGGATACCCGGAAGCAGGTTGTTGATCGTCACACCTTGCGGGGCGACCTGACGCGCGGTTCCGGCCACGTAACCGGTCAGCCCGGTGCGCGCGGCATTCGACAGCCCCAGAGCCGGGATCGGCGCACGCACGGATTGCGAAGTGATATTCACCACCCGCCCCCAGCCTTTGTCCATCATCCCCGGCAGCAGCGCTTTCATGAAAGCGATCGGCGTCAGCATGTTGGAGTCCAGTGCCTTGATGAAATCCTCACGATCCCAGTCCGACCACAACCCCGGAGGCGGCCCGCCCGCATTTGTGACTAGAATATCAACACTTTGCGCGGCCTCAATTACCTGTGCCTGACCTTCGGTTGAGGTCACATCACAGGCCACCGTTTCAATCGCAACGCCATGGTCCGCACGCAACCGTGCCGCTTCAGCTTCAAGTGCCTCAGCACCGCGCGCATTCATAACCAGATCGACACCTGCTTCAGCCAACGCCTCGGCACAGCCCAGCCCAAGCCCTTTGCTGCTGGCACAAACCAACGCACGCTTGCCGCGAATTCCAAGATCCATTCTGATCCCCTCTGTCTGTTGTTGCCCGCATGTCTAGCACCAGCCAGACAGAGAAGACCAGAATTCAACAGGCCTTAGTAGAAGAACTCTTCCCTCACAATTTTGCCATCGGCCACGTGGTAGACACCCACTTCGCTCATATCGAAATTCTCACCGCTTTCTATGAACTTGCCCTTGATCTCGAAAATTACGGCAAAGCGGTCGTCGCCATGCAACATCGGATCGCTGACCGAGACATGGCTGACCTCTGTCGCGCTGTCCCACCATTCATGTTTGCCGCGAATGGCATCCAGACCCTGGACCTCACGCCCCATGCCAACGTCATCCACCGCCTCGGCCGAGACAGCATCCGCGGCATAGAGTTTACCCAGATTTTCGGCGGTCCGGTTTTCGCGGCAACCGGCCACAAGCTCGTTCGCAATCTCTTTCAATTCCATTGGTTCACTCCCATAATTTGTTCACTATATGTTCTCTTTGCCACAGCTTGCCGATTCGAACCAGTCCGTTTGTCTTGCTTCGGCGGGTTTCCCCGCCTATACGCGCGCTCATGCTTGATACCGCCTCGAACCAACCCGTATTGCCGCCCGAGATCGCTCGTCGTCGGACATTCGCCATCATCTCGCACCCGGATGCGGGTAAAACGACGCTGACCGAGAAGTTCCTTCTCTATGGGGGTGCGATCCAGATGGCTGGTCAGGTGCGCGCCAAGGGTGAGGCGCGGCGTACGCGGTCGGACTTCATGCAGATGGAAAAGGACCGGGGCATCTCGGTATCCGCCTCGGCGATGTCGTTCGACTATGGGGACTTCCGGTTCAACCTTGTCGACACTCCCGGCCACAGCGACTTCTCGGAGGATACCTATCGCACACTGACCGCTGTCGATGCCGCTGTGATGGTGATCGACGGTGCGAAGGGTGTCGAAAGCCAGACGCAGAAGCTGTTCGAAGTCTGCCGCCTGCGCGATCTGCCGATCCTGACCTTCTGTAACAAGATGGACCGCGAAAGCCGCGATACGTTCGAGATCATCGACGAAATTCAGGAAATGCTGGCCATCGACGTCACGCCTGCCGCGTGGCCCATCGGCGTGGGCCGCGACTTCATCGGCTGCTATGACATGCTGCGCGACCGGCTGGAGCTGATGGACCGCGCCGACCGCAACAAAGTGGCCGAGAGCATCCAGATCGACGGTTTGGATGATCCCAAACTGGCCGAACACGTGCCCGAACATCTGCTGGAGAAGCTGCTGGAAGAGGTCGAGATGGCGCGCGAGCTTTTGCCCGCGCTCGACCCTCGGGCCGTGTTAGAGGGGCACATGACCCCGATCTGGTTTGGCTCGGCAATCAACTCGTTTGGCGTGAAAGAGCTGATGGAGGGCATCGGCGCCTATGGCCCGCAGCCGCAGATCCAATCGGCTGAGCCTCGCCAGATCTCCCCGGATGAAAAGAAGGTCGCCGGGTTTGTCTTCAAGGTGCAGGCCAATATGGACCCCAAGCACCGCGACCGGGTGGCCTTTGTGCGCATGGCCTCGGGGCATTTCAAGCGCGGCATGAAGCTGACGCATGTGCGGTCGAAAAAACCCATGGCGATCTCGAACCCTGTGCTGTTTCTGGCCTCGGACCGCGAACTGGCCGAAGAGGCCTGGGCAGGCGACATCATCGGCATTCCGAACCACGGCCAACTGCGCATTGGCGATACGCTGACCGAGGGCGAGGCGATCCGCGTGACCGGCATCCCGTCTTTTGCACCGGAATTGCTGCAGACCGT
The DNA here is from genome assembly GCF_056536505.1 of Ruegeria sp. CL3. Taxonomy (NCBI): domain Bacteria; kingdom Pseudomonadati; phylum Pseudomonadota; class Alphaproteobacteria; order Rhodobacterales; family Roseobacteraceae; genus Ruegeria; species Ruegeria sp. CL3. Next base: position 76,762 of record NZ_JBQFPT010000001.1, on the reverse strand, counting down.
CCGTCCGGGCGATCCGATGAAGGCCAAACATTTGGAAAAGGCACTCATGCAGTTTGCCGAGGAAGGCGCGGCCAAAGTGTTCAAACCCTCGATCGGCTCGGGCTTTATCGTGGGCGTCGTCGGCGCGTTGCAATTCGAAGTACTGGCCAGCCGGATCGAGATGGAATACGGCCTGCCGGTTCGGTTCGAGGCGTCTCAGTTCACCTCGGCCCGTTGGGTCAGCGGTGAGAAGGCTGAGGTTGAGAAATTCGTCAACGCCAACAAACAACATATCGCCCATGACCACGACGGCGACATTGTCTATCTGACCCGCCTGCAATGGGATATCGACCGGGTCGTGCGTGACTATCCGGCACTGAACCTGACGGCCACAAAAGAGATGATGGTGTGATCCAACTGCCTGATTGCGCAGCCAATCCCGGCTGTGCAATTCTGCCCGCATGAGCGATGACGACCTGACCTTTCCTGGCGGCCTGCCCGACATGCTGGAGATCCTGGAAAACAGGCGCGCGCCTTTTGTGTTCGGCCCCCGCCCCCTGCCCGATCTGGACGTCGATCTGGATGCACTGGCGCAGCAGATCGTGCCGGAACGCGCGTCCCTCGCCCCCGAAAGCGACGATGCCACCGCGTGGGACCAGAAGCGCGCCAAGATCGCGACCGAGTTCGTGGGCAATTCGGAATTGGCTTTCCTGAACGCCCAGTTGATCGCCAATCTGCGCAAACGCTCCTACCCGCGTCACACGCCCGCTTTGTTCCGGCGGCTCTGGGCCGAGCAATCGCCGCATCTGCTTGGAGCGCTTGATCTGCGCTGGCTCGTCTCGTCGGTGCAAACCTTTGCCGATCACGGCGACACCCCAACACAACGCGAGGTTGGTCAAGCACTGCGGATGCTGTTTGGGCTGATGAAGCTCTATGAGTTCGAACGGTTGTTCTCCAAACGCGGGCCGGAGGAAACCCATTGGTTTCGCGGCAAGAGCACCGCTCCGCTACCGTTGCAGATGCAGTCTTTCTCACTGGAGCGCGGCGGGTTGGCCGTGTCGCTAATCGCGCCGATCTGGACCAAGTCGCTGACCGATCCGACCATCGCACCGCTGGCGGATCACCTGATGAGCGAGTTGAACAAAGACCCCGGAACTGTCTTTCGTCGCTTGAAAAAGATGCGCGAACGCCGTCTCGCCCGGATGCAGCGACGATGACCACATGGGGTGTCGTCTCCATGGTGCGAGGACCCGCGCAGGATATCCTGCGGTTTGCGGCCCATCACCTGGATCTGGGGGCCGACCGGCTGTACCTCTATCTGGATGAGCCCAACCCTGAGGCGCAGCACCAGTTGGAGCAGCACCCGAAGGTACAGGTGACACTCTGCGATGACGCCTTCTGGCTAAGCCGGAAACGGACGCGGCCGGGCAAGCATCAAGTGCGCCAATCCACCCATGCCAGCTATACCTATCGCAAAACCGATCTGGATTGGTTGGCGCATATTGATGTGGATGAGTTCCTGTGGGCGGACGCTCCGATCCCGGAGCGGCTGGATACCGTGCCCGCAGACATCCCAGCCGTTCGGGTCCGACCGATCGAGGCCATTGCGGGGGCTGAGAACCTGTACAAAGCGCATATCCCCAAAAGCCCGGATCGCGAGGCTTTGGTGCAGGCGCTCTATCCCACCTATGGCGCCCATGTGCTTGGAGGGTTCCTCAGCCATGTGCAGGGCAAACTGATCGTGCGCACGGGTCTGAAAAAGCTGAGTTTTCGCATCCACAATCTGTTTCAGGACAAGACCCTCCTGCCCTGCAAGTTCGAGCTGCCGGGGCTGGAGCTGTGCCACCATCACGCCCTGAGTTGGGAACATTGGTTCAAACACTACCGTTTCCGGATGGAGCGTGGCTCGTACAAACCCGGCATGTCACCGAACCTGCCTCGCGATAAGGGCGGTGTGAACAAGAACGAGCTATTCAGCCAGATCGAGTCTTCCAGCGGCCTTGATGGGCTGCGGGCGTTTTACGATGAACTCAGCGCCGCTGACCCGGACGTCCGTGCTCGGCTTGAGGCACATGATCAGATCCGGCACCGCCCGTTGCATCTGGATGAAAAAGTAGCGAAACACTTCCCCGGAAGCCGCTGAATTGTTGCAAAAAATGCCAATTCCAGCCGGTCGACCCTGTCGGGATTTCAGTTCATTTGACCCCGCCCCACGTTTTTGTTATGTCCGCCCCAAGCCGAAACGCGCATGGTGCGCATGGTCAAATCGACCCGGCATGACGCAGACGCGCGGGCCAGGTCAAGAGTCCGCAATAATCGGACATACATGACAAAGTTTACCGAACTGAACCTGAACCCGAAGGTCCTCAAAGCCATTGAGGAAGCCGGATACGAAACCCCCACTCCAATCCAGGAAGGCGCGATTCCACCCGCGCTTGAAGGGCGTGATGTGTTGGGCATTGCCCAGACCGGCACCGGGAAAACCGCAAGCTTCACGCTGCCGATGATCACCCTGCTGGCACGTGGCCGCGCCCGAGCACGGATGCCACGTTCGCTGGTGCTGTGCCCGACGCGGGAACTCGCCGCGCAGGTGGCCGAGAATTTCGACACCTATTCCAAACACCTGAAACTGACCAAAGCGCTGCTGATCGGCGGTGTCAGCTTTAAAGAGCAAGAGGCCTTGATCGACCGCGGCGTGGATGTTTTGATCGCCACTCCGGGCCGTCTTCTGGACCATTTTGAGCGCGGTAAGCTGCTGCTGACCGGCGTGCAGATCATGGTTGTAGATGAGGCTGACCGGATGCTGGATATGGGCTTTATCCCCGATATCGAGCGTATCTTCTCACTGACGCCGTTCACCCGCCAAACGCTGTTCTTCTCGGCCACCATGGCCTCGGAGATTGAGCGTATCACCGACACCTTCCTGTCCGCCCCTGCCCGGATTGAGGTCGCCCGTCAGGCCACTGCATCCGAGACGATCGAACAGGGCGTGGTGATGTTCAAAGGCGGTCGCCGGGATCGCGAAGCCAGCGGAAAACGCAAGGTTCTGCGCGCGCTGATCGACGCCGAAGGTGAGAAATGCACCAACGCAATCATCTTCTGCAACCGTAAGACGGATGTAGATATCTGCGCGAAATCGCTGAAGAAATACGGCTACAACGCCGCCGCGATCCATGGTGATCTAGACCAGTCGCAGCGGATGAAGACGCTAGACGGGTTCCGCGATGGGTCGCTGCGCCTGCTGGTTGCCTCGGACGTGGCGGCGCGTGGTCTGGATATCCCATCGGTTAGCCATGTGTTCAACTTCGACGTGCCCGGTCATGCCGAGGACTATGTTCACCGTATCGGCCGCACGGGCCGTGCCGGACGTGAAGGCAAAGCCGTGACGATCTGTTCGGGCCGTGACGAAAAGGCTCTGGATGCGATTGAAAAGCTGATCCAGAAGGAAATTCCGCGCCTCGACAATCCGGTTAAGGACGAACCCAAACCCGAGAAGCCGAAAGCCGAGAAACCCGCCAAAGCAGCGGAAGGCAAGCGCAGCGAAGGCAAGAAAGAGCGCGAGCCCCGCGAACCCAAAACTCGCGGTCGTGGCCGCAAAGACGATCATGGCCCGGCTGTTGTGGGCATGGGCGATCACCTGCCCAGCTTCATCGCCCTCAGCTTTGATGAACGCCGCGCGGGCTAACCACCCAGACGCTTAGATTGACAGTACCAGCGCCAGTATCGACGCGCCCAGCAACAGCATCCCGGCGATCTCGCGCCGGGTGATGGTCTCATGGAAAAACAGGGTCGAGGCAAGCAGGCTGAGTAATAGCTCGACCTGTCCCAGTGCTTTGACATAAGCCGCATTCTGCAGGGTGAAGGCGAAGAACCAGCAGAAGGATCCGCACAGGCTGGTCAGGCCAACGAACACGCCGGTTCGGCGAGTGTTCCAGACCGCGCGCAACTCGGCCCGGTCGCGCCACAGCAGCCAGATCCCCATGCTAACGAATTGAAACGTGACCACTGCGGCCAACGTGACCAACGCGCGAAACCATGCGTCGATGTCGCCCAGCTCAAGCGAGGCTCCGCGATAGCTGACCGAGGAGAAGGCGAATAACACCCCCGAGCCCAACCCAAGTCGCGAGGCGCGATTGGTCAGATGTTGCCACCACGCCCCGTCCCCTCCGGGTGTTTTGGACAAAAGCAGCACCGCCAGCAGCCCCACGACGATCGCACCCAACGCCCCGGTCGAGACCTGATCGCCCAGCACCACAAATCCAACGATCGCGGTTTGGATGACTTCGGTTTTCTTGAACGTGATACCAACGGCAAAGTTGCGCTGCTTGAACAGGGCGACCACACAGATCGTCGCCAAAATCTGGGAGGTGCCGCCAATCACTGCGAACACCCAGAACCGCGCGGACAACTCGGGCAAGCTCAAGCCGGTGACCTGAATGGCCACGACCAGCCCCACCAGAGCCAGAGGCAAGGAATAGGCAAAGCGTGCAAAGGTTGCCCCAGCCGCAGACAGTTTCACGCTGCTGAGCGATTTTTGCAGCATGAACCTCACCGTCTGAAAACCGGCGGCGGCGATGGTGATTGGAATCCATAGACTCATGAACTCCGTTCTGTCTTTAAATCAGGGTTTTGGCCAGAGCGGATGCGGCACCGGGTCCTTCGCCCTCCAGAAATACGCCCGGAAAATCTCGGCATAGGATGCGTAGACATAGGCTTCGTTACAGTCCTGATACCGCTCTTTCCCCGATTGATAGAGCGCGGGTAGTTCGTACCAGGGGGCCGATGGGTTCATGTGATGAACCACGTGCAGGTTGTTGTTCAGAAACAAGAAAGCCAGAATTCCGCGATCTTCGACGATCACCGTGCGGGCGCGTGATTTCTCATGCGCGCGGTGTTCAAGGAAGGTGCGGATCTTCACAAGACCCAAACCGAAATAGGCCGACATAACATAGGCCCAAATCGGCATGGAGGAATGCGCGACGACCCACAGAACCACCGCAATTCCAGGGATATGCAGCGCCCATGCAAGGGCGACCGAACGGTCTCCACGGATCAGGCTGCTCCATTCGTCCCGCAGAAACATAAACTGCCCGATCGCAGGCCCCAACACCATGCGCCCGAGCAGGGTGTTGTTGGCGGCAAGCAGCCTCTTTTGCCATCCAGACAGCTGCGCCCAGACCTTTGGGTCATGGTAGTTGCTCTCGGGGTCATCGTAGGGATCTGTCAGGTTCGAATCCTGATGATGCGCAAGATGTAGGTCGCGAAACCGGTTAAATGGAATGAACAGGGTCAATGGCAGGGCCATCAACGCCTCGTTCAACCATTTCGTGCGAAACGGATGTCCGTGCAACGCCTCATGCGTCAGCGAGGAATGAAGGGCGGCAACCGCGCCCATCGTCGGGATGGCAAGCCACAGACTCCAACCCGCCACGTAGAAAGTGGCAATCAACCAGACGGCGTAACATGCGGCGATCAGGGCCAGTGTGCCCCATTCGGGCGTTTCAGCTTTCCCCATGACGCCCCCATGAGATCCCGGCCCAGACCCGCTCATAGACAATGTAAAGCGTCAGACCGATAGCGGTGTTGACCAGCGCTACTACGCCACCCAAGGCAACCGACCCGGTGGCGATCAGGCCCACCAGCGTCATCATCACCAACCCCATCACATTCCAAATGAGTGCTTTCACGACAGATCTTCGTCGCGTTTCCATTCCGGACCCCGTTTTTTGTTGTTATCACAAAAGCGTTACTCAACGGGCGGCGTGTTGGGAATTCTGAATATGATTAACAAAAATCATCAGAAGTGATATTTATCTCCTTATGGTAGAGAAAATCGACAAACGAGTTCGCGCTGTGCAGTTTCGCCAGCGACTTTCCCGCGCGATGGAGGACACCGGTGTCAGCCAAAGCGCTCTTGCCCGACATATCGGTGTCGACCGCTCAACCGTATCACAGCTGCTGACCGATGAGGGCGCCCGCCTGCCCAACGCCCATGTGGTCGGAAGTTGCGCCTCTGCTCTGGGCGTTTCCGCGGATTGGCTGTTAAGCCTGTCGGATCGCCACGAAAGCGCCGCGGAACTGCTGGCGAGCTCTCTGACAATGACCGAGGCCCCACGCGCCCTTGTCGATGAGCGTATTTTCCAATGGCATCAAGAGGCTGCGGGCTACAAAATCCGCTACGTACCCGCCACCCTGCCCGATATGCTCAAGACCCGGGCGATCCTCGAATGGGAATACGCCCCGCATTTGGGCCGCACAGCAGATCAAGCCATAGGAGCGTCCGAGGATCGCCTGTCCTGGATGCGCAGCGCCCAGTCGGACTATGAGATTGCCATGCCCCTATATGAGATCCGAAGCTTTGCTCTCGGAACCGGCTACTACGAGGGGCTGCCTTTGCCAGTCCGTCTGGAACAGATCGACCACCTTCTGGACCTCAGCGAGCAGCACTATCCCCGCCTGCGCATCTATCTGTTCGATGCCAAACGCCTGTATTCTGCACCTGTCACGATCTTCGGCCCGCTTCTTTGCGTCTTCTATGCGGGCAGCCACTATATGGCTTTCCGCGACCGCGACCGGATCGAGGTGTTCAGCCGACACTTCGACACCCTGATCCGCGAGGCCGAGATGACCGCCCGCCGATTCCCCGAATACCTGCGTGGGTTGCGGGCCGAGATTGCAAAGGGCTGACGCCTCAAACGTGCGGTTTTTCGGATCCTGTAGTATAGTGACACCGCGAACGCGCAGACACTCTACGGAGGATGATCAGAATGGACGCACTACAAACCGCTCAATATGCACGCGCCCTCTATTCCGCGCATGGCGACCGGGCCGAGGCGGAAGCCGCTCAGAAGATGCGCGAATGTGAGGCCGCCGGAAACACGCAAGAGGCCAAAGACTGGCAAGCCGTCCGCCGCACAATCCGCCAAATCCGAGGCCCGAATCAAGGCTGACCCCTGGCTCTATTCGCTTGTAGCGCCATCAAAACAACTCGCTCCGCCCATCCGGTTAGCGGGCTGTTTCCGCTGGCCAGCAGATCAAAACACAGTGCCCGGCCCTCTCCGGCGGCTGGGGTCCGAAAAGTGAAATACCCGCCGTTTTCACGGCAAAAACGTTTTCCCCAAGTTATACCCGGGTTTGACCAAAGTTTTCCCCAGGCTTCTCCCCGGATTCCGATTTGCGCAACCGCCGCCTCTGACGCAGCCTTGTGGAAACACTTGTCAGAATGCGAATCGAACTTGATGAAATCCGCAAAAAACATGCTGCAACCGGAACATCGCGCCTTGAAAACGGCGCTGTTGGTTCTGGATGAATGCAGCACGCTCAGCTTTGCCGCGGCCGTGGATCCGATGCGCGCCGCCAACCGTCTGGCCGATCGCCCGGCCTTTGATTGGGACTACGTGACCCCAACGGACGAGCCAGTCATGCTGACCAGTGCGCTCACCGTTCCCGGCATACCGCTGGCCCGTCTGCAGAGCTGCGACCTGATGATTGTCGTTGCCGGATTTCAAATGGCCCGCCAAGCAACCCCCAGCCTGATCGCGGGATTGCGGCGCATCGCGGCTACGGGCGCCACCATGGCCGGCATAGACGGAGGGCCTTGGCTGCTGGCCGAGGCTGGTCTGCTCGATGGTCACACTGCGACCGCCCATTGGGACGATCTCGACAGTTTCGGCAGCCGCTTTCCCAAGGTCGATGTTCAGGCAAACCGCTTTGCAATCTCAGAAAACCGTCTGACCTCGGGCGGCGCGATCCCCGCGGTCGAGATGATGCTGCACATCATCGCCGCACGTCATGGCGCAGGCTTTGCCGCGCATGTCTCAAACCAGTTCCTGTACGAAGGCACTCCGACCCAGACCAAAACAGACGCCCCCTCGGCGAACCACCACTCCGCGCTGACCTCCAAGGCCAATAGCCTGATGGAGGCCGCCCTCGACGATCCGCTCCCACTGGCTCATATCGCCGACCGATTGGGCACCAGCCCCCGCACCCTGCAACAGCAATTCCGCCTGCGCCTGAACACCACGCCGCAGGACCACTACTTGCAGCTGCGCATGGCCGAGGCCCGCCGTTTGGTTACCGATACCGACATGTCGCTGATGGACGTGGCTCAGGCCACAGGGTTCACCTCGCAATCCAGCTTCGCCCGCGCCTTCCGCACGGCCCACGGTTTGTCGGCCCGTGACCTCAGACAGGATAGTGCCTACCCCACCCATCACTGACCGGATCCACTTCATCTGGCCAAAAATACCTCGGGGGAGGCGCACGGCGCGCGCGGCGGGGGCAGCGTCCCCTGGATCGCTTCGGGATAAACCCGAAACGTCTTAATACGGCATCGGATGCGCTTTGTGCGCCGCCTCGATCTCGGCCAGAACCTCATCGGACAAGCGCAGGTCGATACCAGACAGGATATGCTCCAACTGCGCCACTGTCGTTGCGCCAAAGATGGCGGACATCATGAACGGGCGGGTCCGGCACCAAGCCAGCGCCATGAGCGTCGGGTCCAGCCCATGCCGCGCAGCGATCTGCAAATAGACGTCAACGGCATCGAAAACCCGCTCGGACTTGCGCCCCCCCAGTTCAGGCGTCAGTGACATGCGTGAGGCTTCGGGAATGGCTCCGCCCTGATATTTACCGGTCAGCAACCCAGTTCCCAAAGGCGAGAACGCCATCAGCCCCACATCTTCATGAACGCTCAACTCGGCCATGTCCGTGTCAAACAGTCGGCACAGCAGCGAGTATTCATTCTGAACCGACGCCACCCGTGGGGCGCCCATCTGCTCGGACAAGCGCAGCCATTGCGCCGTACCCCAGGCACTTTCGTTGGACAGACCAAAAGCCCGGATATTGCCCTTGTCGACCTGAACCTGAAGCGCCTCCAGACACTCCTGCATATTCTCCAGCACTTCATCGGTGTTGTGCCCCTTCGGGGAGAACGTCCAGTTCTGCCGGAACATATAGCTGCCGCGATTGGGCCAGTGAAACTGATAAAGGTCGATATAGTCGGTCTTCAAACGCTTCAGTGAGCCCTCGATGGCCTCGGGGATCGTCTGAGCGGTGATCGGCGCGCCATCACGGACAAAGCGAAGCCCCTCACCGGAATGCTTGGTGGCCAGAACATAGTCGCCCCGGCGCGCGGCGTTGGCCGCATTCCAGTTGCCAAGGATTTCCTCGGTCCGGCCAATCGTCTCTTTGGCGACCGGATTGACCGGGTACATCTCGGCGGCATCGACAAAATTGATCCCGGCTGCCAGCGCCACGTCCATCTGCGTATGCGCCTCTGCTTCCGAGGTTTGCGATCCGAATGTCATCGTCCCAAGACACAGATCAGACACCATGATCCCGGTGCGGCCCAAAGGCTTCATTTCCATTTGTCGCTCTCCTGATTTCCGCAACAGCCGCGCGCTAGGCTTCGGCTTTCTTTTCCCAACGGCCCGATTCCTCGGACCAGTATTGCGCTGAACACCCCGCGCCGGTCAGCGCTATCCATTGACCACGCGCGTGCTGAACGGCTTCCATGTCATTGCCGTCGAACAGAATGCAGACCCGGTCCAGCGCGGCGACCTCATCCGGGTCAACCGTGGCCCCGTCCACCGCCATCACGCAGCTGGCATCGTTTGCGGCCTGCATGTCCGAGGTCAGCAGGATCGGTTGCATCGCATCATGCGGCCCACCGGCCCGTCCATGCGGCAGGAACCCGTCCTCGGGTCCCAACCACAGTTTTTCATCAAGCCAGTCCAGCCGCGCAGGATCAGTCCCCCGCACGGCGATCTTCCACCCGGCCTGTCGCGCCTTGTCCAGCAGGACCGGCAAAGTATGCTCCAGCGGCTGACGGGTCAGGTGATAGAAATAGACGGCCCCCATGGGTTTACTCGAAATTGTCCTGCACAAAACGGCTCAGCGCGCGCACGCCCCAGCCTGTGGCCCCCTTGGGGGCATAAGATGTCTCAGCCGCGACAGAGGCGACACCGGCGATATCGAGGTGAATCCAGGGTGTCTCTTCCTTCACGAAGCGTTGCAGGAATTGCGCCGCGGTGATCGAACCGGCAGGCCGTCCGCCCACATTCTTCATATCCGCGATGCGCGATTTCAGCTGCTTGTCATAGGCCGCACCCAAGGGCAGTCTCCACGCGCCTTCGTCCTCGGCCTTGGCCGATTTCAGGAAGGCATCGCAGAAGGTATCGTTGTTCGAAAACACTCCTGCATTCTCATGGCCAAGTCCAATGATGACCGCCCCGGTCAGGGTCGCCAGATCAATCATACCGACCGGAGAGAACCTTTCCTGCGCGTACCACATCACGTCGCACAGAACCAAACGGCCCTCGGCATCGGTATTGATGATCTCAACCGTGTCACCCTTCATTGATTTCACCACGTCGCCCGGACGGGTCGCATTGCCCGAGGGCATGTTTTCGACAAGCCCCACAAGACCGACCACATTGGCCTTTGCCTTGCGCTTGGCCAGCGCGCGCATGGTGCCGGCCACAACGCCTGCACCGCCCATGTCCATGGTCATGTCTTCCATGCCACCCGCCGGTTTCAGCGAGATCCCTCCGGTGTCGAACACAACGCCCTTGCCGACCAGAGCAAGCGGCGCATCATCCTTGTCGCCCCCGTTCCACTGCATTACCACAACTTTCGACGGGCTGACTGAGCCCTGCCCCACGCTCAACAATGTGCGCATGCCCAATTCGGCCAGCTTGTCTTCCTCCAGCACCTCGACCTGGAGGCCGAGCGATTTCATCTCGTCCAGACGATCGGCGAATTCAGTGGTGGTCAGGATGTTTGCAGGCTCATTCGTCAAGTCGCGGGTCATCCGCACACCGTCGGCAACCGCATACATCGGGGCGAAGGCAGCCTCGGCCTCATCATGCTTGCTGTGGCTGATCGTGACCGAGCCCGCCGCATCGCTATCCTTGGTTTTGTGGACGTCGAAATCGTAACTGCGCAGAGCGATGCCCATCGCCATATCTGCCACGCGCACCTGATTGCCCGCCATAACCAACAGGTCTTTTCCGCCGGCCAGTTTTGCCAATGCAGCACCCGCTTTGCGCGCCTCATCCACTTCAGGGCGGCGCGGCAGAACCACGATATCCAACACTTGCGCGGCCATACCAACCGGCCACGCCAGAGAGATCACATCCGCGGTTTTCACCTTTTCGAACCGATCGCTTTCCACCAACCGAGCAACCGCTCCACGGGTCAGTTTGTTGGCACGCCGCACGGCGGGGCTCATCTTGCCATCGGCGGGAATGATGATTGCCACGCGCCCCTCCGCCTGCGCAATGGCATCCACGTCAAATGCCTCAAAACGGATTGGTACCAGACTGCTCATAGCAAACTCCTCAAAATCTGTTCCCCAAGACCTAGCCCGCACTGCGCGGCTTGACCAGATAGCAGTTTTCCCCGCCCGCCATTTGCATTAAGGTCCTGCAAAAATAAACGGCAGGCTCGGGGGAGATCTAAGTGGCACCAAACGGCAGGCATTCGCTGTCGCGCATGATGACATGCAATGGCGATCCGGGCGCGAACCCCTGCGTTTCAAGCCCTGAGAGGGTCTTCCCGTGATCCTCGACCGCTATTTCGCGCGCCGCTTTCTTCAAAGCTTTGTGGTCATCGGCGGCATCTTTCTGACCCTGATGATTCTGATCGACCTGATCGAACAGCTGCGCCGCTTTGACGACTATGACCTGTCCGTCGGCCAACTGCTTGGCCTGACACTGCTGAACACCCCTGCCGCGATCAGCGAGATGCTGCCCCTGCTGATTATCCTGTCCACCATCGCGCTGTTCGTTGGGCTGGCGCGCACCTCGGAACTTGTGGTGACCCGCGCCACCGGTCGCTCGGGCCTGCGGGCGCTGGTGGCCCCCGTCACCCTGGCCCTGATGATTGGCATTCTGGCCGTTGCTTTACTGAACCCGATCGCCGCCGCGACCTCGGAAGAGTTCGAGCGTCTATCGGATGCCTATCGCGACGATGGCAGCTCTGCCCTGTCGATCAGCCGCGAAGGGCTGTGGTTGCGTCAAAGCTCGGACAATGGCCAATCGGTGATCCACGCCAGGGGTACATCGAACGGGGATACTCTGGGTCTTGACGATGTGACCATCATCACCTTCTCGGGCGGCGGAAAGCCAAACCAGCAGATCGTGGCCGAACGCGCGGAGCTAACCAACGGAACCTGGGTTTTGACCGACGCCAAACTCTGGCCGCTGCGAGACGACCTCAACCCCGAAACAAACGCTGTTTCGCATGAAAGGCTTGAGCTGCCGACCACACTGACGCGCGAACGCATTTTAGACACGCTGGGCAAGCAGGAGTCGGTCTCGGTCTATGATCTGCCCAAGCTGATCCGAGATTTAGGTGAGGCCGGGTTTTCGACCAAGCAATATGAGGTCTGGCTGCATGTCCAACTTGCCCGCCCCCTGTTTCTAGTCGCCATGGTGCTGATCGGAGCCGCCTTCACCATGCGCCATGTGCGCTTTGGTGGAACCGGTGTGGCGGTGCTGACGGCTGTTCTGTTGGGCTTTGCGATCTATTTCGTGCGCAACTTCGCGCAGATACTCGGCGAGAACGGCCAGCTTCCAATCTATGTTGCTGCCTGGGCGCCGCCCTTTGCGGCGATCCTGCTCTCGCTTGGCCTGTTACTGCACGCGGAGGACGGCTGATGCGACGTTTTCTGCCGTTTGCAGCGACCAGCCTGCTGGCCCTGACCCTGCCCCTTGGCGTAGCCGCGCAGAATCTGTCCGATCCGACCGTCACCCAAAGCCCGGCCCAAGAGGAAGAACCGGCGCTACTTGTTGCCGACAAGATCTTTATCACGCCCGAACGCAAACTTGTGGCCGAAGGCAATGTCGAGGCGTTTCAGGGCAACGTCAAACTCAGCGCCAATCGTATCGTGTACGACCGCGAAACTGGAGAGCTGACGCTGGATGGCCCCGTCCGTATTGATCAGGGTGGGCAGACGACTGTACTGGCGGAGTCGGCGCAGCTGGACAACGGGCTTCAGAATGGCCTGCTGGTGGGCGCACAGATGGTGTTTGAGCAGCAGGTGCAAATCGCATCCGTTCAAGCCCGCCGCGCCGGAGGGCGCTATACGCAATTCAGCAAGATCGCCGCAACCTCGTGCCATGTCTGCACCGATGGCCGTCCGCCTCTGTGGCAGATCCGGGCGCGTAAGGTCACGCATGACTCGTTAGAGCGCCAGCTTTACTTTGAAGGCGCGCAGTTGCGGGTGCTGGACGTTCCCGTTTTCTACTTCCCCTATCTGCGCCTGCCCGACCCGACGCTGGAGCGTGCGACCGGTTTCCTGGTGCCGTCCATTCGCACCACCTCGCAGCTTGGAACCGGGGTGCAAGTGCCGTATTTCTTCAAAATTGGCGACCACAAGGACCTGACCCTGACGCCCTATCTCTCGTCCAAAACCACGACGCTTGGCTATCGCTATCGACAGGCTTTCGTGAATGGCCGGATCGAGATTAACGGCGCGCAGACTCGGGACGACATACAACCGGATCAGGATCGCGGCTACCTGTTCGCCGAAGGCTGGTTCGACTTTAAAAATGACTATCGCTTTACTTTCGATCTGCAGACGACCTCGGATGATTCCTATCTGGCCGACTACGGCCTACCCGATTTGGACCGCCTCCGCAGCGAAGTTGCGCTGGAACGGATCAAGCGCGACACAGCGTTCCGGACCAGTTTCATTCACTACAAGACTCTGCGTGACAGCGAAGATCAGGATGAAATCCCCTCGCGCATATTCGATCTGAACTTCCAAAAGCGCTATTTCCCAACCTCCGTCGGCGGAGAAGTTCGGGTAAACGTCATCGCCCACGCGCATGAGCGCACCAGCGATGAGGACGTGGTCGGACGCGACGTGGCGCGCACAACCTTTGACGCCGAATGGCTGCGCAGCTGGACCTTTGCAACTGGATTGCGGGCTGATGCGTTGTTCGGTGCCTCCATTGACGCGTTCAACATCCGCCACGACAGCAATTTCCCCACGCAGGCCACCCGGACAACCCCGCGTGCCGCTCTGACCTTGCGCTATCCGATGACACGCCGCGAAAAATCCGGGGCGACGCAGTTTCTGGAACCGATCGTTCAGTTCGGCTGGACGAATGTATCCGACAATGACGTACCGATCGACGAAAGCACGTTTCAGGAATTCGACGAGGGCAACCTACTGTCTCTGTCGCGCTTTCCGGCAGAGGATCGCCGCGAGGACGGCGCAACCGCCGCTGTCGGCGTCAACTGGGCGCGCTATGGTCGTGGAGGCTGGCAGGCGCTTGCCACGGTGGGCCAAGTCTTTCGTGCGGATGCCGATCCGGATTTCACTCTGACTTCGGGATTGCAGGGCACATCGTCCGATATCCTGCTGGCCGGTCAGCTCAAAACCGCCAATGGCTGGTCTTTGGCCGGTCGCGGAATTGTCAACGGTGACCTGAGCTTTGCCAAGGCCGAGCTGCGTGGAGAGTGGGCGAAAGAAGGTTCAGCCTTCACTGGCAGCTATATTTGGCTGGAACCCGACCCGGCTGAAAACATCGAAGAGGCGGTCTCCGAGATCTGGCTGCGCGGGCGCTATCAGGTCGACCAGAACTGGCTGACACGGGCCGAGGCCCGCTACGACCTGAACGAATCCGAACCCATCCGCCTAGGCCTCGGTGTGACCTACCAGAACGAATGCGTTCGGGTTAACATGTCCGTAAGGCGGCGCTTTACTTCAACATCAACTATTGAGCCTTCGACCGAATTCGGCTTTACCGTATCCTTGACAGGATACGCCCTCGAAGGCGCTGGTAACACTTACAAGAGAACATGCAGTTGATTTCAACTTTCTCACGGTTTCTTCGTTCCGCTTCGATCCGGCTGGTACTTCCGGCCCTGGCCGCTACGATTCTGACCTTCACTGCGCCCCATACGTTTGCGCAAAGCCTGTTTTCGCCAGCGATCCGGGTCAATCAGGACGTGGTCACTTGGTATGAGTTGGAGCAACGTCAGCAATTCATAAACGCACTCGGTATCTCTGGCGGGTCCGAGGCCGAAGTCCGGCAAGCACTGATTGATGACCGCTTGCGCAAACAAGCCGTGCGCGAAGCCGGGATCGAGGTCCCGCCCGAGGCGATTCAGGCGGGTGTCGATGAATTCGCGGCCCGCGGGCGCCTCAGCACCGAGCAGTTCCTGCAATTGCTGGCCAACGAAGGCGTCGATCCGGAAACGGTCCGCGATTTCGTCGCCGATCAGCTAACATGGCGCAACTATATCAGCGCGCGTTTTCTGTCTCAGGCCAACCCCTCCGAGGAAGAGATCAACCGCGCTCTGGGTCAGGGCGGCGGTGGTGGGCTTCAGGTTCTGCTGTCTGAAATCATCATTCCTGTAAACCAACAGACCCTCGCCCAGACCGAGCTTCTCGCTGAAGAAATCGCCAATCTCGAAGGGTTTGACGCGTTTTCGGCGGCGGCGGCGCAATACTCGGCTGCAGAAACCCGCAGCAATGGCGGCCGCCTCGACTGGCTGAACCTGTCCGGCCTACCCCCAGCACTGCAGCCCGTGGTTCTGGGCTTGAAGAATGGTGAGATCACTAGCCCGATCGCCCTACCCAACGCCATCGCTCTGTTCCAGATGCGCGGCCTGCGTGAAGTTTCAACCGGTACGCCCTCTTATTCCAAGATCGACTACGCCATTTACTACATGGCCGGCGGCCGTAGCGCCGAAACACTGGCCGCCGCCGCGAAACTGCGCGAAGAGATCGACACCTGTGATGACCTTTACGGTATCGCGCAGGAGCAACCGGCCGAGGTGCTGGAGCGTGTCGACGCTGCCCCTTCCGAGATCCCGCGCGACATCGCGGTCGAGCTGGCGAAGCTGGACCCGAACGACGTCTCGACGACGCTGACACGCAACAACGGCCAAACACTGATGTTCCTGATGCTGTGCAACCGCACCCGCAATCTCGGCGAAAATACCTCGCGCGCGGATGTTGCGAATGCGCTGACGCAACAGCGCCTGCAAGCCTTTGCTGACAGCCTGTTGGAACAATTGCGCGCCGACGCCAGCATAATCGAACAATGAGCGCGCCCATCGCGCTCAGCTGCGGCGATCCGGCGGGCATAGGCCCCGAGATCGCCGCAAAAGCGTGGGCGGAATTGCGCGACGCCTGTCCCTTTTTCTACATCGGCGATGTCGCGCACCTGCCATCAGACACACAGGCCCAGCTGATCAACGACCCGGCCGAGGCCATCTCGGTTTCCCAAACCGCGCTACCGGTTTTGCAACTGAACTTCCCAGCTCCCAACACGCCCGGCCAACCCACGCCAGCCAATGCACCGTCGGTCATTGATGCCATCGAACAGGGCGTTTCCCTTGTGCAATCCGGCGCGGCTTCTGCCCTGTGTACGGCCCCGATCCATAAAAAGGCGCTCATCGACGGTGCGGGTTTCTCTTACCCCGGCCACACCGAATTTCTGGCGGCTCTAGCGGGCCGTGAACGGGTGGTTATGATGCTGGCCAGCGATCAACTGCGCGTCGTGCCCGCGACCATTCACATCCCCCTCTCCCGTGTCCCGCAAGAACTGACCCCGGCCCTGCTGCACGACACGATCGAGATCACCGCCACCGGCCTACGCTCCCAATTCGGTATTGAGGCCCCGCGCATCGCCGTGGCCGGTCTGAACCCACATGCGGGCGAAGGAGGCAAAATGGGAACCGAGGAGCTGGACTGGATCGCCCCGATGCTGGCGAACCTGCAGCCCGAGGGCTACAGCGTCACTGGCCCACATCCCGCCGACACCATGTTCCACGCAGCCGCACGCAGCCGCTATGACGCGGCCATCGCGATGTATCACGATCAAGCCCTGATCCCGATCAAAACGCTGGATTTCGACCGGGGCGTGAATGTTACCCTCGGCCTGCCCTTCATCCGCACCTCACCCGATCACGGCACCGCATTGGATATCGCAGGGCAAAGCATCGCCAACCCAACCAGCCTGATCGAAGCGCTGAAACTCGCGCAGAAGATGGCACAAAGCGCTTGATCCTTCACCTGGCTGGAAATATCCCCGCCGGAGGCAAAAAATCACTGGCGCTGACCACCCCAAACGCGTCACGGTAACCGGATCATGAGCGCTATCGACACCCTCCCCCCCCTGCGTGAGGTCATCGCGACCCACCAGCTATCCGCCCGCAAATCGCTGGGCCAGAACTTTCTGCTGGACCTGAACCTGACCGCCAAGATCGCGCGCCAGGCCGGAGACCTCAGCACCTGCGACGTTCTGGAAATCGGCCCCGGTCCCGGAGGGCTGACCCGAGGGCTGCTCTCTGAGGGCGCGCGCAAGATTGTGGCGGTGGAAAAAGACACCCGCTGCATCGCCGCCCTGAACGACATCGCCGCCGCCTATCCCGGCCAGTTGGAGGTGATCAACGGCGATGCGCTAGAAATTAACCCGCTGGAACACCTGACCCCGCCCATCCGCGTCGCGGCCAACTTGCCCTACAATGTCGGCACCGAGCTGCTGGTGCGCTGGCTGACACCGCCGGAATGGCCGCCCTTCTGGCAAAGCCTGACGCTCATGTTTCAGCGCGAAGTGGCCGAACGCATCGTCGCTCAACCCGGAAGCAAAGCTTATGGTCGCCTTGCGATTCTGGCTCAATGGCGGGCAGAGGCGCGCATCGCCATGTCTCTACCTCCCGGTGCGTTCACCCCACCACCGAAAGTCTCCAGCGCAGTGGTTCACCTGACCGCCCTGCCCGAGCCGCGCTATCCCGCCGACGCCAGCACCCTGTCCCGCGTCGTGGCCGCCGCATTCAATCAACGCCGCAAAATGCTGCGCGCTTCCCTGAAAGGTGTAGCGCCTGATATCGAGGACCGCCTGATCGCAGCCGGCATCAAGCCTACCGAGCGGGCCGAACAGGTCCCGCTTGAGGCCTTCTGCGCCCTCGCGCGCGAGGTTAAAAAAACATAGGCGCATCAAAAAAGCCCCGGATAAACCGGGGCTTTCTTCGTATCCGTGCGAGGCTTATTCGGCCGCTTCGGGCGCGTCGCCATCGGTTTTCGGCGCCTCCTCAGTCGCAGGTGCAGCTTTGGGCTTGCGCGGCGCACGCGGTTTACGCGGCGGCTTTTCCTTTTTCTCAGGGGCCTGAGCAGCTTTTTCTTTGCTCTCAGGGGTCTCGACCAACCCGCTTTCCGGCGCAGGTTCAGGCGCGCTGAAATCCATTACATCAGGCTGCGGCGCCTCGGCCGGGTCGGCCTGACGGGCGGCTTCACGCTCCTGACGCTCGGCGCGTTCACGGTCGCGTTCGGCCTGACGTTCGCGGTTCTGACGCTCCTGCTCTTCGCGGCGCGCTTCAATCTCGCGCTGCGCCTCGCTCAGCATCCGCAGATAGTGTTCGGCGTGTTGCTGAAAGTTCTCAGCCGCGACACGGTCGTTGGACAGCTGTGCATCGCGCGCAAGCTGGTTGTATTTGTCAATGATCTGCTGCGGTGTGCCACGCACCTTACCCTCGGGGCCCGAGCTGTCGAACACCCGGTTGACGACGTTGCCGCCAGAAGGACGATTGCGGTTATTTTTGGCCCGCGAGCGGGATTTGGAAGATCTCATCTTACTTTACGTCAGCCTTATCAATTCGCTGCCGATCAACCCGTACCTTACGCTGCTCAGAGGCCTGTCCCGTAACGTGTCATCGGCTTTTTTGGGCTTGGCGTCAGGGGCGCGCTGAACCAGCGTCAACCTCTCCGACCATTCCTGAGTAAACATGTCCTGCCGCCTCAGACAAGAGGTTTCTGGGATATTTCGCAGCTTTTTTACAAAGACCGGCGCTTTTCGGCCTCTAACGCTGCGTTCAACCCGGAATTCTGCCCAAAACAACACGGTCGCGTCCATCCAGATCGGGGATGACGCGGATATCCGACAAGCCAGCGGCGTCGAACAAGGCGGACACGTCCTTGGCCTGTGTCGGCCCGATTTCAACCAGCAAGCGTCCGCCCGCCATCAGGAAATCAGGTGCACCCGACGCAATCCTGCGATAGGCGTCCAGCCCGTCCCCTTCATCGGTCAAAGCCATGCGCGGTTCATGCTCGCGCACTTCGGGCGACAGGTCCTGCATCTCGGACAGCGCGATATAGGGCGGGTTCGAGACGATGAGGTCAAACTGCCCTTCAATCCGCTTGAACCAATCCGAGCGTAAAATCTCGGCCCGGTCCTGTACGTTAAACTGAACCGCGTTAGCGCTGGCCTGCAAACAGGCCGCTTCGCTCAGATCCGCACCCAGGCCCGAGGCACTGGCGCGCTCGGCCAGCAGCGTCACCAGGATGCAGCCCGAGCCGACCCCGAGGTCGAGAACATGGTCAAATGGCTCGCTCAGCGCGGCTTCGATCAGTGTTTCGGTCTCTGGGCGCGGGTCCAGCACGTCGCGGCTGACGCGGAAATTGCGACCGTAGAACTCACGTTCACCCAGCAGATGCGACACAGGCACCCGGATCGCGCGCAGCGACACCAGTTGCTCATAGCGTTCGGCGATGTCGGGCGACAGCTCCTCGGGCGCGATCAGAGTGACGCGGCTGGCCTCAATTCGGGCCGCATGTGCCAAAAGGACCCGCGCATCGCGGGCCGGGTCATTGACACCGGCAGCACGCAAGCGGGCCGTTGCGGCAGCCATCGCCTTGGCGGCGGTCAGGGCCGCAATCATTGCGCCATCTCGGCCAGCAGCCGGGCCTGATCATCTGCGGTCAGTGCGTCGATCACCTCATCCAAATCGCCCTGCATGATCTGATCCAGCTTGTAGAGCGTCAGGTTGATGCGATGGTCCGTCATCCGACCTTGTGGGAAGTTATAAGTCCGGATGCGCTCGGACCGATCGCCCGAGCCGACCTGACTTGCCCGATCCGCCGAACGTTCACTGTCGATCCGCTGACGTTCCAGATCATAGAGGCGTGTTTTCAGCACCTGCATCGCGATCTCGCGGTTGCGGTGTTGCGATTTCTCGGAGCTGGTCACCACAAGACCGGTCGGCAAGTGGGTAATCCGCACGGCCGAGTCGGTGGTGTTCACGTGCTGCCCCCCGGCTCCGGACGAACGCATCGTATCAATGCGAATGTCATTGGCGTCGATTTGGATGTCTACATCCTCAGCTTCGGGTAGAACCGCGACCGTCGCCGCCGAGGTATGAATACGCCCGCCGCTTTCGGTTTCGGGCACGCGTTGCACCCGATGCACGCCGGATTCGTATTTCATCCGCGCAAAGACATTGTCGCCTTTGATATGGGCGACGACCTCTTTGATGCCGCCAAGATCCGAGGCCTGTTCTTCGATGATCTCGAACCGCCATCCCCGCGCCTCGGCATAGCGTTGGTACATGCGCAGCAGGTCTCCAGCGAACAACGCCGCCTCATCACCGCCGGTGCCGGGACGGATTTCCAGCATGGCCGGTCGCGCATCCGCGGCGTCCTTGGGCAGCAACGCCAGTTGCAGCGCATGTTCGGCCTCGGGAATACGGGACTGAAGCTGGGGGATTTCCTCTTCAGCAAGTTCCTTCATATCCGGGTCCGCCAGCATCGCCTCGGCCTCAGCCAAATCCGAGACCAGCTGACGCCAGGACAGGATTTGATCGACCACCGGTTTGAGGTCGGAATACTCTTTGGCCAAAGTCGCGATATCCCCGCCCGAGGCGCCATCGGCCATGGCGGCTTCGAGGTATTGGAATCGCTGGGTTATCTGCTCAAGGCGTTCTTCGGGGATCATCCGGCGGGTGTCTCTTAATCTGGGGCTTTGGTCAAGGGCCAGCCTTGTGCTAAGGTCGCTGCTATGAAGGGGTTGGTTTTCATTTTATCGCTGTTCGCACTACCCGCCATGGCCGATTATATCGGGCCGGATGGCAAGGTTCGCGATTGCTATTGCACTGACAAGTCAGGCTCGCGGATCGAGTTGGGGCAAATGATCTGCCTGCAGGTTGATGGCCGGATTTTCACCGCGCAATGCCAGATGTCATTAAATGTGCCGATGTGGCGCGAGGTGCAGGAAGGATGCCTGTCCTCGGATTTGGATTGGCCCGATCTGGATCAGACCCTCAAGACATCCGCGTCCTGAACGCCTCCTACATCTGCGCCAGCCACCCATCAACGCGGGCCTTGTTCACCCCGAAATCCTTGCGGCCAAAGCGCAAGCGGCCATGGATGCGCAGCACGTCTCCGTCCAGCAGGACTGTGGTGTAGTCGGGAAAGCCGATAATCTTGGTGCGGGTGATATAGGTGATCCTCCCTTCACCCACCGACCCAGCCAGAACTGTTGTACGCGGCGCGTTGCGGGCAATGGCATCCAGCGCCGCAAGCCCCTCTGGTCCGGTTTCGACCACGCGCAGCACGCCGCCTTGCAGATCCTGGTTGGTCCTTGCCTGAGGGTCGGTGTGCCAGTCCGCCGGATCGGAGGGCGCAAGTCGGATATAGGCCCCTATGGCGACCACCAGACCAACAACACCCAAAATCAGCATGCGTTTCATTCCGTCCCTGTCCTTTTGCTGAACCCTATGCGGAATAGATGCCGTTTCAAGGCAAACCCGGCCAGCTACCGTGACGTCACACCGGGCAGGATGCACAGAAGCTCGAACAGAAGGTTGGCCGCCGTCAGCGCCGTATTCCCCGACGGGTCGTAGGGCGGAGACACCTCCACCAGATCGCAGCCCACCACTTTCACCCCTTGCAGCGCGTGGATCAGCTGCAGGGCTTGCGGGGTTGTCAGCCCTCCGATCTCGGGCGTGCCGGTGCCGGGGGCGTAGGCCGGATCCAGACTGTCGATGTCATAGGTGATATAGACCGGGTGATCGCCGACCGTCTTGCGGATTTGCGAGCCGATCTGTGTGAGGTTCTGCTGCCACAACTCCCACGCGGGAAATTGCTGGAAGCCCCAGCCCTGCGCCTCGGTAAAATCGGTTGAGGCATAGCCCGAGCCGCGAATGCCGATCTGAAAGGTCTTGTCGGGGACGATCAGCTTTTCTTCATAGGCGCGGCGGAAAACGGTGCCATGGGTCTCACGCTCGCCAAACATCTCGTCGTTTACATCCGCATGGGCATCCACATGCACCAGGGCCACCGGCCCGTGTTTGGCCGCAATCGCACGCAGGATTGGCAGGGTGATGGAGTGATCACCGCCCATCGCCACAGGGATCACATTCTGCGCAAGGATACCGTCATAGCTGTCTTTGATGATCTTGAGGCTTTCCGACAGCGAAAACGTATTGATCGCCAGATCGCCGATATCCGCAATCTGCAACGTATCGAACGGGGCCGCGGATGTAGCCATGTTGTAGGGCCGGATCATCGCGCTTTCGCTGCGAATTTGCTTGGGCCCAAACCGCGTGCCCGACCGCCACGAGGTACCGATATCCATCGGTATCCCCAACAACGCCACATCCAGCCCCGCCAGCGAAGTCGCCTGCGGCAGCCGCATAAACGTGTTCGGCCCGGAGAACCGCGCCAGATCATTGCCGCTGATCGGTTGATTGTATTCAGTCATGTGCGGTTGTTTCCCATCCCATCAGATCACGTTTCTCAGCTCATAACGGAAACTTGGCTAACCATTGGTTAACACGGATCGATCCCCGTTTACTTTTTCTCGGCCATCAGCCGGTTCCACCCCAGCAGACAGATGATCTGCGTGGCCACATGAGCGCCTGCAATCGCCGTCGCCCCTGAAGTGTCATAGGGCGGAGAGACCTCGACCACATCTCCGCCCTTGATGTTGATCCCGGCGATATCACGCAGAATGATTTGCGCCTGAATCGAGGACAAACCGCCCCAAACTGGCGTGCCGGTCCCCGGCGCAAAGGCCGGGTCCAAGCCGTCGATATCGAAGCTCAGATAGACAGGACGGTCGCCGAGAATGGATTTGATCTTCTGCGCCACGGCAGCGGGGCCGGATTCGTAGACCTCGCGCGCGTCGATGATGTTGACGCCCAGCGTATCCTCGTTGCTGGTACGGATACCCACCTGAACCGAGCGCTTCGGGTCCACAATCCCCGATTTGACCGCCTTGTAAAACATGGTGCCGTGATCGACGCGGGACATATCATCGTCCGCCCAGGTATCCGTATGCGCATCGAACTGCAGCAAGGACATCGGGCCATATTTCTCGGCATAAGCTTTCAGGATCGGAAAACTGATATAGTGATCGCCGCCTAAGGTGACCGAGGCCACGTCAGCCGCCAGAATCGTGCGGATATGATCGGTCAGCGTATCCGGAAAGGCCGGGATATTGGCGTAGTCATAGGCCATATCGCCATAGTCAACGATCGCCAGCTCGCTCAGGGCGTCAAAGGGCCAACCGTATGGTGCATCGGGGGATTGCAGCGCACTCGCCTCGCGGATCGCGCGGGGGCCGAGCCTTGTGCCGGGGCGGTTCGTCACCGCCTGATCGAAGGGCACGCCGGTGACGGCGATATCCACGCCCTTCAGATCCTTGGTGTAAAGCCGCCGTAGAAACGAGGTCGCGCCGCCGAACGTGTTCTCGTAGGACAAGCCCTTGAGGTCGGGGTTGGTAAATGCCTCATCGACCTGATGTTTTGCGTCTTCCAGTGCCATGTCTTGTCCCCTCAGCCCAGCGGCTGCGCCTTTTCCACGATCCGGGCAAAGAACGAGGCCCCGACCGGTGCGATATCATCGTTGAAGTTGTATTTCGGGTGGTGCAGCCCGGCGCCCTCACCCTGACCCAGAAACAGATAAGCCCCTGGACGCGCCTGCAACATGTATGAGAAATCCTCGGCCCCCATGTCGCGGCCCATATTGTCGACAACGCGGTCCTCGCCTGAGACCTCGCGCGCCACATCTGCGGCAAAGGCCGTTTTCTCGGCGTCATTGATCGTCGCCGGATAGCCAATCTGATAGTCCAACCTCGCCTTAACCCCGTATGAGGCCGCCTGCCCTGCCACGATCTGCTCCATCCGCTCGATCACCATCTTCTGAACAGTTGGATCAAAAGTGCGAACGGTGCCGTTCAGGTAAGCCGTATCCGGGATAACGTTGTTCACCGTTCCGGCGTGAATCTGCGTGACGGAAATCACCAGATCCTGCACCGCATAGTGGTTCCGGCTGACAATCGTCTGGATCGCCTGTGCGATCCCGCAGGCCGCCATCACCGGATCTTTGGTCTGGTGCGGCAGTGCTCCGTGCCCGCCTTGCCCCTGCACGTGGATCTCGAACGTATCCACAGCAGCCATCAGAGGCCCGGCGGTCGTGTAGAAGGCGCCCTCGGGGTTTCCCGGATCATTGTGAATGCCATAGACCTGAGAGATATCGAACCGGTCCATGATGCCTTCCTGCACCATCACATCCGCGCCGCCGCCTTCTTCTTCGGCCGGTTGAAAGATCAGCGCCACACGGCCCGCGAAATTCCGCGTCTCGGCCAGATAGCGCGCAGCCCCTAAAAGCATCGTGGTGTGCCCGTCATGCCCGCAGGCATGCATTTTACCGGGGTTCTTCGAGGCGTATTCGACGCCCGTCTCCTCAGGGATCGGCAGCGCGTCCATATCGGCCCGCAACCCGATGGTCGGGCCGTCGCCTTGTCCGTTGATGATCGCTACCATCCCGGTCTTGGCAATGCCTTCATGTAGCTCATCCACCCCGAATTCGCGCAGACGCTCGGCCACGAAAGCGGCTGTCTCGTAGCATTCGAACTCCAGTTCAGGGATCGTGTGCAAGTGCTGGCGCCACTTGGCCATGTCGGCGGCAAAATCGGCAATTCGGTTGACGACGGGCATCTGGGGTGGACTCCTGATCGGGACTGCGGAATGGATGCATCTGACACCGGAACGAAAGGGTTCGCAATGGCTGAAAATCCTCTGATCCATGACAGCGATGCGGGTATCGAGCGCCTGTTGGAAATCATGCGTCGCCTGCGCGATCCGCAAAGCGGTTGTCCGTGGGACATCGAACAGGATTTCGCCACCATCGCCCCCTACACGATCGAGGAAGCCTATGAGGTCGCCGACGCCATCGAACGGCAGGCCTACGATGAGCTAAAGGGAGAACTTGGCGACCTTCTCTTCCAATCTGTCTTTCACGCGCAAATGGCTGAGGAAGCCGGACATTTCACCTTTCAGGACGTGGTCCGCACCATGTCTGACAAGATGGTCAGCCGGCACCCGCATGTGTTCGGCGACGAATCTCGTGAAAAGTCCGCCGACCAGCAAACCAAGGATTGGGAAGCCATCAAGGCTGCCGAACGCGCGGGCAAAGAACAGAAAGGTGCGTTGGATGGCGTGGCCGCCAACCTGCCCGCCCTTCTGCGCGCGCACAAGCTGCAGAAACGGGCAGCGCGGGTGGGATTCGACTGGCCCGATGCCAGCCATGTCCTCGCCAAGATCACCGAAGAAGCCGCCGAGTTGGAAGAAGCGCGCAACGCCAAGGATGCTGACGCGCTTGAAGACGAATTCGGCGATCTGCTGTTCGTGATGGTCAATCTCGGGCGCCATCTGGGGATCGAGCCCGAGGCTGCCCTGCGCCGCACCAACGCCAAGTTTACCCGCCGATTTGAACAGGTCGAGGCTCGTCTGGCCGCGCGCGGCAAAACCCCCTCACAAAGCGATCTGGCCGAGATGGATGCGCTATGGGATGAGGTGAAGACCGAGGAACATCGAGCCAATGGCAAACTCCCGCCAGTTGGAGCCTGAATCAGGTGGACAAGTCGCGTGACACTTGCGACTGTCCGACCTTCACGCCCCCCCCCGGAGACTCCAATGCCCCGCAAGATCATCATCGACACCGACCCCGGTCAGGACGACGCCGTCGCCATTCTTCTGGCGCTCGCCAGCCCAGAAGAAATCGAGGTTCTGGGTATCACTGCCGTCGCCGGAAATGTGCCGCTTGAACTGACCGCCAAGAACGCGCGTATTGTCTGTGAGTTGGCGGGCCATACTGAGGTGCCGGTCTATGCCGGATGCGACCGGCCACTGAACCGACCTTTGGTCACAGCTGAGCATGTTCACGGCAAAACCGGGTTGGACGGTCCTGTTCTGCCGGACCCACAGATGCCTTTGTCCGAGGGCCACGCGGTTGATTTCATCATCGAAACCCTGCGCACGCAGGAACCTGGGACAGTCACGCTCTGCCCGCTGGGGCCACTGACGAACATCGCGACCGCCTTCCAGAAGGCACCCGATATCGTCGACCGGGTGCAGGAAATCGTGCTGATGGGCGGTGCCTATTTCGAGGTCGGGAACATCACACCAGCCGCGGAGTTCAACATTTATGTCGACCCCGAAGCTGCTGATATCGTGTTTAAATCTGGCACTCATATTGTCGTAATGCCTCTTGATGTGACCCATGACGCTTTGGTTACACCGCATCGCAATGACGCATTCAGATCGCTGGATAGTAAGGTCGGTCATGCCGTCGCTGAAATGACCGATTTCTTCGAGCGCTTTGATAAGGAAAAGTACGGCTCAGAAGGCGCACCTTTGCACGACCCCTGCGTTACCGCCTATTTGATTCAGCCAGAACTGTTCTCGGGTCGCCACATTAACGTTGAGATCGAAACCAAATCAGAATTAACGCTGGGCATGACAGTCGCTGACTGGTGGCGTGTAACAGACCGAAAACCGAATGCTATATTCATGGGCGACGTGGACGCCCAAGGATTCTTCACCCTACTCACGGAAAGGCTGGCCCGCCTATGACCGCCGCTTTAAGACTGGCTCGCCCCGAAGATCTTGACCGCCTGATGGGGCTTGTCTCTGCGTTCCACGCCGAACAAGGGATCGCACAGGACGCCGACCAACGGCGCGAGGCGCTTATGCCTTTGCTTGAGGGCATCCCCCATGGCTGCATCTACCTGATTGGCCCGGGTCGCGCTCCTTTAGGTTATATCATCCTGACCTTCGGCTGGTCGGTAGAGTTCGGTGGCATGGATGGGTTCGTAGACGAAATCTACGTCCGGCCCGCCGTTCGTGGCCGTGGCATCGCGACCGAGGTTCTGCTGGAACTGCCCAAGGCTCTTGCTGAGGCAGGGCTAACCGCCCTGCACCTTGAAGTCGACCGCACGCACGAGGCGACGCAGAAACTATATCTGCGCACCGGCTTCAAACCACGCGAGCGCTACATGCTGATGAGCAAAGCGCTCTAGCGCGACTCGCCCCGGAAAATCACACTCGGGTTATAGTACATCTCCTGCACCGGATCGTCGGAGGAGACCTTTTGCCCTGTGATTGGATAGGTCCCCGGCCCTGCACAGGCCGCCAGAAATACAGTGCTGAGAACTGTCGCTACGAGAAGGAATTTCGAACCAGTCATGGTGTGCTCCTTTCTGTAATGGCGACAGTATAGAACACGAAACCGTGAGCGCTGTGTGATTAAGTTCACACATAACATCCTATAAACTTCTAAATACCTGCAAATACGGCGAATTCTCATAGCCAGAGAAATTCACTGTCGCAACAGTCCTATTGCTATCAAAAAGACCCTCTTTCCGTGGAAAGAGGGCCTCTTGCAGTGCTCAGAAACGGGTTTGAAATCACCGTTTCAGGATCGATGCTCCCGCGTATTCCGCAACTTCACCCAGCGATTCTTCGATACGGATCAGCTGGTTATACTTGGCCAACCGGTCCGAGCGCGCCAGCGAGCCGGTCTTGATCTGACCGCAATTGGTCGCCACGGCCAGATCGGCAATGGTGGAGTCCTCGGTCTCGCCTGAGCGATGCGACATCACGTTGGTATAACGCGCGCGGTGGGCCATATCGACGGCGCGTAGTGTCTCGGTCAGCGATCCGATTTGGTTCACCTTGACCAACATCGAGTTGGCGCAACCACGCTCGATCCCTTCGGCCAGACGTTCCGGGTTGGTAACGAAAAGGTCGTCGCCGACCAGCTGAACCTTGTCACCGATCGCGTCGGTCAGTGCTTTCCAGCCATCCCAGTCGTCTTCGGACATGCCGTCTTCGATCGAGATGATCGGATAGTCTTTGACCAAGGTCGCCAGATACTCGGCGTTTTCCTCTGAGGTCAGCGAGATATTCTCACCCGCCAGCACATATTTGCCGTCCTTGAAGTATTCGGTCGCGGCGCAATCCAGCGCGAGGTGAATTTCCTCACCCGGTTTGTAGCCTGCTTTTTCGACCGCCTGCAGGATGAAATCCAATGCCTCACGGGTCGACGCGATGTTGGGGGCAAAGCCACCTTCGTCGCCCACTCCGGTGGCCAGACCGGCAGCCGACAGCTCACGCTTGAGTGTGTGGAACACCTCGGAGCCCATGCGAACCGCCTCGCGAATATTCGCGGCCGAGGTCGGCATGATCATGAATTCCTGAATGTCGATTGGGTTGTCGGCGTGCTCGCCCCCGTTGATGATGTTCATCATCGGAACCGGCAGGACGCGAGCCGAGGTGCCGCCAACATAGCGATACAAGGGTTGCGTGGTGAAATCCGCCGCCGCTTTAGCTGCTGCCAGCGAAACACCCAGAATGGCATTTGCGCCCAGACGACCCTTGTTCTCGGTCCCGTCCAGTTCAATCATAGCCTGGTCGATAGCGACCTGTTCGGTGGCGTCAAAGCCTACCAGTTCCTCGGCGATCTCGCCGTTGACGGCGGCGACGGCCTCGAGCACGCCCTTGCCCATGTAACGCGCCTTGTCGCCGTCGCGCTTTTCAACCGCCTCATAGGCGCCGGTTGAGGCACCCGAGGGCACAGCCGCGCGGCCCATTGTGCCGTCTTCCAAAATCACGTCGACCTCGACCGTCGGGTTGCCCCGGCTGTCCAGGATTTCGCGTGCGTGAATGTCGATGATGGTACTCATGAGGGCGGTCCCTGTGGCTGCATTCCGTTGCACGCGTCATAGCAGCACGGAACCAAAAGTAAACCATTTCCGTTATCGCTAACACTTATATTCTCGGCCCTTTAGGGCTAACAGCGTCATGTTTGCGCCAACAGGGTTACGCCGCGGCCAAGGCCATTTCGCGCGCCAATTTGCGTTCGCGTAGAAAGGTATACAGGCCCGAGCCGATGATCAGGGACGCCCCGGCCAGTGTCATCAGGTCCGGACGTTCGCCAAAGACCAGGACACCCGCAAGGATCGAGAACAACAGCCGCGTGTAGCGAAACGGCGTGACGGCCGAGGCTTCGCCGACGCGCATTGCGATCACGATCGCATAGTAGCCCAGAACACCGAAAAAGGCCGCTCCAGCAAAAGGCCAGATCTCAGCGCTTTGCATGGCTTCCAGTGGATGGCCGCTCATGATCATCAAGGCTGCACCGCCGACAGCCAAAGCCAGATAGGCCTGTAACGACACCACCGCTGACGAGACCTTGCTGTCCAACCGCCGCGTAATCAGATCACGCGCCGCCACGCCGATCACCGCAGCCACCACATAGAGGGATTCCGGGCGGAACCCTTCAAGCCCGGGCCGGATGATCATCAGCACGCCGATAAAGCCAACGCCAATCGCGCTCCAACGTCGCCAGCCGACCTGTTCACCCAGAAACAGCGCTGCCCCCATGGTGACCGCTAGTGGCATTGCCTGAAACACGGCCGCGACGGTCGAAAGGTCCACACGGGCCAGCGCCGTCACAAAGGCCACCGCAGCGACGGCCTCGGACATAGCGCGGATCATCGGCAAAAGCTGCCACGCCTCGGGCACAAAAATCCGTTTGCGGGTTGCGATGGCCATGACCAGAAATACGACAGAGCAGACCAGCCCCAGCATAACAAGAATCTGGCCAGGCATGATGGATGACGTCAGCTGCTTGATGAACACATCCTCAAGCGTGAAAGCCGCCATAGACGCAATGACCAGCAAAATGCCGTTGACGTTGTTCATGGGTCTGTCCGTAAAGAAATGGGCGGCACCAATTGCCGCCTTCTCGCTTCAGCAAAACCGTATGTATTGCGTTAAATCAAGACCTATCACATCGCGGGCGATGAATTGTCTTGTTGCCACCCATCGCGTTTGGTGATGGATCACTCAGGCTTGATGGGAACGCCATACAGCTCCAGCCGGTGCCCCTTCAGGCGATAGCCCAACTTTTCCGCGATCTTTTCCTGCAGGGCTTCGATCTCGGGGTCGACGAATTCGATCACTTCCCCCGATTGCATGTCGATCAGGTGATCATGGTGATCTCTCTCGGCATCTTCATAACGGGCGCGGCCATCGCCGAATTCCAGACGCTCCAGAATGCCAGCCTCTTCGAATAGTTTCACCGTGCGGTAGACCGTTGCGATCGAGATACCCGAATCCAAAGCGGACGCGCGGGCGTAGAGTTCTTCGACATCCGGGTGGTCCGCGCTCTCCTCGAGAACCTGCGCAATGGTGCGCCGCTGGCCGGTCATGCGAAGGCCCTTGGCTTCACAACGCGAAATGATCGTATCCGGCATGATGCCCCTCAGAAACTACTCGGGTGTCTGTCTTAGTATGTCCGCACGCGCCGCGCCACAAGAATTCGACATGCCTGCGCAGATCATCCTTCAAGGCGCAGATCGGCCCAGATAGGCAAATGGTCCGAGGCGATATGGGCCGGGCGATCCTCGTGCACGCCATGCGCATGCACCTCGACCCCCTGCCCCAGGGCAATCCGGTCCAAAGCGCCCAAGGGCTGGGCGGCGGGAAAGCTGGGTATCGGAGGCAGAAACCGCATCTCGGGCACGAGGTTGTCCAACACCGGTGAGCGCGACCATTCGTTGAAATCCCCGGCCCAGACCGTCGGCATATCCTCCAGATCCGCGCCGAACTGGCGGATGTGAGTGATCTGCCGGCGACGCGAAGCGGACAGCAACCCAAGATGCATGCCCATCACCCGAAGCGGCCCAATGGGAGTATCGAACTCAACCCGCACCGCGCCGCGCGGCTCGAACCCCGGCAATTCGTGATGGCCGGTTTGACGGACCGAGATCGCATCGCCCCGCCAGATCACCGCATTTCCATGCCATCCCAAACTGCCTGCCCCGCCGAGATCGACGATCTGCCATCCCGCCTCATCCAACATGAACTGAGGCAGCGCTGCAGGCCGTGGCGGCAAGCGTTTGTCAGCCTCCTGCAACACGACGATATCGGCGCGCATGCCTTCGAGAACCTGAAGGATACGCTGTGGCTGACGCCTAAGATCAAGGCCGACACATTTCTGGATATTGTAGCTGGCAAGCCGCAGAACCGAGGGTATTTTCATATCGCTTTTCAGGGTCAACGGCACCGATTTGGAACCTTTGGAATGGGCGCGGTGTTGCAATTCTCAGCGCGTTCCCTCAAAGGTTTATGAGCATTACATTAAATAAGTTTACACGAAATCAAGCGGGGTTAAACTGCCGCAAAAAGGAAACTCGCCCTTGGACGTTGAATCCACATTCGCCACGATGATCATTGCCGATATCGTGGGCAGTACGCCGCTCTACAAGGCGGTGGGCGATGACGAAGCCCAGCGCTTGATCCAGCTCGAGATCGACCGGCTGCGCTCGGTCCTGCAGGAATTTGGTGGCATTCCGGTCGGGCAGAAGGGCGACGATGTTCTCAGTTATTTCGAGAACCCAAGCGCGGCCTACAACGCTGCCCTGAAGCTGATCGAGCCTTCAACCCATACGCCGCTGTCGGTCCATGTCGGCGTACATTGCGGCCCCATCGTGATCGGCAAGCGTGGCATCTATGGCGAGGCCGTCAACGTGACCGCCCGTTTTGCAACCGCAGCCAACCCGGGCGAGGCCTGCTTCAGCCAGGGGATCGCTGTCTTGCTGCCTGCCGATCTTCGGCGCACGCTGACACCTCTGGGCCAACTCAGCCTGAAGGGGCTGACCGAGCCTCAGACGGCCTATTCCTTGATCCATCCCGAATCCGACTCGATCTCGCAGACGAGGCTGCCACAGAGTTTTGGCCGCACGGAAGAGAACTGGCAGCCCCGCGAAGGTCTGACCCTGATCCTGCGCCATGAGGACCGCGTCTGGCGCTGTCTCGGCAACGGAGAGTTCAAGATTGGCCGTGCACCTGACTGCGATGTGGTCCTGCCGCAGCCCTGGATCTCGCGCTTGCATGCGGTCCTTGCCATGAAAGCCGGCAAGCTGATCCTGACAGATCGCAGCACCTCGGGGACCTACGTGAAATCAGAATCCGGGCGCGAAATCCAACTGAAACGGGAATCGGTCATGCTGGCCGATAGCGGTCTGATCTCACCGACCCTTCCCATCGACATGTCCGAGACCTGCCTTCAATTCGAGCTGCTAGGCCGCAATCAGGTTCCGCAGAACGTGGCGTGAACCACTTCATTTGCACTGGGGGGCCGTGTTAGGTCGACATTCTCGGGCTGATCCGCAAAGGGGCGTGACAACACATCGTTCAAACGATGGAATGGCGCATAATCCCCCTTCACCGCAGCTTCGATCATTTGCTCAATGCGGTGGTTGCGCGGAATGAACGCTGGGTTCGCCGCTGCCATCACCCCTTCCGGGTCCGCTTCGCGCGACATGCGGTCCTGCCAACCCTCAGCCCAGCCATCAAAGGCCTCTGGATTCGTGAACTGATCCCGCGCGGTCTCACCGCCCAGCGCCCGGAAGGTGTTGGTGAAATCCGCCTGCTCCTCCGCCATACGCTTCAACAGGTCGGTGATCAGCTCAAGATCCCCATCCTCTGCGCGCGTCAAACCCAGCTTGGCACGGAAGCGGCTCAACCACTCCTGCTGCAGCAAATCGGGCATGGCGTGTACGATCTCGGTCGCCTCTTCGACACCGTCCTGAGGATCATCGTATTGCTGGATCAAGGCCGTCGCCAGTTGCGCCAGATTCCACACTGCGATTTCAGGCTGGTTGGAAAAGGCATAACGCCCCATCCGGTCGATCGAGCTGTAGACCGTATTCGGATGATAGCTGTCCATAAAGGCACAAGGACCATAGTCGATGGTCTCCCCCGCGATCGAGGAATTGTCCGTATTCATCACCCCGTGAATGAACCCAACGCTCATCCACGCCGCGATCAGCTTCGCCTGCGCATCGCGCACGACCCGCAACAGACCCATTGGCCCTTCGGCGTCGGGGTAGTGGCGCTGAATGGCATAGTCGGTCAGTTGTTTCAAACTTTCGACCTGCCTGCGCCCGGCAAAGACCTGAAACGTGCCCACGCGCAAATGGCTCTGCGCCACACGGGTCAGAACCGCCCCAGGCATCGGCCCTTCGCGATAAACGGCTTCCCCCGTTTCAACGGCCGCCAGAGCCCGTGTGGTCGGAATGCCCAGCGCATGCATCGCTTCTGAGACAATGTATTCCCGCAACACCGGCCCCAGCCATGCCCGCCCGTCGCCTTGCCGCGAATAAGGTGTCCGGCCCGAACCTTTTAGCTGAATGTCTCGGCGTATTCCGTCTTCGCCCACAGTCTCACCCAGCAAAACCGCACGGCCGTCGCCAAGCTGAGGATTATACGTCCCGAACTGATGACCCGAATACAGCTGCGCCAAAGGC
Organism: Ruegeria sp. CL3; assembly: GCF_056536505.1. Lineage (NCBI taxonomy): Bacteria > Pseudomonadati > Pseudomonadota > Alphaproteobacteria > Rhodobacterales > Roseobacteraceae > Ruegeria > Ruegeria sp. CL3. Next base: position 43,385 of record NZ_JBQFPT010000001.1, on the reverse strand, counting down.
TCTGCTCCGTCGGGTACCGTATTCCCTGCAAAAGCCTGCGCCATCTCCGTGACATCTCCGGGTGAGATGCGCAAAATCCGCGCTAGCCCCTCGTTGAACGCAATCAACTGAGGCTCTTTTACAGGGACCGGAGACTGCCGCGTGTAGAAGGAATCTGGCAAACGGGCGTAGGAGTTATCAAAGGGGATCGTAAGGGTCATGGCGCAAACATATGACCTTAGACGATGATTGCCATAGCGGATCGTGCGAACCCATGCATAATCGCGCAAAAACCCAAAAAGGCCAAACATGACCGCGCAAGAGATCATCGACCACCTGAACCTGCAAAAACACCCCGAAGGCGGCTGGTACCGCGAGACTTGGCGCGCGCAAAACAATGGCCGCGCCGCGGGCACCTGCATCTATTTCCTGCTAGAGGCCGAGGCAACCAGCCACTGGCACCGCGTCGATGCCACCGAGATCTGGCTTTACCACGCAGGCCCCCCTTTGATCTTGTCGATCAGCGAAACCGACCAAGGCCCCGCCACCGACCACCTTCTCAGCCCAGACCTGTCCAAAGGCGCGCCGCAACTGATTGTTCCTGAAAACCACTGGCAAGCGGCCCGAACGACCGGAGACTATACTCTAGTCAGTTGCACAGTCTCTCCCGGCTTCGAATTCGACGGCTTCGACCTCGCCGCCCCCGGTTTTGACATCCCTCGCAGCCGATAGCACAAGGGATCCAAACTTCTTCTGGCTAAAAATATCCAGGGGGAGCCGCGCAAAGCGCGGCGGGGGCAGAGATCTTAGCCCGTTCGATAGTTGCACTTTCAGTTGTGGTCGAGAAGTTGTCACCCCTGATTGTTTTCTCTGGGGTATTGCCCAAGCGCGAACTTCAAAATCTGCCCAAAGCGGACGACGAAAAGATGGCCAATTGCTATCCGGTTTGTATTGCTTTTACCAAGCAGCGGCTACTGAATTGCCGTGCGAAATGTTGCGGTAAGCCGTTTGTTCAAACCGTGATGAGGTTCGGCGGAGGAACCGTAGTGCAACTCGGCCAAGGCGGCGATGTCATTGAAAATGACAACGGAGCCGCCTTCTTCATTCGCGTAAACCAATAGTTTTTGGCAAATGGCATCATACACGGTCTGATCAGCAGCCGCTTGATCGACATGGCAAAGATAGGTCTTCTCTACACGCCGAGCTGGGACAAAACAGCGTCAGACCGCATTGTATCTGAAAAGATGATCGGCACGATCCAAACCGCGGGGATCGCTGAAAACTACATGAAGGGAACGCTTGGGCCGCACCTTTCCGAAGCATTCCGTGAACAGCCGATGGCAAACGCATACCAATGGGATGCCGTTTTTGCCGATGGCGATTTCTACAAAAGCGGGATGAATGGCCAAGGAATCTATGTCTCACCAGGAAAAGACGCTGTCGTGGTTTGGTACGCAACCGGAGGTGCCAATATCGACTTGGAAGCTTACGCCAGAGCCATTGTGACTTCACTTTAGGTCAGATCACGCACTGGCGTCTCTGGCTGCGGGTCAACGGATTGTCGGTCGTTTGGTGACTAGAGCATCCATTCGACCGGCAGCCACCTGACAACGGCCGTCAGGGCACGCTGTAAACCGGTGGTTTCCGGGTCTGCGGTATGGATAACGACTGTCCCATCCTGCTCTTCTTGCAGCCAGATCATCTCGCCGCTTTCGTTGAGTTCGACGCGGTAAGAAAACTCAGGCCTGTTCAATTGCTCCGCAAGCGACGCAGCAATCGTTGGGCTTTCGATCATAAGGCCCATTTCTGTATTAAGCCGCGCTGACCTGGGGTCGAGGTTGTAAGAGCCTATAAAGATCCGTTCTCCATCCGATCCAAAGACTTTTGCGTGTAGACCTGACGCCGATCCTGCCAGCATCTCGGGCAGGCTGCGCTCGCGATGTTCACGCCGCAAAGCTCGAAGCTCAAGCAACTCTATACCACTGTTGAGCAAGTCTTCCCTGTATCGCATATAGGCCGCGTGCACGGGCATCACATCCGTGGCATCCAGTGAGTTGGTTAAGACGCGGACCTTCACTCCGGACTTTGCCAACCCTTCCAGAACCTCCGCCCCTCGTTCCCCCGGAATGAAATACGCAGAGACCAAGTCCAATGAGGATTGAGAGGTTTTGGCGAACTCGATCAGTTGTTCGACAATCAGGTCTTCACTTTCGACCTCGCCCAACCCTTTTGACGGGTCGTCGACAAAAAGTGTGACTTCGCTCCACTCGAACTTCAGATCATGTGCAGCTATCCGGTCGGCCAGTTCGTTATCCTGAATTGCCCTTTGATAGCCTGCGCCAACCGCAGTCTGGCGCGCGGCGTCTGCCTTTGCTTTCAGACTTTTTTCCGACGGAGGTTCCAAAAAGAGCCCAGCGTCGTACGCGGAGGCACTGTTCCAATATGCGTCGAACGATTGCGACACTTCATCCACAATCGGGCCGATAGCTATCGCGTCTACATCCAGGTAGTGCGTTCCCGCCCCGTAGTCGAAATAGATGTCACCAATGTTGCGTCCCCCAACTATCGTAGCGACCCCGTCCACAGTCATTGACTTGTTGTGCATCCGCCGGTTCAGGCGACCAAAGTCAAATGCATAGGACAGGAGTTTTGGGTTCCTCAAAGTGAACGGATTGAAAATGCGTACATTTGCATGTGGCAAGGCGTCCAGTTCGGCAAGCAAATTATCTAATCCGGAGATACCGTTATCGTCGACCAGCAATCTGACGCGCACGCCGCGCTCTGCTGCTGCCCTAAGCTCTTCGAGAAGCATCAGGCCGGTAACGTCATCTTGCCAGATGTAGTACTGAGCATCGATTGAGGATGTCGCTTCTCTCGCGAGGATCGCTCGGGCCGCAAAAGCTGCGCGTCCGTTGCCCAAAGGCCGTACACCGTCGAGCCCGGGGTTACGCTCAAGAGCATTTCTAATAGTTGCGCCTAATGGCCCGTCCCAATCTGCATATTGTTTAAACGTTGGTTCAGAAAAGTTTTCTTCAGGAAGTGGAAATGTCCACCTTAACCCGACTATGGCCACTGCCATCAGCGCCACCGAAATCAAACATATTCTGATCAGCCGCATTCAGGGTTCCGTAGTTGGCGCGCGGGATTAGCCTTACAGTTGAGATTGGCCTATCGACTGATAGTTTTTCAAGAGCCTAGGTTGGAGCAACAAATTCAGCACAGAAGTTTGTCCACTTTGGGCTCTAAGCTGACGTTCGCCACGGCAATAGCCAATCAGCTCTAGGAGCAGTCCGCGCCGTCCAAATATTCTAAACACATTTGCTTGATAGCGTGGTTATCGCCTAGGCACTCAGCTTTGTGCGGCCGCGCCAAGGTATTTGGCCACAATTGACAAGTGCAATATGGTGCCAACCAAATGTGCAATCGACGACTTGGCAGCACCCTTTGGCGCCTTCTATAGCTTTACTTTCAGTTTTACTCGAGAAGTTATCACTCCTGATTGTGATCTCTCGGGCATGGGCCAAGCGCGAACGTAAAAATCGGCCCAAGGCAGCCATTTGCGTCAGCTGCATAGAAGGTTTGGTTCGAACCCTAAAGCGACCAATGCGATTAGCGCAGCATTCATCGAAGGGCGGAAACCGTCCATTCGCCGCGAGCGCGAGCTTGTCAGGCCGAATAGTCGGGGGCAGGCATTCAAGTGATCTTTAGTTCGGATTTCAATCTGCGCGACTGAATGACACCGGAAACTGAAAATATAGATATTGTGCAGAGAATTCCGGATTGTGATTTTGGTCTTGTGCGCAGCGCTTCGTCATCTGGTCGAGTAGATGGCTATTTTGATGATTTTTTCGTATTCTAGCCAATATGTTTGAAACTATGCCACTAACGTTCGCCGCGTCGGTAGGGTGCCATCAATGCCGCGGGGACTTCGGCTCTGCGGGCGACAAGGATGAGCGCAACGATCGAAAGTACATACGGCGCCATAAGGAACAATTGATATGGCACACCCTCAACCGTTGTCTGTAATCGCAGTTGGTAGGCATCGAAGAAAGCGAACAACATCGCGCCAATCAAAGCCTTACCGGGCCGCCAGCTAGCGAAAACTACCAATGCGATGCAGATCCAACCGCGCCCTTGCACCATGCCCGGGAAAAAGCTGTTGAACGCTGTTGTGGTCAGGAAGGCTCCGCCGACCGCCATCAAAGCCGACCCGACAACAACTGCGCCGATACGGATACGGATCGGGTTCAGCCCCTGCGCCTCAACCGCATGAGGGTTCTCTCCGGTCATACGAATAGCCAACCCCAAGGGCGTGCGGGCAAGAACATAGGCCATCACAACCACCGCAGCGAGCGCCAGATAGGTCGGCAAAGCTTGGTTAAAAAGGATCGGTCCCAAAACGGGAAGATCTGACAGGACCGGAATATCGAGCGGCTTAAAAGCCTCGATCGTAGGGGGCAAATCTCCCACCTCAACAAGCAACCTGTACAAGTAATAGGCTAAAGCGGATGCAAAAAGCGTTATGCCCAGCCCTGAGACGTGTTGCGAAAGCCCTAGTGGAACTGTCAGCATGGCATGAAGCAATCCCATCACCGCGCCGCAAAACGCTGCAAAAATGAGGCCTGCAAGCAATGGTGCTCCCATGTAGACGACAAGCCAACCGCTCATCGCCCCCATGGTCATGATCCCCTCGATTCCCAGATTAAGCACGCCCGAACGTTCGCAAAGCAACGCACCCAGAACACCAAATATGAGCGGTGTCGCAATACGCAGCACGGAAGCCCAAAGACTGGTATTCAGCAGCAGGTCAATTGCATCACTCATCTGCGCACCCGGTAGGTTGTGAAAAGAAGGGCCACGATCATGGTGAGTAGGCAAAGCGCCACAATCACATCGGCAATGAAACTGGGAACACCCGTCGCACGGCTCATGGCGTCGGCCCCGACAAAGACGGTGGCGACGAAAACAGCGGCAGCGACCACTCCGGCCGGATGCAAAGCGGCGAGCATGGCGACGACAATGCCTGCATAACCAAATCCGGGGCTCATAGTGGTGGTGACACCCGCAGTGACCCCCATGACTTCGACTGACCCGGCAAGCCCAGCCAGCGCGCCCGAAAGCAGGGCCACACCCATGATCGTTCGGGGCAGGGAAATTCCGGCAAAAGCAGCGGCACTGGCGTTTAAGCCTGCAGCTCGTGTTTCAGCACCAAAAACAGTGCGCGCAAGGATCAGCCAAACAGCACCTGCCGCAGCGATAGCAACAAGCAGCCCGATATGGAGACGTGTACGGGGGATCAGATCCGGAAGGCGGTATTCACCGTCTACGGGCACCGAAGAGGGCCACCCAAAGGCCAGCGGATCGCGCATAGGACCCTCAATCATGAGGCCAACGAAAAGGATCACGATGAAGTTGAGCAGCAGGGTTGTCACCACCTCATCTACGCCGAAACGCAAGCGTAGAAAGGCAGGCCCTGCCAACAGGGCCGCGCCTGCCGCCATGCCTGCCAACATCAAGATCGGAATACCTATCCACCCTGGAACTCCGAGTGAATGACCGATCCAAGCGGTGATTAGCGCCCCAACAAAGAACTGTCCCTCGCCCCCGATGTTCCAAAGCCGCGCTCTGAAGGCGACAGCTGCGGCAAGCCCCGTAAATATAAGAGGAGTGGCGCGGGTCAGCATTTCGGCGATGGAAAGGCGCGAGCCGAATGCGCCATTCACCATTTCGCCATAAGCCGTTAGCGGATCTACATCAGCAGCAGCGATGAGACCTGCGGCCAAAAGCAATGCAGTAAAGATCGCGGCCAGAGGTGCAAAAATCGCGAGGTGCAGCGGCACATGTGAGCGTCGTTCAAGCCGCATCATCATTTTCCTTCCAGACACCTGCCATCATCAGGCCAAGGCGTTGTGGGTTGGCTTCATCCGCCGATATCGGTTCTGACAAGCGACCTTTTACGATGGCCTGTATTCGGTCTGACAGGGCTACAGCTTCTTCCAATTCTTCTGAGATGAGCAGGATTGCGGCACCTTCGGCCCGTGCTGCCAAAAGCTCGGCATGAACCGAAGCAATTGCCCCTTCATCAAGACCACGCGTTGGCTGGTTTGCGAGCACAAAGCGCGGCCCGTTGGTCAGAACCCGGCCAAGGATCAGCTTTTGCATATTGCCGCCGGACAGCAGCCTTGTTCGCGTATCGGGGCTGGCGCCACGGATATCAAAACGTTCGATCAGCCCTGCAGTGTAATCCCGGGCGGCGCGTTGTCGAACAAAGCCGCGGTGCGAAAATTCCGGTGTGCGCAAGCGCTCAAGCACCGCGTTTTCCCACAAACTCAATTCGCCCACAACGCCTTCTGCATGCCGGTCTTCAGGCACCCTGCCTGCCCCCGCGCGGATCATGCCGCGCGGACCCAGATGGCCGATATCTTCGTCCAAAAGTGTTAACTGACCCGTACTCGGGTGTGCCAATCCTGACAGCAGCGCTCCGAGGGAAGACTGACCATTGCCTGATACGCCAACGATACCAAGGATTTCACCGGCATGGACAGCGAACGACATATCATCCAGCCGCAATTCACCATCTTCTTCTACGCTCACATCCTTTGCGATCAGGACTGGCGCTCCAATCTCATGGTCTTGACGCACAGGACGCTCGACCTTGCGGCCAACCATCAGTTCCGCCAACTCTTCTGGAGTGGTTTCGGGTGTTTTGCGTTCCGCGACCATCCTGCCGCCACGAAGCACCGCCACACGGTCAGAGGCTGCCATGACCTCATGCAGCTTGTGGCTGATGAAGATCAGTGAGAGACCTTCTTTCGTCATATCGCGCAGCGTCTCGAACAGGCGCATCGCTTCGGGCCGGGCCAGAACCGCAGTAGGTTCATCCAATATCAAAATACGCGCGTCGCGATAGAGCGCTTTCAGAATCTCGACTCTTTGTCGTTCACCAACAGATAGCGAACGAACCTTGGCCTCTGGGTTTACAGGCAGGCCGAACCGCTCTGAAATCTGCAATAGTTTCTTGCGTGCCTCACCACGAGCGGAACGCGTGCGCGTCAGCGGTTCGGAACCCAGCATTACGTTTTCAAGAACCGTGAGGTTGCCCGCAAGCGTGAAGTGTTGGTGTACCATTCCCACACCCACCTCGATCGCGGCGCGTGGTTGACCCGGGGGCAGCTCTTTGCCAAACACCCTGACCGAGCCTTCGTCGGCTGCGTAATGGCCGAACAGGATATTCATTAGCGTGGTCTTACCCGCACCATTTTCGCCCAGAAGAGCAAGAATTTCACCTTTTTCTAGTGTGAGGGTCACATCATCATTGGCGGTGAGTGTTCCGAAATGCTTGGTTATACCGTTTAGTTCCAGAACCTTGGTCATGTGGTCAGGCCTGCGATTGCGTGTGGAAAAGGGATTGCGGGCGCGCGGGCTTCGATAAGTGCGCCAAGTTTCAGCAGCGCTAAATCCGAGCCGGGGGGACCAATCAGCTGAACGCCGATTGGAAGACCATTTGCCATGCCAAAAGGCAGCGCCAAAGCTGACAAGCCCGCTACATTTGCAAGTGCTGCGTTCGGGGCAAAAGCCTCGAGCCGCGCCATGTGATCGTCTGGGGAGGACCCGGACAGATCCAAAGCGCCAACAACGGGCGGCGCAGACGAGAGGATCGGCATCAGGACAGCATCGGCAGACTTAAAAAGCTTACGAGATCGATTTGTCAGACGTGCGAGTTGTCGCGAGGCCGCAAAAAGCGCCGTGGCGGACGTCGCACGGCCCTCGGCAGCCATGGCTGCGGCAAGTGGTGGAATCTCATCATCAGTTATCCTGAGCGCAGTCAGCCACTCGGCCAAGGAAACAGCGAGTATGGCTCTGGCGATTGCGTGAGCCTCATCCCCAAGTTGGTCGAAGGCAGGAATATCGCACACCTCACAGCCTGCATCGCGCAGCGCGTCGGCAGCACTTTTCGCGGCCTTGCACTGGTCGGCACCGCATCGCTCCGGTAATGCCAATGCGACACGGGGGCGTTCTGGCAGATATACCGGGGCCATGGGCTGGGCTACCGCGTCAAAGGCGGTCTTCACATCGCGGACCGACCGCGCAAGGACCAGCTCAGACGCTATGCCCATCAGGTGATTGGCAAAATTAGGGCCTCCGGGCACCGCGCCACGAGAAGGCTTGAGTCCGGTCAAGCCGCAGCACGCAGCCGGAACCCTGATTGACCCGGCTGCATCCGTGGCATGAGCAATTGCAACAATACCAGCTGCAACCGCAGCTGCGGCGCCGCCGGACGAACCACCGGGTGTCAGTGCGGGGTTCCATGGATTACGGGTCACAGCCGCGCCATCAGGTTCGCATGTCAGTGAAAGGCCAAACGGCGGTGTTGCGGTCAAACCGAAAGGGATTAGGCCAGTTCGGCGAAGGCGTTGTAGCAGGTGGCTGTCGCTTTCGGGTCTATGACATCTCGCACGGATTGCCCCAGATCCTGCCGCCGCCGGCAGCCCTTTTGCGGAACCCCCTAGGTCTTTCACCAAAAAGGGAACCCCATGAAATGGCCCGCGCTGGTCTGGTGGCAATGCGTCTGCCACCTTTGCCCCATCGCGGGCCATTTCTTCGTCCAGATATACAACGGCCCCCAAATCCGCCCGTGCGTGGCAGGCGGCAAGACTGGATTCCATCAGTTCGCAGGCAGAAATCTGCCCTGCCGTGATGGCAGCTGCAAGAGCCGTGGCATCGGTCACGTCAAGACCCTCTTGATCAGGAGGGCTCGCTTTCATCAATCGGAACGTCCCATTCACCGGATTGAATCGCGGCCTGTTTGGCCTCCATCCCCGGGATGGCGTCGGCTGGCACTTCATCGGCGACATAGATCAGTTCATTGCCGCCATGGGCCATAAAAGAATATTCCGTGTAGTTACGACCTGTTGGATTGCCGGCCTGAACATCCGCCACGATGGCCTCGATTGTGGGACCGTAATTCCAGATCGCATTGGCAAAAACCGTGCCCGGGTAGCGTGGAGTATAGTCGATGAGCGAACCGATGGCCTTTACACCTCGCGCTTGGGCCGCATCCGCAGTGCCAATACGTTCGCCAAACAGTATGTCCGCGCCCGCGTCGATCTGGGCAATCGCAGCTTCCTGTGCGCGGGCCGGATCGAACCATGCACCGATAAAGCCGTTGACGAAGTTGGCGTCTGGGTTCACTTCGCTTACGCCCATGCGGAAAGCATTGATCAAAAGGTTCACCTCGGGGATCGGATAACCACCGACCGAGCCATAGACATTGCTTTCGGACATTTGTCCCGCAAGCATACCGGCCAGATAGGCTGCCTCGTGGTTGCGTGTGCCAAAGACACCGAAATTGTCACCTTCTGGCCCACCGGAAGACCCCATCAAAAACGCAGTGTCGGGGTAGTCACCCGCCACTTCGCGTGCTTCACGCTCCACAGCGTAAGATTCACCCCAGATGATTTGCGCACCTCCCTCGGCATATTCGCGCATCGCGCGGGGATAGTCGGTCGGCGCTACACCTTCTGAAAACTCATACTCTATCAGGCCAGCGGCAGCAGCTTCCTGCATCGCCAGGTGAATGCGACTGTTCCACGCATTTTCAACCGGAGACATGTGCACGCCGGCGACACGGATCGCAGATTGCGCATTCACGCGTCGGATATAAGCCGGCAGGGCCAGCGTGGCCGCAGCGCCGACCATCAATTGACGGCGGGTTGTGGTGAGCTTCATTGGTAAATCCTCTTCTGTTGGTGGCAATTCTTCTTGTTATTGAGCTTCCTAAGTATTTGGCCTGGGCGCGTAATCTGCGGGATCCAGGGTCGTGGGACGGCCAGGCAAAGACAGCGCGGCCATTCGTGGTTCTGTGCGAGCCAGCACTTTTCCGTTTTTTATAACGGCGAGCCGGGTGGCTTTCATGCGAATTGCTTCAATCGGGTCCTTCGCTTGCAGCACAACCATGTTGGCAGGGCCGCCTTCGCGGATCGTCGGGTCGGGCAAGCCCATTGTTTTGGCACCTTTCTGAGTCACGGATGTAAACGCCCACTCCATCGCCTCGCGGGATGTCATCGGCACGGCATGCACGCCCATATGAGCCACTTCCAACATGTCGGCGGAGCCAAGCGAATACCATGGGTCCATCGTACAATCCTGCCCGAAGGCGACATTTACACCCGCCGCGCGCAGCTCGGGCACTCGGGTCAGCCCCCGACGACGCGGATAGGTATCCGAACGGCCTTGCAGCGTTATATTGATGAGCGGGTTGGGCACCACGTTCATGCCGCTTTCTGCGATCAGAGGTATGAGCTTCGATGCATAGTAGTTGTCATACGAGTGCATCGCGGTGACATGACTTGCCGTTACCCGCCCACCAAGTCCAAGGCGCGTGGTCTCATAGGCTAAGGTTTCCACGTGGCGCGACATTGGATCGTCGCTTTCATCGCAATGCAAATCCAGCATCAGGCCTCGGTCCGCCGCTATCTCGGCCAGTCTTCTGACCGACCGTGCACCTTCCGACATCGTACGCTCAAAATGCGGGATGCCGCCCACGACATCGACACCCATATCAAGGGCTTGGATCAAATTTTTTTCCGCATTCTCTGCGCGGTAAAGGCCATCTTGCGGGAATGCTACCAATTGTAGATCAATATAGGGAGCGACCTGTTTGCGGACCTCCAACAGCGCTTCAACGCCAACCAAAGGTGTGGATGAAACATCCACATGCGATCGGATGGCCAGCAATCCCTGCGATACGGCAAGGTCGCAATATCGCATGGCGCGTTCAATTACTGCTTCTGGTGTCAGCAGGGGCTTCAATTCGCCCCAAAGCGCGATGCCTTCCAATAATGTACCCGAGACATTCATGCGAGGCGTTCCAAGGCTCAGGGTCGCGTCCATATGGAAGTGCGGGTCGGTAAACGGGGGCGAAACCAAGCGCCCAGCCGCGTCAATGACTTCGCCCGCCTCAGCCTCGATCTTGGGGGCAATTTCTGCGACGCGGTCCCCCTTGATCGCAATATCCAACGGCCCTCGGCCATCCGGCAGTTGGGCTTGTCTAATGATGATGTCGAGCATTCATCTTCCCCCAAATTTGACCACAAGGTAAAAGTATTCTGATTAAATGCTACATTTTTTTGCTGTGTTTCAGGAACCAGCGCTTCGGATAGTCTGACGCAATTCGAATGCCTGCAAGGCGGAATGCGAACGCAGCAATTCGTCGTATCGATGGATGGCGGCTTTGGAGCCATCCGCGCTAACCAATTATCCTGAACACATTGGCTTGATAGCGCGGTTATAGCCTTAGCACTCAGCTAGGCGCAGGAGCGCCAAGGCATCTCGCCACAATTGACAAGTGCGAGCGAGTAGCAACAAAAATGCAATCGACGGCTTGGAAGCGCCCCCAACCCCGCATGCCCCTATTTCTCGGCCCGGTTCTTCAAAAGCGCGGTCAACAAGGGCACCAGCAACGCTGGCAAAGACCCCAGCGGATTTGCCCCGATACTTTTGACCGCCTGAACCACCTCACGCGCCTCAGTGGCCATCTCTTCCATCTCGTCTTCAACGTCCGCGATTGCCATGTCGCGAACTTCCACCGCCGGGGCGATTTCATCCTCGACATTGGTCCGCCGCGCAAACAGAACAAGCAGCGCCGCCAAAAGCAAGTTCCCGGCCGCCAGTACCGCTGCTGCACCGGCGGAAGACATCAACGCGTCCAGTGCGAAAAAAATGGCAACATTCAGGGCAACCAGACCGGCCAGCGCAGCGATACCCGCCAGCACCATCAGGATCGTCTGCTGCTGCATCACCGCGAGACGACGACGCGCGATCAGGCGCTCCGTGCGATAGATCGTTACAAGATTTCTGCTAAGTCTGCTCATCTCACCCTCTCTATCTGCTGGCTCGGCCGACCACATACCCAAGCGAGAATGCAATCAGCAGAACTGTAATCGGATAGTCCTTCTGCAAACGGCCAAACTCGGCAACGACATCCTCACCCATGGCCTCGGCCCCGGATAGATCAACGCCATGCTCTTTCAGCAATCGCCGAATCTCATCGCTCGTCTTGGTCGAGGTCTTCTCTTCAGAACCCGCCTCCGCGCGCTCCTCCAGCTTCGCGTTTCGCGCGCGCAACGCCTCAAGTTCGGCTTCCAGTTCCGCTTTTGTCGCCATGAAACAAGACCTTTGTTGAAACAAGTTTACACAAGCGTCGCACATTTATGCCCGCTTTTGAACCACTTGGTCTGAGTTTCCAGCTTAGCTGGCCTGATCCACCGAGACACGGCTGACAATGCCACCGCCCACCAAGGCCTGCACACCTGTCGTTCCGGGGCAAGAGGTCGGCAAGCCCCGCGCCACGCGGACCGCCAGATAGGCGAAGGCCTGAGCCTCCAGCATATCGCCGTCCAGCCCGACGGCCTCGACCGGCTCAACCGGGCAATCCAACGAGACGCGCAGCATCTCCATCAAAACGGGGTTATGCCGACCTCCGCCGGTCACCAGAACACGCGCGGGCGGTTTCGGGCAATGCTGCATACCCTGCGCCACACCTGCCGCGCACATCGCGGTCAGGGTCGCAACCGCATCTGCATCGCTCAACTCCTGCACCAGTCGTACCATCTCGGCAAAGTCGTTTCGATCCAGGGATTTGGGCGGCATGCGCGCAAAGAATGGTTCGGCCAGAAACAGCTCAAGTGCACCGGTTTCCACGGTGCCGCCTCGGGCCACTGCACCGTCGCGATCCATCGGCTGGCCCAGACGGGCCTGCATCAGATCATCGACAGGCGCATTTGCCGGGCCGGTGTCAAAAGCCAGCAACGCCCCCGGTGCCTCAGGGCCATCAAAGGACGGGTCTACATAGGTCAAGTTGCCGACACCGCCGAGGTTCAGGAAACACAGCGGCTCCTGCGCATCGATCCATTTGGCACAGGCGAAATGGAAGAACGGGGCCAGAGGCGCGCCTTCGCCCCCCAAAGCCACGTCATCACTGCGGAAGTCCCAGACAACCGGTAAACCCAGCGCCTGCGCCAGTCCGACCCCATCGCCCACCTGCAAGGTGCCGCGCCCACGCGGTTCATGCGCAAGGGTCTGGCCGTGAAAGCCGATCAAATCCACCTCTTCGAATTCAGACAGGGCCTCAGCATGGGCCACGGTCACCAGCTCGCCCACGACTTCCACATCCGCGCCTTGCCATTGCCCCAAGGCGGCCCGGATCACCGCGCGTTCGGCCTCGGAATAGGCGCGATAGCCGGTTTCACCAAAGCTGAAGATCCGATGGCCATCGGTTTCGACCACGGCTGCATCCACGCCATCCATCGACGTTCCGGACATCGCCCCAAGCGCACGGATCGGCCCGTTTATTTTGTAGGACTGCCGCAAGGCTGCCTCCTGCCTGTATCAGACGTTGCACCCGCCTTCTGAACAATCAGAGCGTGCAACGGCGCCAACCTGCCCCGCCTATGGCAGACAAGGCAAGCGCCTTGCGCCCACACCGCAAAGAATTCTGCCCCGAGCGCCCTTCATGCGACGCTGGCCCGAGGTGTTTTTCAGCACAAAAGGCACCTTCCCCTTCCCTACGCCGCCGCCTATACAGTGCCCCGCAACAGTAACCCCGAGGGCACGATATGACCTACCACCCCAAATCGGATTTCATCGCCACGATGATCGAGCGCGGCTTTCTCGCCGACTGCACCGATTATCAAGGCCTTGACGACGCGCTGATCGACGGGGTGCAAACAGCTTATATCGGCTATGACGCCACCGCGCAGTCGCTGCATGTGGGTCACCTGATGAACATCATGGTGCTGCGTTGGCTGCAAAAGACCGGCCACAAGCCGATCACCCTGATGGGCGGCGGCACCACCAAGGTGGGCGACCCCTCGTTCCGCTCAGATGAACGCCCCCTGCTCGGTCCTGAACAGATCGACGCCAATATCGCCGGGATGCAGAAGGTTTTCGCCAAGTACCTGTCCTATGACGACAGCGAGACCGGCGCGCTGATGCTGAACAATGCGGAATGGCTCGACAGCCTTAACTACCTCGATTTCCTGCGCGATATCGGGCGGCATTTCTCGGTCAACCGGATGCTGTCCTTCGAGTCGGTGAAATCCCGGCTGGACCGCGAACAATCGCTGAGCTTCCTGGAATTCAACTACATGATCCTGCAGGCCTACGACTTCCTTGAGCTGAACCGCCGCTATGGCTGCGTTCTGCAAATGGGTGGCTCGGATCAGTGGGGCAATATCGTCAACGGTATCGACCTGACCCGCCGCGTCTTGGATCAGGAAATCTACGGCCTGACGACACCTTTGCTGACCACCAGCGACGGCCGCAAGATGGGCAAATCGCAGGGCGGCGCGATCTGGCTGAACGGCGATATGCTGTCGCCTTATGAGTTCTGGCAGTTCTGGCGCAACACCACCGACGCCGATGTAGGCCGCTTCCTAAAAATCTTCACCGAGCTTCCGGTCGATGAATGCGAGCGCATGGGTGCGTTGCAGGGGTCCGAGATCAACGAAGCCAAAATCCGCCTCGCCAATGAAGTCACGACCCTTCTGCATGGTGCCGAAGCCGCTGCCAAAGCCGAGGCCACCGCGCGCGAGGTGTTCGAAAAAGGCGGAGTTGGCGGAGACCTTCCGACCCTCACGCTCAGCGCGGATGAGCTGGGCGATGGCATATCGATCGTGCAGTTGATCGTGAAATCCGGTCTGGCCAAGTCCGGGAAAGAGGCCAAGCGCCTGATATCGGAAAACGGCGCCAAGCTGGACGATGCGCCGCTGACGGATGCAGGCCTGATGATTGACGCAGGCGCGCTTTCCTCTCCGATCAAACTGAGCGCAGGCAAGAAACGCCACGCTCTGGTTCAGCTGGGCTGATCTTTCTCGTTTCCGGGCGCAAACACCTGCGCCCGGAGCGCCTTATTTCGATGATGCCGAAATCTATGCTAAACTGCTGACTATTGAAGCGTTTTAGTATGATTTGAACATGGTAGTTGCGAACAAATTCACATCTTCCCGCCGCGCCGACGTTGTCTTTGAGGGCGAAAAATTCTCGACCGGCGCGGATGAAGTAACCTGCATCCTGACAACCGACAGCTTGAAGCAAAAGGGAAGCTCTCCGGCTACCGGCCATTGCGCGATTGTCGAGCGGTTCAACTCGCGCTGGGATGTAAAAGACCTGATTGATCTGGCTGCGGTGCAAAAGGCGCTATCCAACAAGTCGACGCTACAAAAGCTTGCAAAGGCAAATTCGGTCGACAAGATTTTGGAACTTCTGGCGCTGACAGAAATTCAGATGCTGTCCGACTACTCGGAACTGCAGGCACAGACATACATCAAAGGCCACATCCTAAGCGAAAAACTTGGCGGGCCCGGCACCAATGTGAATCTGACGCCCATGTCGGCCAGCTCGAACTCGACCTACTACAGCGCCTTTGAATCCAAGCTGATCAAGAGCTTGCAGGACTTCAGAAAAGAAGAGAATGCCTCGGGCTACCGGGTCCGCGTCCGGTTTCATGCAAAGTGCAGCGGCGGCATGAAACCCTGGTGGAGCAGTGCGTCAAAGGAAACCTCGCGCATGTTGAGCAAGCTGCCGAGAACCCTGAAAGCAAGCTGGCGGGTAGACAGCTTTTTCAAAGACGGCAAACCTGGCGAGCGGATCGCAAAGTCGAAATTACCGGCATCGGCAGCAAAGAAGATGCCTAAAGCGACTGGCGCTAAACCGGTCACCTACCCGCTGGCGCTGTAAATTGCCAAGCTGGCGCTGGCTGCAACCGGGGATTAATTTGCTGGCGTAAGTCGCCGAATTTGGCGACCTACACAAAGTTTAGGCACCGCGTCACGATGGGCTACTTCTTGCCCTTTCCTCCGCCATTCTTGCCGCCGCCTTTGTCGTCGCCGCCTTTACTGCCTCCTTTTCCATCACCGCCTTTGCCGCCTCCGCTGTTTCCACCATTTCCGTTGCCGCCGCCGCCGTTTCCGGAACCGCCGCCCTGACCATTATTACCACCACCGTTACCGGTGCCCGGCCCTGAACCTCCGTTGTTGCCGCCACCGTTTCCGGGGTTTCCACCATTTCCATTGCCGTTGCCGGGACCGCCGTTGTTGCCGCCATTGCCACCGTTACCGGGGCCGTCACCGCCGCCGCCATTACCGGGGCCATCGCCGCCGTTACCCGGTCCATCGCCCCCATCACCGGGGCCGTCATCGCCGCCTGGACCACCGTCACCTGCCGGACCGCCTCCGCCGCCGTTGCCCGGACCGCTAGAAGACCTGTCCTCGCCTTGGTTCGAAGCGGCCTGCACACTCGCCGTGGGCAAATCGGTCAGCAAAGTTGCCAATCCCGGACATTGTGCACCTGTAACGCTGAGAGTGGTCTCGAAATCGGCGCGCTTCTGCAGACGCTCCAGAAAGCTGGGCGTAACCTGCGCGCAATCGCACAAACCTGCGTAGTCTCCGGCATTGGCGAGATCACGCGCTGTTTTCCAGTTACAGGTTTCAGGCACGGCTGCTGCGCTTCCGACCATGAACACCCCGACAAACGGCGCAATCGCAAGCGCGCCAAGTTTTTGCTTTGTACTCTTTAACATTTCAGCACCTCCTGACGAAAAAACACCCGACCGCGTCAGGTTGTTCATTCACGAGTTGGCGATCTTCCGTGAAGCCGATCTGAAGGGTTTCTGAGGATTTCTTCAGAACCCAACGCGGGGTCCAAAGCCAAACCTATAGACAGGACGCGGCTAAACTGTTTATTGAACATATGTTCATTAACCCGCGAGGAGGCCCATCATGAACCTGTCCGACACCGCAGCCATCATCACCGGCGGCGCGTCCGGTTTGGGCGAAGCCACCGCCCGGCACTTTGCCGCGCAGGGCGCTCAGGTCACGCTGCTGGATCGCGATGCAGACCGAGGCGCGAAGGTCGCCGCCGAGATCGGAGGGCATTTCACTGAGACCGACGTAACCCAAGAAGCCTCGGTCGCAGCAGCGGTCGGGCTGGCCACGGACAAAATGGGCAAGATCACTGCCGCCGTGAATTGCGCTGGTATTGCGGACGGTATCAAAACCGTCGGGCGCGACGGCCCGCACCCTCTGGACGCGTTCCAGCGTACAATCGACATCAATCTGGTGGGCAGCTTCAATGTCGCCCGTTTGGCTGCGGCTCAAATGGCCTTGAATGAACCCGATGCAGACGGGGCCCGTGGAGTCATCATCAACACCGCTTCAATCGCGGCATTCGACGGACAAAAGGGCCAGGCGGCCTATGCGGCCTCAAAAGGCGGCGTGGTTGGTATGACCCTACCCATGGCGCGCGATCTGGCCTCAACCGGTATCCGCGTGATGACCATCGCCCCGGGCATTTTCATGACGCCCATGCTGGCCGGTCTGCCGGAAGAGGTGCAAGCCCAATTGGCCGCTGACGTTCCGAACCCACCCCGCTTGGGGGACCCAAAGGAATACGGACGCCTCGCTGCTTTCATCGTCGAGATGGGCTATCTGAACGGAGAGGTCATCCGCATCGACGGCGCTCTAAGGATGCGCTAACCCTAAAAACATGAGCGAGCGACAGAAAATGGCGGCAGGTACGTGGTACACCTGCCTCGATCCGGAACTGGAAGACTTGCGCCAGACCGCCCGTCGCGCCGTTTACGCCCGCAACACATGCCAACCGGATGATCGCGGCCCCATCGCGCCCGAGCTGCACGCGCTTTTCGCCGAAACTGGGCATATGTGCTTCATCGAAGCCCCGTTTCATTGCGCCTATGGATTCAACCTATCTCTGGGCGATCGTGTCTATTTTAATGCGGGCTGTACCGTATTGGATACCGCGCCGGTAAGGATCGGCAGCGACACAATGCTCGGACCTAGCGTCCAGATCTACTGCGCTGAACACGCCAAGGACCCCGCCCTGCGCGCAGACGGTCTTGAAGTCGCGCATCCGGTCACGATTGGAGAGAATGTTTGGATTGGCGGCGGCGCTGTAATCCTGCCTGGTGTCTCAATCGGCGACCGGGCCATTGTAGGCGCGGGCAGTGTCGTGACCAAATCTGTCGCACCCGATGAAACCATCGTTGGCAACCCAGCACGCCCGATCCGGGGAAGCGCATAAGACGACCTTGAAAACCTGAGGAAACTGAGTTTCGGGTCTTTTGCTACCCGCCTTCGGCCTTTTCCTCAAGCATCAGCCACTCTTCCTCGGAGGCCGACAGTTTTTCCTGCCGTTCGACCAACGCCTCGGTGGCTTTTTGGAACTTGACCGGCTCGCGCGTGAACAAATCCGGGTCCGCCATCAGCTCTTCCAGCTTGGCAATCTCGGCCTCCAGCCGCGCAATCTCGGCCGGGAGCTTCTCCAACCGGTGCTTTTCCGAGAAAGACAGGCCAGACTTTGGCTTGGCTTCCTGCTTCACCTTTGGCTTGGAAGCTTTTGTTTTCTCTTCTTTCTTAGGGGCAAGATCACCCCGCTGAGCGATATAGTCCGACCACCCGCCCGCATAGACGGTCGCGCGGCCATTGCCCTCCATCGCGATGGTTGTGGTGGCAACGCGGTCCAAAAAGTCCCGGTCGTGGCTGACCAGCAGAACCGTGCCGTCATAGTCGTCCAACAGCTCTTGCAACAGGTCCAGAGTTTCCACATCCAGATCGTTGGTCGGTTCGTCCAGCACCAGTAGATTCGACGGTTTCGCCATCAGCTTCGCCAACAGCAAGCGCGCTTTTTCCCCGCCGGACAGGGACTTAACAGCTGCTCTTGCCTGGCGTTCATCGAACAGAAACTCTTTGAGGTAGCCCACAACATGCTTGGGCTGCCCGCCAACCATGACCTGATCGGCCTTGCCTGATACCCGCATCTCGGGGTCGCCGGTCAGGCTGTCCCACAGGCTCATCTCAGGGTCCAACTGCGCGCGGGTCTGGTCAAAAACCGCGATTTCGAGGTTGGTTCCCAGCGTCACAGAGCCTTCATCCGGGGTCTCCTGCCCCAGCAGCATCTTCAACAGAGTGGTTTTGCCCACCCCGTTCGGCCCAACAAAAGCAACCCGATCGCCACGCTGCGCCAACAGATCAAAGCCGCGTACGATCTGCTTGTCGCCATAGGCTTTCGACAAAGCCTTGGCCTCGATCACCTTGCGACCGGACTTCGGGCCCGCTTCGAGTGACATAGCCGCCGAGCCCTGACGTTTGATCTGCGCCGCCTTCTCGGCCCTCAAGGCCTGCAACGCGCGCACCCGCCCTTGGTTGCGCTTACGTCGCGCGCTGATCCCTTCGACCGCCCATTTCGCCTCGGACTTGATCAGACGGTTCAATTTGTGCCGCTGCTGATCTTCCTCTTCCCAGACCTTGTCGCGCCAAGTCTCGAACGCCTCAAACCCCTGCTCCTGCCGCCGCACCATGCCGCGATCAATCCACAGGGTCGCGCGGGTCAACGCCCGCAGGAACGCGCGGTCGTGCGAGATCAGCACATAGGCGGCCCGCGCCGCGCCCAATTCGCGCTCAAGCCAAGCGATGGCTTCGATGTCCAGATGGTTGGTCGGCTCGTCCAGCAGCATCAGGTCCGGCGCTTCGGCCATCAGTTTGGCCAAAGCGGCCCGCCGCCGTTCCCCGCCCGAGGCAGTCTCAACGGGGCGCGATGGGTCGAATTTCAAGCCCTCACCGGCGCGTTCGACCTTGTACAGCTCGCCCGGCTCCAACCCGCTTGAGGCATAATCGCCCAGCGTCGCGAACCCCTCCATCCCCGGGTCCTGCTGCATATACCCAACGGATTTACCGGGAGGCACAACGATCTCGCCCTGATCGGCCTCAACCAACCCTGCCATCACTTTCATCAAGGTAGACTTACCCGAGCCGTTGCGCCCCACAAGCGCAACGCGATCACCCGGCTGGACCACCAGATCCAAACCGGAAAACACCGGATCACCCCCGAACGTCAGGGAAATGCCGGACATCTGCAACAAAGGAATTCTCGCCATGCCCGCCAGCTAAACCGGCAGGGCTGGCGCGTCAACGCCCACACCTTCTTCTCGTCGAAAATCCGGAGTTACCGAGCCACTGCCCGCAGCAACCGTTTGCGGGCCGGGGGAATCGCGCCAATCTCCAACCCGGTGAAAACGTGCAACGTGTTCATGTGCCGATCCACCACCGCATGATCGCTAACCCAGCCGCCCATCATCAGATAGGTGCGCAGCAATGGCGGCATCCGCAGCATCGCTTTCTTGACGTCCGGCCTGCGACGCAGCTTGGACGCAAACCGAAACACATCCGGCGCTTTCACCCGCGGCAGCCAGCGTTTCGGGGCCAAATGACGGTGTTTGAGCATCGCGAACGCGTCCAGATACTCGGTCGTCTCGGTCCCTGCGAATGAGGAACATCCAAACAGCATCTCGATCCCGTTCTGGTCCACATAGGCCGTCATCGCACCCCACGCCACACGTAGGATGTCCGGGTCTGTCCAGTCGGGGTGGATACAGAACCGCCCCATCTCAACCATACGGCCTGAGAATCCTTCAAGGCTGGACAGATCGTAAAACTGCGCCGAGTAGCTACGCCCGACCTCAGTCCCGCTATCCATGGTCAGCATACGGAAACAACAGACCAGAGCGCCCTCGTCCTGCAGATCTTCAACCAGAACATGGGCGCAAACCAGATCGAACGCGTCAGCATCCAATGCGCCGGTGCCAAATGCCCGCGTTCGGAGCGCCTGCGCCGCCGCCAGATCTTCGTCACTCTGCGCCAGACGTGCCCGAAAGCGCCCTTTGCTCAACAACACAGCCATGACCGCATCCTCCGCCCTTGCCGACCGGATTTCAACCTTATGACTCTGCTATCACGGCAGATGTGACCGCCTTGTGAAGACGACACGACAGTCCTGTGACTTAGTTGGTGGCGCCCGGAATGTTAGCTGGGTTGAAGTTGCCGATATTGCCCAGCAGCTGACGCAGGAAGCCGTTGTTCTGGATGCTGGATTCGGTCACGCGCCGTTCAAGGGTCACGACGACTCCGTCCTCCAGACCGAACCTCTCGATATTGCGGACGACGCCGCGCTGGTCAAAGCTGATGGCAACCAATTCGCGCGAGACGACCTCGGGCCGTTTGGGGCCGTAAAAACGCACGCGAGAGGCGACGTAGTAATAGCCCGAATCTTGCACAACGCCGGAAATACCGGGCGCGCCGATGGCTTCGGCCACGGTGTCGCGGGTATCGACACCCACTTTGATCTCGGCCAGATCTTCGGCAGGCGGAATATAGCCGTGATTCTTGAAGGTCGGCGTACAGGCCGCAACCGCAGCCAGACAGGCAATAAAGACGAGCGATTTCGCTGCTCGTTTCACCTTGTTTACACCCATCACCATATACACCCTCTTGCCTTGATCCGTAACGGCCCCTATCCGCTTACAGAAACCGATGCCCCGGTTCAACACAGGAAAGGGTCACGAATGAGCAACACGACATCTCTGCGGGTGGCCGACCTGCCCCAAAACACGCCAACATCCTTCGAATTGCGCCCAAACGCGACGGACCTGGACAACATCAAAGCCGAGCTTGACCTGCTTGGCCTTCGCAAGCTCAGCTTTGTCGGCCAAGTTGAGGCCGAAGGAAAGAAGGACTGGGTCCTCACCGCCAAACTGGGCGCAACTGTCGTGCAACCCTGCGTCGTGACGCTGGAACCGGTGACCACACGTATCGACGTCCCCGTCACTCGTACCTTTCTGGCCGACTGGGCAGACCCCGAGGAAGAAGAGTTCGAAATCCCCGAAGGCGACGAAACCGAGGCTCTGGGCGTCGAAATTGACCCCACCCAGGTGATGATCGAGGCGCTGTCGCTGGCCCTCCCCCTCTATCCACGCAAAGAGGGTGCGGAACTGGAGCAGGCCGACTATACAGAGCCGGGTAAACAGGCGATGACGGACGAAGATGCCAAACCCTTCGCCGGACTGGCAGGTTTGCGCGATGCGCTGAAAAAAGACGAGTGACAGGGCAGAGATTTCCTGTCATAGCAAGCGGTCAGAAAAATCGCTTGAACATGTCGAGAATCGCAGTATTTTCGCGCGCTCATCGGATTTAGGGTTGGACAACGTGGGGCATGTACCCTAAACGCGCGTCAAACCACGATAAACGAAATATGAAACCCGGTCGGCGGCGATTCTGCTGACCCTCAGTAGACAAAGGTTGAGACCATGGCCGTCCAACAGAACAAAGTTTCCAAGTCGCGTCGCAACAACCGCCGCGCACACGACGCTCTGGTTGCTGCAAACCCGAACGAATGCCCGAACTGCGGCGAGCTGAAGCGCCCGCACCACGTTTGCGCATCCTGCGGCCACTATGACGACCGTGAAGTCGTCGCTCAGGCCGACGAAATCGACCTGGACGAAGACGCAGCCTAAGCCTGATCGAGCGCAAGCCTTCGCATGACGGAACAACCCACGCACGCCGGACGGATCATTATTTCCGTTGATGCCATGGGGGGGGACGATGGTCCCGTAGCTGTTGTTGCAGGTTTGGCGCAATCGGCGAAGAAGAACCCCGATATCGGGTTTCTGCTGCACGGTCCGGAAGACAAGCTGCGCAAGCTCGTAGCGAAACGGCGCGTCCTTGATGGGCGCGTCGATTTTCGTGATTGTCCAGACGTCGTCACGATGGAGGACAAGCCCAGCCAGGTTGTGCGCAACGGCAAACAGACCTCGATGTGGTCCACGCTTGAGGCCGTGCGTCAAGGCGATGCCCATGGCGCGGTATCCTGTGGCAACACCGGCGCCCTGATGGCGCTGTCGATGATGCGTCTGCGAAAACTGCCTGGAGTTAGCCGCCCGGCGATTGCGATTCTGTGGCCCTCGCGCAACCGTCAGGGGTTCAACGTGATGCTGGATGTCGGTGCCGATGTGCGCGCCGACGCCAAGGATCTGCTGCAATATGCGTTGATGGGCGCCTCTTACGCGCGCAACGGCATGGCGCTGCAGCGCCCTCGTATCGGGCTTCTGAATGTCGGCACCGAGGAACATAAAGGTCGGGCAGAGCTCAAAGAAGCGCATGCCATGATTACTGACTTCGCCGAATCCGCGAATTTCGATTTCGTGGGCTTTGTCGAAGGCAGCGATATTCCCGGCGACAAGGCAGATGTCATTGTGACCGATGGGTTTACCGGAAACGTTGCGATCAAGACCGGCGAAGGCACAGCCAGCCTGATCGGAGATCTTCTGCGCGAAGCTTTCAAATACACACCCCTCTCTCGACTTGCATCGGTGCTGGCGATCACCTCGCTGAACCGCCTGAAAAAACGCATCGATCCGCGCCGCGTGAACGGAGGCGTTTTCCTGGGGCTAAATGGAACCGTGGTGAAATCCCACGGCGGCGCAGACGCGACCGGAGTGTCAGCCGCAGTCAAGCTGGCCTTCACGCTGGCCCAATCAGGTTTTGCCGAAAAATTGGCAGCACGGGTTGCATCAACGGCCCAGCTTGCACAAGATGCCGCGCATGCCGCGCCGCAGGCGGAAAAATAACAAAGAAGGCAGTACCTCAAACATGGCAGGCCGTTCAGTCGTTGTAGGTGTCGGACATTATTTGCCCGAACGTGTTGTCCCGAATTCGGAGTTTGAACAGACTTTGGATACAACGGATGAATGGATCCGAACCCGGTCGGGGATCGAACGCCGCCACTTTGCTGCCGAAGGTGAAACCACCTCGGATTTGGCGACCAATGCCGCAAAAGCCGCCCTTGCAGACGCGGGGTTAGAGGCGGAAGACATTGACGCCATCGTTCTCGCGACCTCGACCGCTGATCTGACCTTTCCGTCAGCGGCGACCATGGTTCAGGCCCGCCTTGGCATGACGTGCGGTTTTGCCTTCGATGTGCAGGCCGTCTGCGCCGGATTCGTTTTCGCGCTGAGCAATGCAAACGCGCTGATCCTCTCCGGCCAAGCCAAACGTGTATTAGTCATCGGGGCCGAGACGTTTTCCCGAATCATGGACTGGACCGACCGCTCGACCTGCGTGTTGTTCGGCGACGGTGCGGGTGCGTTGATCCTTGAGGAACAGGACAGCGCCGGCACCTCGGACGACCGTGGCATTCTGGCAACCGACCTGAACTCGGACGGGCGGTATCAGGATTTACTGTACGTGGATGGGGGCGTGTCCACCCAATCCACCGGTTACCTACGCATGCAGGGCAATCAGGTCTTCCGTCATGCCGTTGAAAAGCTTGCCAAAACCGCCAACACCGCACTGGATCGCGCCGGATTGGGGGCGTCGGATGTAGACTGGATCGTGCCGCATCAGGCCAATATCCGCATCATTCAGGGCACCGCCAAGAAGATGGGCCTGCCGATGGAGAATGTCGTGGTCACCGTACAGGATCACGGCAACACCTCTGCCGCGTCGATCCCTCTGGCCCTGTCGGTTGGCAAACAGCGTGGGCAAATCAAGCAAGGCGATCTGATCGTAACCGAAGCCATTGGCGGCGGGCTAGCTTGGGGCGCGGTTGTTCTGCGCTGGTAACCGGCGCAATTCAGCTTACGCCCCCACCTGCAATTCATTGATATTGACAGTGAATTTGCCCCCGCCCTATGCTTTGACATCAACAGGGGAAAAGGTATGAGCGACAAAACACTGACCCGAATGGATCTAAGCGAAGCCGTCTTTCGTGAAGTTGGCCTGTCACGCAACGAAAGCGCGCAGCTGGTGGAAAGCGTTCTGAACCACATGTCCGACGCACTGGTGCGTGGTGAGCAGGTGAAAATTTCCTCATTCGGCACGTTCAGCGTTCGGGACAAAACCGCTCGTATCGGTCGCAACCCCAAAACGGGCGAAGAGGTTCCCATCCAACCCCGCCGCGTGCTGACTTTCCGTCCGTCGCACCTGATGAAGGATCGCGTCGCCGCCGGGAATCGCAAGTAATCCTAGGACCTCGCGGACATGAGCAAATCTCCCGACGCATTTCGCACCATAAGTGAAGTTGCGGATTGGCTCGGAGTACAGGCCCATGTCCTGCGCTTTTGGGAAAGCCGGTTTACCCAGGTCAAACCCGTGAAACGGGCCGGAGGACGCCGGTACTATCGCCCTAATGATATGCGTCTGCTGGGCGGTATCAAAAAGCTGCTGCACGAGGATGGGATCACCATCAAGGGCGTACAGCGGATTTTGCGCGAACAGGGTGTCGCCCATGTTGCAGCGCTCTCGCCGTCTCTGGATGAGCCTGCGGTCGAGCAAACGGACAGCACCGTTGTTCCCTTTTCCGCCAAACCTGCCCCGCAGACCGAACAAATCCCAATGGACCTCGACGCACCGCAAGAGGCTGAGGCATCAGTGGAAAGCGCCGAACCAGCCGAGTTGGATGCCGCGCCTTTGGTTGGAGGCATCGCTTCACTGGCATGGAATCGGTCCGAATTCGACGATGAACTACTCAGCCGTATCGCGCCCTTGGCCAAGGATTTGCGCGCATGGTTGAACCGGGTGGAAACACGGGCGGCAGGATAGAAAAAAGGCAATGTTTTCCTCTTGCCCCTGCCGGGAAAACCGTTATGAACACTCCAACGTCGGGCTATGGCGCAGCCTGGTAGCGCGTCCGTCTGGGGGACGGAAGGTCGCAGGTTCGAGTCCTGCTAGCCCGACCAAATCACACCGACGTTTATGGCAGACAGGCCAGATCCCGCTCTGGCATCAGGGGGGATCGAAATGACAGGTGTATGCCCAAACCAGCAGATCGAAGCGATGATCACACGGGGTGAGATCAGTGCCAGCCCGGACGTGATCCCGGCACAGGTGCAACCCGCCAGCCTTGATCTTCGTTTGGGAACAGTGGCTTACCGCGTCCGCGCTTCATTTCTTGCGGGCGAAGGGCGATCGGTCGCCGACCGTTTGGCCGAGTTTGAGATGCACCGGATCGATATCACCGACGGAGCCGTGCTCGAGAAAGGCTGCGTCTATCTCGTGCCGTTGAAGGAATCGCTCGCCCTGCCCGCTGAGACCAGCGCGGTGGCGAATGCCAAAAGCTCAACCGGGCGGCTGGACCTGCTGACGCGAACAATCACCGATGGCGGCACCGAGTTCGACCGGGTGCCCGCAGGCTATACCGGTCCACTCTATGCTGAGATCTGTCCACGATCCTTCTCGGTTCTCGTTCGGCCGGGCATGCGGCTGAACCAGATTCGCTTCCGTCAGGGTCAAGCCGTTCTGACCGACGCCGAATTGACCGCGCTACACACCGAATCCCCGCTGGTCGATGGACCTGCCGTCATTCAGGACGGTTTAGGCTTTTCCGTTGACCTGCAGTTGCCCGACACCGATCTGGTCGGCTATCGTGCAAAGCCGCATACCGGCGTGATTGATCTGGACCGGATCGGCGCATACGACCCGCAAGACTACTGGGAAGAGGTGCGCACGAGTGATGGCTGTATCATCCTAGACCCCGGCGCGTTCTACATCCTCGTCAGTCGCGAGGCGGTGCATATCCCACCCATGTACGCGGCGGAAATGGCCCCCTATCTGGCCATGGTCGGCGAATTCCGGGTGCATTATGCAGGCTTCTTCGACCCCGGCTTTGGCCATGCCGCCGCAGGTGGTGCCGGATCGCGCGGTGTGCTTGAGGTCCGCTGCCACGAGGCCCCATTCGTGCTGGAACACGGTCAGGTCGTCGGGCGCTTGGTCTATGAGAAGATGTCCGAAATGCCCTCGCAGCTATATGGCGCGGGCATTGCCTCGAACTATCAGGGACAGGGGCTGAAACTGTCCAAACATTTCAAGGCGGCTACCTAAAACCGCATGAACCGCCGCATCTGACGGGTCATCTGCTTGGCCTGTTTGATACTCTGCGACTGGGCCGGCCCCGGTTTCCCTTTCGGTTGGGTATCGCCTGAATCCGACGAACCGCCCATACGGCTTGCCATATCAAACCCTTTGTCGATACCTTTGTTGACAAGTCGGCGCGTGACCTGGCGGACGATCATATCGATGATCCGATTTGCATTCATTGCTCAACTCCGTTTCCTGCGCCTAAAGATAGGGTATCTATGCGGCGGTAAAAGGGCAGTCTAATCACTCTTCCTCGAAGAGTTCGGTCTGATCCTCGTCAACTTCGTCTTCGCGCCCCTCGCCCAGTGGGATAGCACCCGGTGGTGGGCGATTTTCCAACAAGCCAGCGGCGCGCAATTCCTTGAGGCCCGGCAGGTCGCGGGCGTTTTCCAACCCGAAATGATCCAGAAACTCGGGCGTGACGACAAAGGTCACCGGGCGGCCCGGCGTCATGCGGCGGCGGCCCAGCCGGATCCACTCCATCTCAAGCAGTTGGTCGATTGTTCCGCGCGAAACAGAGACACCGCGAATCTCTTCGATCTCGGCCCGCGTGCAGGGCTGGTGATAGGCCACGATGGCCAGCGTTTCGATTGCCGCGCGGCTCAGCTTGCGGGTCTCGACCGTTTCTTTCTGCATCAGAAAGCCCAGATCGGGGGCCGTGCGGATCGCCCAGGCCTCGCCCACCTTGACCACGCGCACACCGCGGCCCTCATATCGTTTCTGAAGCAATTCAACCGCTTGCGCGGCATTGCTTCCATGCGGCATCCGCGCCTCAAGATCGGCATTTGTCACCGGTTCAGCGCTGGCAAACAACACCGCCTCGACCATCCGCTCCTGCTCGGCCAGAGGGGGCGCTTCGAACAGGGTGCCGGTTTCTTCGGGGGCGTCAGTCACGGGTCTCGGTCCTCTTGCGCAGATGGATCGGGGCAAAGGTATCGCTTTGCTTGATCTCCATATGTCCTTCTTTCACCAGCTCCAGCGAGGCCGCGAAAGTCGCCGCCGTAGCCGAGCGTCGCCGCACCGGATCACCGTCCCATCCGTCGGGCAAATAGGTCTCCATATCGGTCCAGGCACCGGCAAACCCGATCAGAGGGCGCATACGTTCCAGCGCCTGCTCCATCGTGAACACCGAGTCTCGGTCCATCACAAAGGGACGGAATTCATCGCGGGTGCGGATACGCGCATAGCCCTGCATCAGGTCCAGCAGCGTGGCGGAATAGGTCACGGTGCGAATGCGGGTGACATCCTCGCCCTGCCCGCGCTTGAAGAAATCACGCCCTAGCTGGTCGCGTGCCATCAGCCGGGCAGCGGCATCGCGCATGGCCTGCAGTCGCTCAAGCTGAAAGGCCAAGTGGGCTGCGAGTTCCTCGCCCGAGGGGCCTTCATCGTCCGGATCAGGCGGCAGCAAGAGGCGGGATTTGAGAAAGGCCAGCCAAGCGGCCATCACCAGATAGTCGGCAGCCAGTTCGATCCGCAGCGCACGCGCCTTTTCGACAAAAGCCAGATATTGCTGCGCCAGTGCCAGAACCGAGATCTTGCGCAGGTCGACCTTTTGCGTCCGCGACAGGGTCAGGAGCACATCCAACGGGCCTTCGAACCCGTCGACATCAACGATCAGCGCTTCGGCCGCCAGCCGGTCGGCGACCGAAACCGGATCTTCGCTGAAAAGATTATCGTTCATATACCTGCCCGCCCATTAGGGCAGATAGTTCAGCCTCAGTGGCCTCGATGTCAAGTTCGGCGGGCTTTTTGCGCATGGCCAAGGCCCGATCTGCGCGGGCCTGCGCCGCCTCAGTCATCTGGCCTGCGGCTTCAAGCACATCACGACGCTCAGCGAAGCTGCCGTTGCAGTGCAAAACGACATCACAACCCGCCAGCAAAGCCTGTTCCGCGCGCTCGGGCACCGACCCGCTAAGCGCCTTCATGGTGATGTCATCGGTCATGACCAGCCCGTCAAAACCGATCACCTCGCGAATGACCTTCATCATCGGGGCCGAGATCGTGGCCGGGACCGGGTCGATCTGTTCGAACACCAAATGAGCGGTCATCGCCATTGGCAAGTCGTTCAGGGCTTTGAACGGGGCAAAATCAGTCTGCGTCAGCTCTTCGAGCGGCAGGTCGACGCGCGGCAGGTCGAAATGTGTGTCCAGCGTGGCCCGACCGTGACCGGGCATGTGCTTGACGACGGGCAAAACGCCCCCATCCAGATGCCCCTGCGCAACGGCCCGCCCCAGTTGAGCGATTCTTTGTGCATCGCTGCCGTAGCAGCGGTTACGTAGAAAGGCGTGGGTTTCCGGGCGCGCTACGTCCACCATCGGGGCGCAGTTGCTGTCGATCCCCAACTCAAACAGCTCATGCGCAATCAGGCGATAGCGCAAGTACATGGCGCGTTCGGCCTGTTCTCCGGCCCGTTCGGCATGATCGAGCGGCGGCATCCATTCACGCGCCAGAGGGGCGCGCAGGCGTTGAACACGGCCGCCCTCTTGATCAATCGTGATAGGGCAATTCCGTCCGACGGCCTCGCGAAAATCATCGCACAGGGCGCGGACCTGATCGGCGCTTTCGATGTTGCGGGCAAAAAGGATGAACCCAAACGGGTTCATCTCACGGAACAGGGCCCTTTCGTCATCGGTCAGCCGCAGCGCTTTTGCGTCAGAAATTGCGGCCCCGAACGTCACCTGACGGCCACCGGGATACAGTCGGCCCCTTGGGCCACCAGCGCCGCACAGAACTGACGCGAGTCGCTCAGGTCATCAAAACCAAGCACGCGCAACCGGTAGAAGGTGCGGCCACCGCTTGAGGTTTTCTGGATAACACGCTGTTTTCCTTCCATATACTCACGGAACTGACCGTTTAGACGCGCCCATTCGGATTTGGCGACATCCGCGCTCTCAAAAGCGCCAAGCTGCGCTAGACGAGTGCCTTTGCTCAGCGTGTCAGGGTCTACATCCAACCCAACGGCGGATTTGACGGCCGCGTTGATCGCTGCCTCAGACGTATCGGTGACCACCGCACGGCGGGCCGGACGGGTTTGCGGGCGCAACGAGCGGCGCACGCCCGGAAGCTCGGCAATGGCCGGGTCTGGCAGGGCTGCGGCGAAATCCGCCGGGTCAATCGCAGGCTCTTCCTCGGGCGTCACCAGAGACGCCAACTGCACGCCATCCTCGGTTTGTTCATCATTGGCACGAGCCGCCTCGCCCGCGAGTTCGGCTACCAGTGCGTCCACTGCGTTTTGCCGCAGGGCCGCGGCCTCTTCGTTCGAAATCGGCTCTTCGACCACATGGACAGCTTTGGTGGGCTTCAATTCACCAGCGGGCAGGTCCTCATCGGTCAGCGAGACTGGGCGCGGAGCCAGGATTAGACGATCTGCTGGGGCGGCTGCCGAGCCTTCGGCAGCAACAGCATTCACGGCCAGACCCTGATGATCTGCGGGGCGCCCGCCCGGATTTTCGGGCTGAATGCGCATCGGACCTTCGGCGGCACGGACGACAGGCACTCCGCTGACATCGCGCATCACCAGCTTGTAGCTCCAGATTCCGATCCCGGCGACCAGCGCCAGAGACGCGACCGCCCCCAGCACGTTCATCGCCTTGCCAACGCCAAAACCGCTGCGCGGCGCGGCATGGTCGGCCATCTCGTCAGGGTAGTCATACCCATCATCGGCGTAGGATTGATTCGGGTAATGCATCTGCCCGGGGCTTTGATGCCCCGAGTAATCGTAACTCGTCATGTCCGCCTCACCGCCCGATTGCGCCTGAGATTAAGGCGCGCGGGTCATTTCTTGTCTGCCTCAGACCGGCGGTTCGGGCGGTATTGGTTACCGCATCTCCTGCGCCGGAGTAACGCCAAGAATACCCAAGCCTGCTGAAATCACAACAGAAACGGCACGGGCCAATGCGATTTTCGACTGGCTTGTGGCAACATCGCCATCCTGGATGAAGCGCAGCTGAGTTTCTTCGTTACCCTTGTTCCACAGAGCATGAAAATCCCCTGCCAATTCATACAGATAGAAGGCGACGCGGTGCGGTTCGTTGGTGCGGGCGGCGATCTCAACCAAGCGTGGCCATTCGGCCAGTTTCTTGGCCACAGCCAGCTCAGAGGTATGGTCGATCTTGCCCAGATCCGCGCCCATAAGTGTCGCATCGTCGGCGGCAATCTCGGCCTCGGCCGCGCGGCGCAGCACGCTCATGACGCGGGCATGGGCGTATTGCACGTAGAACACGGGGTTCTCACGGCTCTGCTCCAGCACCTTGTCGAAATCGAAATCCAGAGGCGCGTCGTTCTTGCGGGTCAGCATCACGAAACGGGTCACATCCGGGCCAACCTGATCGACCACATCGCGCAGGGTGACAAAGTTTCCGGCCCGCTTGGACATCTTGAACGGCTCGCCATTTTTCCACAGCTTCACCAGCTGGGTCAGCTTGATATCCAGTGGCACCTTGCCGTCAGACAGCGCCGAAACAGCGGCTTTCATCCGTTTGACATAGCCACCATGATCCGCGCCAAACACGTCGATCAGCGCGTCAAAACCACGGCTGACTTTGTCATAGTGATAGGCAATATCCGGGGCGAAATAGGTCCATGCACCATCCGATTTCTTGACCGGACGGTCGACGTCATCGCCATGTTCGGTCGATTTGAACAGGGTCTGCTCGCGCGGCTCCCAATCCTCGGGCTTTTTGCCTTTGGGCGGCTCCAGCACGCCTTCGTAGATCAGTCCCTTGTTGGTCAGCGACTGCAGCGCAGCCTCAATCCGGCCCGTGCCATAGAGGGATTTCTCCGAGAAGAACACATCCATTTCAACGCCCAGCGCCTTCAGGTCGGCGCGGATGAGATCCATCATCGCGTCGGTGGCGAAGTTGCGCAGATCTTCCAGCCATTCGCTCTCGGGCTTGTCGATCAGGCTGTCGCCGTATTTCTCTTTCAGCGCCTCGCCGATCGGGATTAGGTAGTCACCGGGATAGAGACCCTCGGCAATCTCGGGGCTGAGGCCATTGGCCTCGCGATATCGTTCGTAGGCCGAGCGCGCCAACACATCCACCTGCGCGCCACCGTCGTTGATGTAGTACTCACGCGTCACGTCATGACCTGAATAGGCCAGCAAGCTCGCCAGAGCGTCTCCGAACACCGCACCGCGCGTATGACCCACATGCAGAGGGCCGGTCGGGTTGGCCGAGACATATTCCACGTTGACCTTCTGCCCCTGTCCCATGGTCGAGCGGCCATAGTCCGTGCCCATCTCCAACACGCGCGCAAGAACACCTTGCCACACCGTTGCCGCCAAACGCAGGTTCAGGAACCCCGGCCCCGCAACCTCTGCGCTGGTGATCCGGCTATCGGCGGCCAGCTTGGCCGCCAAAGCATCCGCAATGTCGCGCGGCTTCATCTTGGCGGGCTTGGCCAGCACCATCGCCGCATTGGTCGCCATATCGCCATGCGCGGCATCGCGCGGCGGCTCAACGGCCACGTTGTCAAAGCTCAACCCCTCGGGCAGAGCGCCTTCGGACTGCATCTGCGCCAACGCGTCCAATACAAGGCCGCGGATCTCGGAAAACAGGTTCATTTCGGATGTCCTTTTGCTTGCCCGGCGGTTTACCACGCAAAGCGTCAAGGTCAATGGAAGGCATCGGTTTGGGCTTGGATTGTCCTCGAACACCGCTAATTTGTGCAGGATTTCAAAACCGGAGACGACCCATGCGCCTAGTCCTGCCCCTTGTCCTTGCCCTAGCAACTCCCGTATGGGCCGAGATGCCCGCGCCCAAAGGGCACGTTCTGCTGACATTGGGCGGCGCGGTCTCTGAGACCAACCTGCCCGCACGCGGTGAGAATGACGGCGGTCTGCTTGGATATCTGGAGGTCACGCATAGCGGAGCCGCCGGTTTCGACACCGCGATGCTGGACGCGCTTGATCAGACCGAAATCACGATCCCCTACGGCCCCGAAGGCAACAAACGCGAGATCACGTTCTCTGGCCCTCTTCTCTCGGCGGTGATGTCAATGGCCGGAGCCGAAGGGAAAACCGCCAAACCCATGGCGCTGGACGGCTATCAAGCCGAAATTCGCTGGAGCAGTATCGAGGCCCACAGCCCAATTGTCGCGACCCATGCGGATGGCAGCCCGATGGGCATCGGCGGCTACGGTCCCACCATGATCGTCTTCCCGCCTACCGATGACGCTGATCTGGCTGCGGAACAGGCCGGTCAACAGGTGTGGGCGCTGGCCTATATCGGGATCGAATAGCTACTGGCCGGTCAGGCGTTTATGATCCTGCAGCGCAAACCGATCGGTCATGCCCGCAATGTAGTCTGAAACGATCCGCGCCAGCGCGGTCTCATCCTGCGCGGCTTCGATATCATCGTGCCAGCGGGTCGGCATCTGCTTGGGATCACTCAGGTAGATCGGGAACAGGTCTTCAACCACACGTGCCACTTCCCCCCGCACTTCCATCACACTGGGCGCGCGATACATCCGCGCGAACAGGAAGGCGCGGATGTCCTTGAGCTGCGCCCAAAGCCCCGCAGAAAACTGAATGACCGGCGCGCCATGGTGCCGGATATCCTCAACCGACCGCGCCCCCGATCCGGCAATAAGCCCTCGCGAGGTATCAATCACATCCGAGACCATGACACCAAAAACCCGCCGCAGCGCCTCATGCTGGCGGCGATACGGATCAAGCCCGGGATAGGCCTGATCGACTGCCGCATAGCACTCTCCCACAATCGGGAGTTGCTGGATTTCAGCGTCAGAGAATAGGTCGGCCCGAAGCCCATCCAGAAGATCGTGGTTGTTATAGGCAATATCGTCCGACAGGGCCGCCACCTGCGCCTCGGCGCTGGCATGAGTGTGCAGTTCCAAATCGAAGCCACCATTACACTCGGCCAGAGCCCAAGGAAGCTCTCCGGTCACCGGTCCGTTGTGCTTTGCGATCCCTTCCAGACATTCCCATGTCAGATTGCAGCCGTCGAACTCGGCATAGTGGCGCTCCAGCTTGGTGACGATACGGATGGCCTGCGCGTTGTGGTCAAAACCACCATAGGGCGCCATCAACGCATGCAGCGCATCCTCACCCGTGTGACCAAAAGGCGTGTGACCCAAATCATGCGCAAGCGCGATGGCCTCGGTTAGTTCCGGGTTCAGGTCTAACGCACCCGCAATGGTCCGCGCAACTTGAGCCACCTCGATCGAATGCGTCAGGCGGGTGCGGTAGCTGTCGCCCTCATGTTCCACAAAAACCTGCGTCTTGTGCTTAAGCCGCCGGAACGCGCTGGCATGAATGATGCGATCCCGATCACGCTGAAAGCATGACCGGAAACTGCTTTCCTCCTCAGGCACCAACCGCCCCCGTGCGCGGCCTGGATCCGAGGCAAAACCCGCTCTGTCCAAAAGTCTGGTCCTTGTCGCCTGTCGATAGGTTTCATATATTGTACGTTGGTTGGGAAATAAACCTTTGGAGTCCGGCATGAATCTGCCTCCGACAGTCACAGAACGAGCGTTTGAGCGCCTTGCTGAAATCGGTGCCGCCAATCAGGGTCAGGCCTTGCGTGTCGCCGTTGAAGGCGGCGGATGTTCCGGTTTTCAATACGAAATCGCGTTGGACGAACCGAAAGAAGACGACCTTGTGCTGGAAGGCAAAGGCCAAAAGGTGATAGTCGACTCGATCTCCCTGCCCTTTCTGGAAAATGCAGTCATTGATTTTACCCAGGAACTTATCGGCGCGCGGTTCGTTATCGAAAACCCCAACGCGACGTCCTCCTGTGGATGCGGCACGTCG
This sequence comes from Ruegeria sp. CL3, assembly GCF_056536505.1. Taxonomy (NCBI): domain Bacteria; kingdom Pseudomonadati; phylum Pseudomonadota; class Alphaproteobacteria; order Rhodobacterales; family Roseobacteraceae; genus Ruegeria; species Ruegeria sp. CL3. The sequence goes on along the minus strand of NZ_JBQFPT010000001.1, from coordinate 8,873 downwards.
TTTTCCATGTGAACCACGTGGGGGCTTTGCCCCCACACCCCCAAGGTATTTTCAGCCAGATGAAGCAAGGATCCACTCTCCGACCTGAAAGCCGGAGAGCTTCACCTGGCGCGGTCATCGGCGCCTCCGCCTGTACCGCATCTCTTTGCTACAACCAAATTGGTTAAGGATCCGTTTCTTCATCTGGCCATAAATACCTCGGAGCGCGAGGCAGAGCCTCGCAACCCCATCCACCACCTTGCCGCTGGGATCATTCTGGGCGATAGGTTGCAAACAGCTTCGGAGGATCGCGCATGAAAATCGCCACGTTCAACATCAATGGCATAAAAGCGCGGGCCGAAGCCTTGCCACGTTGGTTGGATGATGCCCAGCCAGACGTGGTTCTTTTGCAGGAAATCAAATCCATCGACGAGAACTTCCCCAGCGAAATTTTCGAAGAGCGCGGGTACAATGTCGAGACACATGGTCAGAAGAGCTTTAACGGCGTCGCAATCCTCTCGAAGCTACCTTTGGAGGATGTGACGCGGGGCTTGCCCGGTGACGATGAAGATGAACAGGCGCGTTGGATCGAAGCAACGGTTGTTGGAAAGCAGGTGCTCCGGGTCTGTGGCCTTTATCTACCGAACGGAAACCCAACGCCCGGGCCAAAATACGACTACAAACTGGCGTGGATGGAGCGTCTGTATGATCGCGCCCATGATCTGTTGGCGAGCGAAGAGCCTGCGTTAATGGCGGGCGACTACAACATCATTCCGCAGGCAGAAGATGCAAAGCGCCCCGATGCATGGCGCGAGGACGCCTTGTTCCGGCCCAAAAGCCGGGCCGCGTTCCGCAAGATCCTGAACCTTGGGTTCACCGAGGCGTTCCGTGCCCGCGTGCAAGGTGCGGGCCACTATTCCTTCTGGGACTATCAGGCCGGAGCGTGGAACAAGGATGACGGTATTCGCATCGACCATTTTCTACTGACCCCGCAAGCCGCGGATTTGATGCGGGACTGTCAGATCGACAAAGAGGTGCGTGGGCACGAAAAACCCTCGGATCACGTGCCGGTCTGGGTCGATCTGGATATCTGAGATCAGACGGTCGGGTCGTAGCTGTAGATCCAGTCATTTTTCCGCGTAAGGCGCGGACCTATTGCTGCCAGAACTGCTTGCGCGACCAGACGCATCGGACCCCGCAGATGGAAGTTGCGCGCGTTAGCGGATGCCGCAGCGACCACATGTTGCGCGCGGCGCTGGCGCGCGGATTCGTAGGCTGCAAGAGCTTGCCTCACACCCGATTGGCTGTCGAACGAGCGTGCCAGAACCCAGGCATCCTCAAGCGCTAGACATGCCCCCTGCGCCATGAAGGGCAACGTCGGATGTGCCGCATCGCCCAACAGAGCCAAGCGTCCGTTCTGCCATCTCTCGGCCACCGGACGCAGGTACAGCGCCCAAAGATGCGTTTCTTCGACTTTTGTCAGTATGCCCCTTACCGGTCCGCCAAAATCGGCAAACCGCGCGCGCAAGTCGTCGGGATCGCCCTTAACGCGCCAGCCTTCTTGCTGCCAGTCCGAGCGTTCTTCAATCGCGACGATGTTCATCAGGCGTTGGTCGCGCAACGGATAAGTGACGACGTGCCGCCCAGGCCCCATTGTCAGTGAGGCTTGCGGTCTCTCAACCCGGCCCTCCCAAGGCACCGTAGCGCGCCAGGCGATCTGGTGTGTAAAGGCAGGAGCCTCGGGGCCATTTAGGATCGGGCGAAGGGCGCTGTGTCCGCCATCTGCCGCAATGACACATTCGGCGCGAAGGCGCTGTCCATCATCCAGCGCAATCTCGGCCTCGGACGGGTGTTTGCCAACCGTCTGCACGCGCGCACCAAGGCGTATGTCGACACCTGCATCCTCTGATGCCTGTCTCAACAGCTCTAGCAGATCGGCGCGGTGATAGTAGAATGTCGGGCCCGCCGCCGGGGATGGAATACGACTGATCACCCGACCCTTGCGATAGTCGCGCAGAAGTGTACCGTGCGAGAATTGCGCGGCTTCAGGCTGATGCCCCGCAACCCCCAAGGCGCGAAGCACGCACATCCCGTTGGCGCTGATCTGAAGGCCTGCTCCAACCTCGGTCAGCGCTGGGGCCTGCTCTAACACGGTCACCTGCGCCCCGCGCTGGCGCAGGGCCAACGCCGCCGCAAGGCCGCCAATGCCGCCGCCCACCACGCAAAACTTCAAATCGTTGATCTTCATGGCCTTGCCTTAACGCAAAAACGCCGGAGCAACAGGCCCCGGCGTTTGAATTATTCACATTTCAGGACGATCAATCGTCGCGGTGGACCTTTTCGCGACGCTCGTGCCGTTCCTGTGCCTCGAGTGTCATGGTCGCAATCGGGCGCGCATCCAGGCGCTTCAGCGAGATCGGGTCGCCTGTTTTTTCGCAATACCCGTATTCGCCTTCGTCGATCCGGCGCAGGGCCGAGTCGATCTTCGCCACCAGTTTGCGCTGACGATCCCGTGTGCGCAGTTCCAGCGCGCGGTCGGTTTCCTCACTGGCGCGGTCGGCGACGTCCGGAATGTTGCGGGTGTTGTCCTGCAGCCCTTCGATCGTGTCGCGGCTGCCTGCGAGTAGTTCTGTCTTCCAGTCCAGCAGCTTGCGGCGAAAATACTCAAGCTGCAGATCATTCATGAAAGGCTCATCTTCGGCCGGACGGTAGTCCTCCGGCAGAAAAACTTCCTGCTTCATATTTGCTCCCTCGGTATGGCCTGTAACGTCGGTCACGGTTGCTTCACCAGACATTTGGCTCTCCCTTCTGCGCAGCGTTTAGCCGACGGGCACTGGAATGTCACTACACAAACGTAGAACCGACGCCCCGTCGCAAGCCTTCATCTAAATATGAGACTTAAAACAACAAATCCTTGTTTTTCTGTGAAAATCGACAGGCAATTTCAGGGCATTGTTCAACCCTCGAGAAAGGCACCTGCCTGCGAATCATGCAAAAGCGGTTGGAGTCGCAGGTAAATTTGATTCACCGACGCAGCGGCCCGGCTTGTCAAATTCCCCATCGCTCTGTAACCCGGACACCACAGTTTCGCCGGAAACAGCAAGAGGACCCGATGACCGCACGTTTTCAAGGCACAGCCGAATATGTCGCAACTGATGATCTGACCATCGCCGTGAACGCCGCCGTCACGCTGGAGCGCCCCTTGCTGGTCAAAGGGGAACCCGGCACTGGCAAGACCGAATTGGCAAAACAGGTCGCCGGCGCGTTGGGTCTGCGCATGATCGAGTGGAATGTGAAATCCACCACGCGCGCGCAGCAGGGCCTCTACGAATACGACGCTGTCAGCCGGTTGCGGGACAGCCAGCTGGGCGAAGAGCGTGTGCATGACGTCTCGAACTACATCCGCAAGGGCAAACTCTGGCAGGCGTTTGAGGCCGACGAAAAGGTCGTGCTGCTGATTGATGAGATCGACAAGGCGGATATCGAGTTTCCCAATGACCTTCTGCAGGAACTCGACAAAATGGAGTTCCACGTCTACGAGACCGGCGAGACGATCAAGGCCAAGAACCGCCCGATCGTGATCATCACTTCGAACAACGAAAAAGAGCTGCCCGACGCATTCCTGCGCCGCTGCTTCTTTCACTATATCCGCTTCCCGGATGAGGACACGATGCGCCGCATCGTCGAAGTCCATCATCCTGGTATCAAGGACGCGCTGCTGACCACCGCGCTCACGCAATTCTACGAAATTCGCGACACCCAGGGCCTCAAGAAGAAACCCTCAACCTCCGAGGTTCTGGACTGGTTGAAATTGCTGCTGGCCGAGGATCTGAGTGCCGAAGACCTCAAACGCGAAGGGGCTAACGCGCTTCCAAAACTGCACGGCGCGCTGCTAAAAAATGAACAGGACGTGCATTTGTTCGAGCGATTGGCCTTCATGGCACGCAGTCGACGTTGAACAGGGTGTGAGCGCGGCTTGCTTCTTGGCGGTCCGGGTGTCAGCATCCCAGAAACCATATAAGCAGGACGCATCGCTTGGCCAAAGACCTCAAAATCCGCCCACTGACCGCCGAGGACAAGGCCCAATGGGCCGAGATGTGGCGTGATTATCTTGCGTTCTATGAAACCACCCTGCCCGACACGATCTACGAGACGGCATTCGAACGTCTGCTGGGCGATGACCCGCAGGATTTCTCGGGCTTTGTTGCAGAACAGGACGGCAAGCTGGTCGGATTGACGCATTTCCTGTTTCACCGTCATGGCTGGAAGGTGGAGAATGTCTGCTATCTCCAGGACCTGTTCGCCCGCCCCGAGGCGCGCGGAACCGGCGTCGGGCGCGCCCTGATTCAGGCGGTCTATGATGAGGCCGATCGCCAAGGCGCTCCGTCAGTCTATTGGCTCACGCAGGAGTTCAATCACACCGCGCGCCAGCTCTATGATCGGATTGGCACCCTGACGCCGTTCATAAAGTACAATCGCGCATGAAGCGGTTTGTCGCCTTCGTTGCAGTGTTGGCGCTGTCAGCCTGTACAACGGTCGAACGGATCGAATTGCCGGACAACGTCAAGGTCGTTGAGCAATCTCTGCCCCCTACCAAGTCGTTCTCGGCGTCGCGGCCAACGCCCCCTGCGCGGTCCAATACCAACATTGCTGCCGATTTCCTGGACTTGCATTTTGCGTTGGAAAGCGGCGTTGAGCTGCCGGTTTTCACCCGGTTCGAAACACCCGTCACCGTGCGCCTGACGGGCACGCCCACGGCCAGCATGCAGCGCGACCTGACCAGCCTGTTGAACCGCATTCGGCGCGAGGCCAGGATCGACATCCGGCAAATTCCCGAAGGTCAGGCCAACATCACTATTGAGGCCGTCACTCAGCGCGATATTCAACGCATCCTGCCCAATGCTGCCTGCTTTGTGGTCCCCAATTCATCGAGCCTTGAGGAATACCGCCGCGACCGCCGCAAGCCCAAAAGCAGCTGGACCGAGTTACAACAGCGCGAGCGTCTGGGCATTTTCATCCCCGCAGATGTCAGCCCGCAGGAAATCCGCGATTGCTTGCATGAAGAACTGGCGCAGGCGCTGGGGCCGCTCAACGACCTTTATCATTTGCCCGATTCCGTGTTCAACGATGACAATATCCACACCGTTCTGACCGGGTTCGATATGTTGATCCTGCGGGCGGCCTATTCTCCTGAACTGCGCTCGGGGATGTCCCGTGAACAGGTCGAGGCCGTAATCCCCGGCCTGCTCAGCCGCCTCAACCCGCGCGGCGACCGGCTGCCGGTGCAACCGTTGACCGAAACCCCGCGCGAATGGGTCGACGCGATCAATAAAGCCCTCGGCCCCGGTCCTGGTTCCCCCCGACAGCTGCGCGCAGCAAAACGCGCGGCCGAGATCGGACGGCGGCAGGGCTGGACCGACCACCGCCGTGCTTATCCGCATTACCTTATGGGCCGCATGATCCAGTTTCGCGATCCCGCCGCCGCCTTGCAGAACTATCAGATCGCCCTGCAATTCCTGAACGCCGCCCCCGGAACCGAGGTTCACCGCGCGCATGTCACGGCCCAAACCGCCTCTTTTGCGCTGGCGCAGGACAGAGGGCCCGAAATCCTGCCCGATCTGAACTCCGCAATTGACGTGATAACACGGGCCGAAAACGCCTCTCTTCTGGCGACGTTGCTGCTGTTGAAATCCGAGGCCCTGAAACAAGCCGGACAGGAGCAGCAGGCACGCGCGGTCAGGCTGGACAGTATCGGATGGGCGCGATACGGGTTTGGCTCGGATCTGGTGGCCCGGTCTCTGGCCGAAGGCGACGCTGGAACGTCGAGAAACAATACAGGCGGATGACAGACGAATGCTCGTAGTAGTGGGAATGGCTGTTTTGGGTGCGATCCTGGGCGTAATGGCCGCGCGCAAGCGCAACGGCAACCGGGCCGACATGGCGCAATACGCGGCCGGTTACGGCATAGCCTTTGCGCTTTTGGGCCTGATCCTGTCTCTAATCCTTGTGCGGTTCTTGGTGTAGCCCATGTTCCTGCCCTTTTTCGAAAACCTCAGAAAAGCAGGCATTCCGGTCTCACTGCGGGAGTATCTGACCTTTTTGGAGGGGATGAAAAAGGGCCTAGCCACATATGATGTCGAGGCGTTCTACTACCTCGCCCGTGTCTCGATGGTGAAGGATGAGCGCAATATCGACAAGTTCGACCGCGCTTTTGCCGCCAGTTTTGAGGGGCTGGGCGAGATCAGTTTCGATCAGGTGCTGGAGGCGGTCGACATCCCCGCGGATTGGCTGGCCAAGATGGCAGAAAAACACCTCTCGGACGAAGAAAAGGCCGAGATCGAAGCCCTTGGCGGCTTTGACAAGCTGATGGGCACTTTGCGCGAACGCCTGAAAGAGCAGCAAGGCCGTCATCAGGGGGGCAACAAGTGGATCGGCACGGCGGGGACCTCTCCGTTCGGGGCCTATGGCTACAACCCCGAAGGCGTGCGGATCGGCCAGAAGGAAAGCCGCCACCAGCGTGCGGTGAAAGTCTGGGACAAGCGCGAATTCAAGAACTTAGACGACACTGTTGAACTAGGAACGCGCAACATCAAGGTCGCCTTGAAGCGTCTGCGCCGCTGGGCCCGCGAGGGCGCGGCAGAGGAGCTGGACCTGGACGGCACCATCCGCGCCACTGCCGAACACGGCTATCTCGACGTCAAAACCCGCCCCGAGCGGCATAACGCGGTCAAGGTCCTGCTGTTTCTGGATGTCGGTGGTTCCATGGACCCGCATGTCAAGGTGGTTGAAGAGCTGTTCTCGGCCGCGCGCACCGAGTTCAAGCATTTGGAATACTACTACTTCCACAATTGCCTCTATGAAGGCGTCTGGCGCGACAATCGCCGCCGTTGGGACCAACAGATCCCAACCCACGAGGTGCTGCGCACCTATGGCGGCGATTACAAATGCATCTTCGTGGGCGACGCCTCGATGAGCCCCTACGAGATCGCCTACCCCGGCGGCGCCAACGAGCACTGGAACCAAGAAGCAGGCCAAGTCTGGCTACAGCGCGCACGCGAGCAGTGGACCTCAAACCTTTGGATCAACCCGGTGCCCGAGAAATACTGGGGCTACACCCACTCCATCGGCATGATCCAAGAGATTTTCGAAGACCGCATGGTGCCAATGACACTGGCTGGGTTGGAACAGGGCATGCGAGAGTTGACTCGTTAGACGTCGCTGCGCGTTGAAGTAGATCAACGCTGCCAAAAACAAGACAAAGTCTTAGATTTTGCCCTCGAAATAGCTTCAGAGGAAACAATCGAAGCGATATTCCCCACATTTTTGAGATTCGTGGTATAAACCAAACGGATCGATGCTGGGGGGCAGAGATGACCAAATCTAAACTTCGCAATTACCTGACATCTTTTTTGACCATTTCTGCATTGGTGCTGGCGTCCGGTGCCGTTGCGACTTTTGCCCTTGCGCCGGATGCGGCTTACGCAAAAAACGATAAAGGCAACGGCAAAGGCAGGGGGAACGGAAGGGGCAACGGAGGTGGCAAGGGGAATTCCGGTAAGGGAGGAAAAGACGGAGGCAAGAGCGGCGAAAAGGGAAAATCTGGCAAAAGCAACGGCGCAAAAAATGCCGGTAAGGATCATGGGAAAGCCAAATCCAAAACCCAAAGCTCTCGCAACCTATTCGGAAGTGGCAACAAGCAGAAAGCGAAGTCCAAAACCCAACGCTCTGGCAACCTATTTGGAAATGGCAACAAGCAAAAAGCCAAGTCCACAACTCAACGCTCTCGCAACATATTCGGAACTGGCAACAAGCAGAAAGCGAAGTTCCAAAAACCTTCCAACAACAAGTCGCGAAACGGCAAAGTTCAGAAAACAACCCTCGCGAACGTTGGGCGCGAGTTCAAACGCGATGTGGAAGAACTGTTCGGCAAACGCTCACGCGTGAAGCCCAAGGCCGGCGGAAAACGCGTAAACAAAGCTTACCGCAAAGCGTCCATTGCTCCGGTCGAATACTCCCCGCGACCAGTTGCTCGCTCGGACTATCGCACCAAGCGATACGACGAACAAAACCCGGACAAGCGAAGATACCGCGATCCGCTTGTGGCTGCGATTACCGACCCGTATGGCTCGGACAAGTTGCGCAATCTGAACGCATCGAAAGCGGCAGCTCCGGCGTTTCGCAACGCGTCTCCCAACAGCAATGTCGGCAAGATCGCGACCTATCAGGCCGCTGCGGAAACCTACTATGACCTGCGCGGAGATCTCTATAACGCACGGCGCGAGTTGCGTGACCTGAACGAAAGCTATGACGGCCGTAGCAGCGACGACATCGCCGACGACATCGCCGCGCTTGATCCCTCAGACCCCAACTACCAAGACGACCTGAACGCGCTTGAGGATGAACTGCGTGACGCCGAAACCTATGAAGAGGCACGTGACGACCTGCGCGCGGATGTCAGGGATTTGCGCCACGAAACCCGCGACGCCCTGCAGGACGCAGAGACCGCCTTCTTCGACGCGTCCAAAGGCCGGACAGTGACCAAAGGCACATTGTCTCAGTTCCACGGCTACCTGGATCTGCCGCAGCCGCGGCATCGCTACAAGGATGGAGTAACAATCCAGCCCGTGCCCTACGATCCCGATCGTTACAGATACACCAAAGACGATGCGACCTATGAACAGTGGGATGATCGGCGGGATGTTTATGACACCTATTCGCATCAAAAGAAGGATCGGTATCGCTATTACCGCGATCCGCTTGTGGCTGCGATTACCGACCCGTACGGCTCGGACAAGTTGCGCAATCTGAACGCATCGAAAGCGGCAGCTCCGGCGTTTCGCAACGCGTCTCCCAACAGCAATGTCGGCAAGATCGCGACCTATCAGGCCGCTGCG